>JBCCIP010000019.1:0-100175 GCA_039111475.1 Pseudomonadota bacterium | reverse complement strand
TGAGTTCGGCCCGGGTCCGCATCGACACGAGCGACGCCTTGGTCTCCATGATGTAGAGCTTCATGAGGCGGTCGCGCACGACCGGGTCCTCGATCTTGCCGAGCTTCTGCGCCACGAGCGGGCCGACCAGCTCATCGAGCAGGCGCAGAAGCTCGGCAAGATCGAGGACCCGGTCGTGCGCGACCGCCTCATGAAGCTCTACATCATGGAGACCACGGCGTCGCTCGTGTCGATGCGGACCCGGGCCGAACTCAAGGCCGGCAAGACGCCGGGCCCGGGCGGCTCGCTCGGCAAGCTCATCGGCACCAACAACATGAGCTTCGCCCGCGATCTCTCGCTCGAGATCATCGGTGCCGGCTCGGTCGCGTGGGACGGCGACAGTGGCGGCGGCTGGGCCCGCACGGCGCTGACCGGGCTGCAGGGCGGCATCGCCGGCGGCACCAACGAGATCCAGCGCAACATCATCGGTGACCGTGTGCTCGGACTCCCACGCGACATCGACGTGTCGAAGAACGTGCCGTTCAACGAACTGAAGGTCGGCACCCAGCGCGACTGAGCGGCCGGCCCGACGTGAATGTCAGCCCACGCAGGCCTTGACCGCGTCGGTGAGGCGGATTGCGCGGGGATCACCCAGCAGACCGCCCGCCATCTGGTTCATCACATAGCCGTACCCGATCCCGAGGTCGGGGTCGGCGAACCCGAGCGAACCTCCGGCACCGGAGTGGCCGAACGAACGCGGCCCGGCGAGGGGCAACACGCCGTCGGGAAGCATGAAGCCCATGCCGAACTTGGTCTCCAGCACGAGGCTCTTGTCGCCGCCCTGGGTGACACAGGTCGTCGCCCGTTCACGCGTGGCGTCGTCGAGCAGACGGACGCCGTCGACCTCCCCGATCGTGGCGGCGTAGATCTTGGCGAGGCTGGCGGCGTTCGTGATGCCGGCCGCACCGGGGATCTCCGACCCCCACACGTCGGGGCGGTTGAACGTGTTCTCGCCCGCGAGGGTGAACCGCCCGTCGAGCGACAGCGCCCGGCCCCCCATGGTGCCCGGGCCCATCACCGACATCATCAACGCGAGCATCTCGGGATCGCTCGGAGGCGGCGCGTTGCGGATGGGGGCCACTCGGTGGTGCTCGGACTCGGGCAGGCCCATGTGGAACTCGACACCGAGCGGCTCGACGACGTTGGTCTGGAGCCAGTCGTTCATCCGGGTGCCGGTGACCCGGCGCAGGATCTCGGCGGCGATCCAGCCGTAGGTGATCGCGTGGTAGCCGTGGCTCCCGTCGAGATCCCACAGCGGTGCCTGGGCGGCGATGGCGTCGACGATCGGGGTGACGGCGAGGACCTCGTCGAGGGGCGGCGGGTCGTCGACCGACGCGAGTCCGGCTCGGTGGCTGATCGCCCACGAGATCGGCAGCTCGCCCTTGCCCGCGGCTGCGAACTCGGGCCAGATCGACGCAACCGGGGCGTCGTAGTCGAGCTCGCCGGCCTGCACCAGCATCGCGAGACAGATCGCAGCGACACCCTTGGTCGACGAGAAGACGAGCTGGAGCGTGTCGGCGTCATACGCGCGGCCATCGGCGTCGGCGGTACCGCCGGTGAGGTCGGCGACGACCTTCCCATCGTGAACCAGGCTGAAGCCGGCTCCGACCTCGCCCTCGTGCTCCCAGTTCGCACGGAAGGCGTCGGCGATGGCGCCGAAGCCCTCTTCGACGAATCCGTTGATCTCGGCCATGGCCACTCCCCCGTTCTGGACGTCCGGCGACGGTAGTCCGTCGCCCCCACCCCGAGGGAATGCGCACATGCAAGACTGCGTTTTCCCGGGTAGCCCCACGGACGGCGCCTGGGCCCCCACGGATGGAGATTGAGAGTCTACCGCCGGCACGGAGGCCGCAAGAACAGCAATGTTAGCGATGTTCTCAACTTGCTGACTAAGGTCCGAGCCCGCGGAACTGGCCACCTTGAGCTTTAACTGGTCCAGTTGCTTATGCAGCTGCTTTTGCTCAGTCAGTAACTGCCTGGCCCGCTCACTAAGATGATCAGCATCGGTCTTTAACACCTCAGCCAATACTTCTAGTTGTTGTTCCGCTGCTCGCATTCGATCAAAAGCACGCTCGCCGGTCACAGCTTCTAATCTACGAACACCCGCCGAAATGCCTGATTCGGAGGTGATACGCAGAAGACCAATGTCACCCGTACGACTTACGTGCGTGCCTCCACAGAGCTCTACCGAATAATCACCACCCATGGTCAACACTCTGACCTGCTCACCATATTTTTCGCCAAACAGCGCCATCGCGCCTTTTTCCATGGCCTGACCAATCGGCATTAGCTCGGTTTGAACTTCGCTATTGTTACGAATTTCGAGGTTTACTTCGTCTTCAATACTCTGCAACACCTCAGCACTGAGGGCTGCATTATTGGAAAAATCAAAGCGCAAACGATCGGCATCCACCAGAGATCCCTTCTGGGTAACATGATCTCCCAGGGCGTTACGCAGCGCGGCATGCAAGAGATGCGTGGCCGAGTGGTTTCTTGCGGTGGCAGCCCTCTGATGCCGGTCAACCACAGCATCAATATGCTGGCCTACCGCTAGGCTACCATCTATAAGCTCACCGTGATGTGCATGGTGCGTACCCAGCTTGCTTGTATTGTTAACTCGAAAACGCACTCCTTCTGCTTGCAAGTAACCGGTGTCACCCACCTGCCCGCCACTTTCGGCATAAAATGGCGTGGTGTCCAAAATCAATATTGCTTCTTCGCCTGCTTGCAACTGTTCCACTTGGTCAGCACCGATAATGATCGCAGCAACGCAAGCAGACTGATCGAGCCGCTTGTAACCGGTGAATTTGGTTTCGCCCTCCAGCTGCAAACCGGACGCATAGTCAACCGTAAACTGGCCGGCTGCCTTGGCCATGATTCGTTGCTTATCCATGCACGCTTCAAAAGCTTCCATATCAACCGTTAGATCCCGCTCACGAGCAATATCTGCCGTTAGATCTACTGGGAAACCGAAGGTATCGTATAAACGAAACGCTGTTTCACCGCTGATAACGGTACCAGACATAGCCTCAAGATCTTGTTCCAGAATCCGCATACCCTGATCCAAGGTTTTTGCGAACTGCGCCTCTTCTGCTTCCAATACTGAGCTAATGTGCACTTGCTGCTCGGATAGCTCAGGATAAGCAGCGCCCATCTGCTCCACCAGGGCAGGCACAAGCTTATGGAAGAAAGCACCTGTCGCACCCAGTTTGTTGCCATGTCTGATCGCACGACGCAGAATCCGTCTTAATACATAACCGCGGCCTTCATTACTCGGCACAACACCATCAAGCACCATAAAAGCACAAGACCGTATGTGATCAGCAATCACTTTAAGTGAATTATCGGTCTTGTCCTGCACGCCGCAACCTTCAGCTACTGCACGTAGCAACGCCCGAAAAAGATCGATCTCGTAGTTACTGTGCACATCTTGCATCACCGCCGCTATTCGCTCCAGCCCCATACCGGTATCGACCGAAGGCTTGGGCAAGGGGCTCATGCCGCCGTCTGCTGCACGATTGAATTGCATAAACACCAGATTCCAGATCTCAATATAGCGGTCTCCGTCTTCATCTGGACTGCCTGGCGGCCCACCTGGCACATCGGGGCCGTGATCATAAAATAATTCGCTGCACGGTCCGCAAGGGCCGGTATCACCCATGGACCAAAAATTGTCCTTTTCCCCCAGGCGCGAAAACCGCTGAGGGCTTACCCCCATTTCTTTCAGCCAGATATCTTCAGCTTCCTGGTCATCTTTATACACCGTGACCCAAAGCTTCTCTTCAGGAAGACCCAAGGTCTCAGTGAGAAACTGCCACGCAAATTGAATCGCCTCGCGTTTGAAGTAGTCACCGAAGCTGAAGTTTCCTAACATCTCAAAAAAAGTATGATGGCGCGCGGTATAGCCGACGTTCTCCAGATCGTTGTGCTTGCCTCCAGCACGCACGCAACGTTGGGAGGTGGTCGCCCTGCTGTAACTGCGTGGGTCGCTGCCTAAAAACACATCTTTAAACTGCACCATGCCCGCATTGGTAAACAGCAGAGTTGGATCATTACCGGGCACCAGCGAGCTACTTGCAACACGTTCGTGTCCCTGCTCCTCAAAATATCTAAGGAAAGCTTCGCGAATATCTGCGCTATTCATGCTCATTACTTTGCCAATTTCTCATCAGCGCTCAATACACGCGCTTCTTCTTCCAACATCACAGGAATGCCATCACGAACCGGGTAGGCAAGCCCGCTTGCTTTGCATACCAACTCTTGTTTCTCCCGGTCATAGCTAAGCGGTGCTTTGCTGACCGGGCACACCAGAATACTCAACAACTTTTTGTCCAGCATAAAGTCCTCTCGACACACAATTCCTAATAAAAAACGGCCGTCAACATCGGTTCAATCTGCATCGGTTTGCGACTGAATCATTGGCGGCACTAACAATTCCGGATCAACCCGCGCACCGCGCCAGTTCATCCGCCAATCAAGATGCGGCCCGGTGGCTCGCCCTGTCGCACCCACTTCTGCAATCAGTTCACCGCCGGTTAGCTGCTGGCCAGGCTCCACCAGAATTTTGCTCAAATGCAGGAAGGACGAGCTGAGACCGTGCCCATGATCAATAATCAAGGTGCCACCGGAATAAAACATATTGTCATGCACCAGGCTGACAGTTCCGGCTGCCGGCGCCCTTACTTTGGCGCCAACAGGTGCGGCCACATCAACACCATAATGGGGACGCCCGGGGACGCCATTATAGACGCGCTGGCTGCCATATACACCCGTGATCGGACCCTTTATTGGCCACACAAACGGTTGCAAGTAGCTCTCTTGCGCTGAATGCTGCGCCCGTGCCTCACGCACCAAAGCACTCTCCGCGCGTATTCTGTTTAAATCATCTGCGTTCGGGTTCATGATTTTCCGCGCAATGCCCTCTACGCGCTGAATTCGATAGTCTCTAGCCCGCACAGCAAAACGATGGTCACTGCTTTGCCCATCCAATCCGACAACGGTCAGTTTCAGCTCATCTCCATGATCCCTGTCCAACCCCACAATAAAACGACGATCCTTGCTCAAGGGCAATAACTGATCACCCAAATACACTGCTTGTTCATCATCTGACAGTTGTCCAACCAACACCGCTCCCTGCTCAACATTCGATGCTAACTGCAAGCCCAGCGCTGCTGCGGGCAAGATCAGCACAAGCGCTATGATCGTAATACCTCGCAATAAATTGAACCTTAGGGACACAGTCTATCTCCTGTACTGAAGCTGTTATTTTACCGCCGAAGCAACCCTGCCAGGGATGCATCACATAGCTATAATATTCACATGGGTCGATATCGAAAACCAATGCCTAGGGGCTCGGCGTACATCACAGCGGCGGGTGAAAAAGCCCTGAGATCCGAGTTACACCAACTCTGGAAAGTTGAACGGCCGGTAGTCACCGCCGCGGTATCTGAGGCGGCCAAGCAAGGTGACCGTTCTGAAAACGGCGACTACATCTATGGCAAACGCCGTCTCGCTGAGATTGATCGCAGAGTACGGTTTCTTGGCAAACGTCTGGATGAGGTGCAAGTGGTTGATCGGGCGCCCGACGATCAGAGTAGAATTTTCTTCGGAGCGTGGGTAACACTGGAAACCGATTCCGGCGAGGAAAAAGAGCTGCGGATAGTTGGCCCAGACGAGTTTGATCTAAGCCAGGGTTACCTCAGCATGGATTCGCCCCTAGCAAGAGCACTGATAGGTAAACGCACAGACGATGAAGTATCAGTGAATATCGGCGAACACATTCATCACTACTCTGTGATCGCCATTCGCTATGAATCGCTGTGCTAGTACCCGGACACAGAGATTTTGACCGATTCAGCGCTCTGGTGGCTTTCTGCAGCAAGGCGCATTGCGCAGTGAATGGCCTTAGTCCTTTACAAGCACTGCACCAACAGTAGGCGCTTTAGGCGACGCGGCTGCGGGTTGCTGTGTCGGGGTACTAGCTTGGCTTAATCACCAGGTCAATTCGACGGTTTCTAGCACGGCCTTCCTGCGACTCGTTATTCGCAATCGGTTTACCCTCGCCGTAACCATAAGCATTCACGTTGACTGGGTTTAGATTTTGCATGTTCGCCAGCAAGTAGGCTCTCACAGATTCAGCCCGTTCTTGTGACAATACCAGGTTAGCGTCGTCGCCACCGAAAGAGTCGGTGTGGCCTTCAATATCAATGGCACTCTGCGGGAAGATATTGACCGCCTGTTGGACTTTGCTCAGTAGCGAGAAGGCATCAGAATTGATAACCGCTTTGCCGCTGTCAAACGATAAGCCTATGAGCCTCAAGGTGATGTTATCGCCCTGGCGAGAAACACGAGCCTCGCCGGGTGCAAACAACTGCTCGATGCTAGCAAACTGCGCTCGTCTAGCGTCTTGGCGCTTAATTTGTTCAGCAAGATCAGCGCCTTCAGCCGCCTTTCCCTGCAACAATACAATCTGCTGATCTTTATCGCTCAGTTGAAGACCAAGATCTCTGATTTCGTCTTTGAGATACTGTATGGCCGTTAGAATGTCTTCAGTAGGCTTAGCGTAACCAGAGGATTGATCAATCACAATATCAAGTTCACCCGCCATTCGGCGAAACGGTTGCTCCCACTCAAGCAGCAAATCTTCTACGGTCTTGTCGTCATCATCTATTGCTTCAGCTTCTTTACCTATGTAGCGTGCATGACGTGCTTCATAATCCGAATCGCGGGCAAGACTTCTGGGGCGATCACTGTCGTAGCGATCAGTGCTAAGCGCAGATGAGGCTTCAGCCAACAACTGCTCAGCCTTGGCCACTGTTTTCGGCGCATAGCGATCAACACGGTCGTCTTTAGCCGCCACGATAAGCGTCGCGGTATCTGCTAGATAGTTAGTTTTGATCGCCGCCAGCTCAATGGCTCTATACAACTCAATGGCATCAGCAAGTCGGGATTCAGTTGATTTTATGTTACCTCTCTCCAGTATAGAGGCCGCTTTACGAAACTGTGATTCGGCCTTGTTCCAGGCCTTGGGATTTATTTCGTTCCCTTTGACCGCCAACGCGTCATCGCGAGCAGTCATGCCTTTCTTTAGCGTTAATTCAGCCTGCGCTGCTTTGCCTTCCAAGGAAGCCAGCGCGTCCGATGCTTCAGCAAGATCGTCTTCAACTGATTTCAGGGTTTTGCCCTTCTCTAGTTTGTCCTTGGCTCGCTGGTAGTATTTTTCGGCACGGTCGTAGCTGTCGGGCACCATCACATTCATTCGTGCCGTGGCCGCTGCATTCAAACGCTTCAAAACAGGGTCTAATAAGGTAGACTGTATCGCCGCATCGGCGGCCCAAACAGACATGCTGATAAACATGGCAGCAAGGGACGCGACAACCGACCTAATGGCAGGACGTTTTTGTTTATTGATCATACAAGTCTCCATAATCTTAATTTTAACGCCTCTGGCCCCCGGGGTTTAGGCCGGCTAAAGGTTTCAGGTGGCAAGCCTATGCCAATCAATGGGCCGAATCAATGCGGTTTACAATTGGAAACATTGTTAAGCGGAATAATGCCGCTGTGCCGATTGCAACGATAGCGTTTACACTTAGCGTACTTTGTAGACCAACTTTTTAGCGCTATGACAATAGGCACCTGGGAACCCGATAAAAACCAACAACAAGAACGCGAGGTACTGAGTTCTGAATTTCTTGAACGGGCAATTGCGGCAAGCTTCGAAAACAGACTTGAAAACCTGGACGAGGTTTTTGCTTTAGCCGAGCAAAGCCGATTGGCAACGGCAATGCGACAATCCGAAGAGCAGTGGTTGCAGGCGGTGAACGCATTAAGCAGCGCGCACATTTATCACCTCATGCGTTTTTTGACTGTGGCGGAAATGGCATTCAACGACTGCGAAGCTGGCCCAAATTCACCAGTGATCTCGCTGAATAAATTACTGAAAACGCGGGGCGAAGCCCTGCAAAAAGAACAGGTTTTATGGATAAAATCACATACCCGAAATCGCTACTTACCCAATGGTGCCGTGTTATAAGAGCCAGTTAAAGTGGCGTTTGGTATTGCTTTTTCCACTCACTGTACGGCATTCCGTACACAATCTCTCTGGCCCGCTCGTAATCGACGTGCGCTGAGGTTTCCTCCGCCGCGTCCATGTACCACTTGGCCAGGCAGTTTCTGCAAAATCCGGCGAGATTCATGATATCGATATTTTGCACATCCGTGCGCTCATCTAAATGCTCAAGCAGTCGGCGGAATACCATTGCCTCAATTTCCTGCTGCTGTTTGTCATCCATTGTCTGAAGCACCCAATAAAAAAGGCTTGCAGCGAACGCTGATTAATCAGCAAACCGTTCGGCGCAAGCCTCAAGCGAGTTCCTAAAAGAATAACCTGGATGAGACCGCTAACTCCCACCGCTTGATGGTATTCTATGCGGATAGAAACGGTCAGCCGAGAGAGTTTTCTGGCATTTTTGCGCTTTTGACCGCCGATTAGACCGCATTTGAGCAATACCTACCCGCACTGCAACACATTATGACCAACAACACTACTCTCATCGACCTGGAAACGCGGATCAGTTTCCAGGAAGACATGCTGCACGCTCTGAATACTTTGTGCTACGAACAGGAAAGACGTTTATCGCATCTGGAACGACAAAACAATGAGCTTGTCGATCACGTTCGCGAATTGCTGGGGCAACAGTCAGTTGGGGAATCAGCAGAGCAACAGCGCCCTCCTCACTTCTAGGGGATGGAAGCTTATGCCTGATAAGAAGCGCCTGGTCTACTCAAGCGACCTTGGCAGAATATGCCCCGAATGCCTGCGCGCCATAGCTGACTGCAACTGCAGACATTCAGGGCAAGGCTCAGCAGAATCAGGCAAGACATCAAAATTTGTCTATATACGCCGCGAAACAAAGGGGCGAAAAGGCGCCGGCGTAACGCTTATAGATGGCTTGGCACTGCCAGATGATGAACTTAAAAGTCTGGCGAAAGCTCTGAAAAAGAAATGTGGTGTGGGTGGCTCAGTGAAACAAAGCGTTGTAGAGATTCAGGGCGACCAGCGCCAGGTAGTGAAATCGGAGCTTGAAAAACGCGGTTTCAAAGTAAAGTTGGCAGGCGGCTAAACTCCGCGCAGAAACGGTTTCAACGCGGAATCTTTAGCCGGTGTTTCACATTCAGGCGCTAAGCGCCGGTATACGCAGAACTTGGCCTGGGTAAATTTTGTCCGGATCTGTCAGCATGGGCTGATTAGCTTCGAATATGGCGGTGTACTTCATTGGGTCACCGTATTGTGCCTTGGCAATTTTTGAAAGGGAGTCGCCAGATTGCACAGTGTAGAACGACGCTTCAGGTTCCGGGTTCTCAACGTCAAGTTGGCAATCAACGGTAGACACACCAAACTGGTTACCCGCACACAGCGTTGCTTTTTCACTGGCTTCCTGTGAGGCCACGGTACCACGTAGTGTAGCGGTTTCGTCCGCAACCGACACCTCCAGCCCAGATACCTCAATTCCGGCCTCAGCAATTTTTCTCTCAATACTCTCAGCCCGACGCGCCTCAATGCGCTCCTGAGAGACTGCTACAGTACCACTTGCGGAAGCTTCTGGTTCTTCATCGCCAAAAAACTTCTCACCCGCTTCTTTAACAAAATCAAATAAGCCCATGTTTTTAGTCCTCTTTATTAAAAATGATCATGGAAAATCAGGGTGATGATAGCACAGCGCTACCGTCCGGCGGATAACTTGTAACAGGGGTTAACATGTCCGCTAATCACCTATAACTGTAGCCGCGAACGACCTATGCTGGAGAAATGGATATGCCTTTCAGTTACTTCAGAAATAGTGAGCCCAGCACACCACCGCCAATTTGGTTGGCCGGCTTAGAGCTCGGACGTTGCGCTACAGAAGCTCTCTCGCTGAGCGTGTACCGCTCGAAGCTATTAGAAGGTGCTGAGGGCGATGGGCACCCCATTATCGTTTTCCCTGGCTTATTCGCATCTGATCGCTCAACTGGTCCATTGCGACGTTTACTAAACGACGCTGGTTACAAGAGCTATGGCTGGGGCCATGGCACCAACCTGGGTCCGAGTCGTGCGGAAGATCTTGAAGGAGAAATAGCCGATTTAATCGATGCCGTACACCTGGAAAATGGTAAGCAGAAGGTCAGTCTTGTCGGTTGGAGTCTTGGTGGCTTGTATGCCCGTCTGGCGGCACACTTGATGCCTGAGAAAATCAATCAGGTAATTACGCTGGGAAGTCCGATTAGTGGCAGCCCGCAGCTAACTAATGCCTGGAGACTGTACGAGTTGGTCTCAGACATGGAAATTGATGCCAGTGACAACGAACAAAAGCTGGCGTTGATTGCCAAACCACTGCCAGTGCCTTCAACGTCCATCTATAGCAAATCGGATAGTATTGTGGCCTGGCAGATATCGCGTGCTGCCAGCGGCCCCAATCAGCAGAATATACACGTGCCAGCAAGCCACATTGGCATGGCGTTTAGCCCTCTGGTCGTGCAGGTCATTCTTGATCGACTTCAAACACCGGTAGATGATTGGCAGGCTTTTGAGCCAGAAACACGATTTGAACGTCTTATTTACGCAGTATAAGCACACCAGCCACGACCGATAGGGCGCGTCACACGTGCCCTGGTTCACAATATTGATGTTTTTTTGATCATAATTCCATTTATTGCGCGCCACACCTTAAGACCCCTGTTTTGCTCAGCTATACCTAAGAGCATGGTTAACAAGGAGGTCACCATGGTTCGCATTGCTCTTTTTATCATTCTTTTTACGCCGCTTTTCGCACGCGCTGAAACCACGTTTGGTGGCGGTGTTGGCACTTTGGGTTTCAATATCACTGTGGCGCAGAGCCTAACGGAGAACATTAATCTTCGCTTGTCCTACAACTCAGCAGACTACGACTTCGATGGTGAAACGGACGGCGTTGACTATGACTACGGCTTTGATCTGAGTAGCTTTTCAGCACAGCTAGACTGGCATCCGTTTCACAATGGATTCCGGTTATCAGCAGGCGCTATCTCTAACGGCAACAAAATCAATGCCGCTAGCAAGGCGTTCGACGGCACGGTTGAAATTGGTGATCAGAGTTTTACGAGCGAGCAGGTCGGGCGCTTGGAAGGCGAGATCAAATTCGACTCGATTGCTCCCTACCTGGGCCTGGGTTGGGGGCGTGCAGCAGATCGAGGCTGGGGCTTCCTTTTTGATCTAGGCGTCGCGTTTCAAGGCAGTGGTGACGCGGAGCTTGTTGCGGTGGATGGCAGCTTTTCAGACAACCCAATGCTGATAGCGGAAGTCGAGCGCGAAGAATTGGAACTTGAGGCCGATATAGAAGACTACGACTTGTATCCAGTCGCAAGCTTCCAGCTAATGTACGCGTTCTAGGTTAGCAATCTGGCATCATGTTCAAGATGATTTATCGCATGAAATACGGCGGCAACAGCGATACTGTTGCCGCTGCAATGGATGACCTAGCAACTAAACAAAGTTAGAATTGGAACGCAATTTATACCAGAATAACAGCCGTGACTAACAATCTTCAGCCCTCGACTCCTAATGGCCTGTCCAAGAACCCCGCAAACTACTCACCACTCACACCAATAAGCTTTGTTAAGCGCGCCGCCGAAGTTTATCCACACAGAATTGCGCAAATATACGGCAATAAACATCGCACATGGCAGGAAACGTATATTCGCTGTGTAGAGTTTGCATCAGCGCTTCGCAAGCACGACATAGGCGCTAACGATACGGTCGCTTTGATGTTGCCGAATGTACCCGCAATGCTGGAGGCAAGTTATGCCATTCCCATGGCCGGAGCAGTGATCAATGCGCTAAACATTCGACTCGATGCCGATGCCATTGCGTTTATGCTTAAGCACGGTGGCGCAAAGATCTTGTTTACAGACCGCGAATTTTCGCCTGTTGTTAAAGCTGCGCTGGAGCAACTGACCGAGAAGCCAATGGTGATTGATGTCAATGATGAGGCGTGTGACGGCGGTGAATTCCTTGGCGAGATGGAATACGAAGATTTTATATCTCTGGGTGACGAAGACTACCACTGGCAGCTGCCTGATGATGAATGGCAGGCAATAGCGCTAGGTTACACGTCAGGAACAACAGGCAACCCCAAAGGCGTGGTGACACATCACCGCGGCGCGCACCTGAATACCATGTCGAACATTCTCGCCTGGAACATGACAGCCTTCCCGGTTTATTTGTGGACGCTGCCGATGTTTCACTGCAATGGCTGGTGTTTCCCGTGGACGATCGCTGCATTGAACGGCACCCATGTGTGTTTGCGCGCCGTTGTTGCGGAAGACATATTCAATCTCATAAGAGAACACAGTGTCAGTCATTTATGCGGCGCGCCCATTGTTCTGAATATGATGGCCAATGCGGAAAACTCGATCAAAAACGGTATTGAAAACGCTGTGAACGTGATGACTGCAGGGTCAGCCCCACCGCCCAGCGTGCTCGATGCCATGGCAACACTTGGCTTTAATGTAACGCATACCTATGGTCTTACCGAAGTGTACGGACCCGCTGTTGTGTGCGCATGGCAGGAAGAATGGCAAGACTTACCCAGTGAGCAGCTATCAGAATTGAAAGCACGCCAGGGCGTTCGCTATTCAATGTTGGAGGAACTGATTGTACTCGACCCTGACACCATGGAACCGGTTCCGAAAGACGGTCAGACCATAGGCGAGATTATGTTCAAGGGTAACGTTGTTATGAAGGGCTACCTGAATAATCCAGCTGCCACGGACAAAGCCTTCGAAGGTGGTTATTTTCATTCAGGCGATCTAGCCGTTTGCCACCCGGACGGTTATGTTGAGATAAAAGACCGCTCGAAAGACATTATTATTTCAGGCGGTGAAAATATTTCCAGTATAGAAATTGAAGCCACTTTGTATAGACACCCTGCCGTTATGGAAGCGGCCGTTGTCGCGATGCCTGATGAAAAATGGGGTGAAAGCCCGTGTGCTTTTGTCAGCTTGATCGAAGGCAAAGACGCCAGCGAACAAGATATCATTGATTTTTGCCGTGAACGCATGGCGCATTTTAAAGCACCCAAAAAAGTTGTTTTTGGCCCGCTACCGAAAACCTCCACAGGTAAAATCCAGAAATTCGAACTGCGGCAATCATTGTAGAGTACCTCTCAAATAGGAAAGTAATCGTGTCGGAAGATTTATTGCTGAGGAAAGTACTCGGCGAGAACAGTGTTATTGCCATCGTTGGCTTATCTAATAAACCGCATCGCGACAGCTATGTTGTGGGCGAGTATCTACAGCATCACGGTTTCAGAATTGTTCCTGTTAACCCTATGTGCGACGAAATTCTAGGCGAAACCTGTTACGACTCACTGGAGGCAGTTCCCATGAAGATCGATATGGTCGATTGTTTTCGACGATCTGAGCTGATGCCAGACATAGCGCGTTCAGCTGTTGCAATTGATGCAAAATGCCTTTGGCTGCAACTCGGCCTGCGCAACGACGAAGCGCGATCAATTGCCGAGGCCGCCGGTCTGGATGTGGTTGAGGATAAGTGCACAAAAATCGAATATGCGCGCCTGTATGACAACAACTAAAGACTTTCCTTTGCAAACCAGCCACACAGATTTTTCTCCGCCGCGACTATTGCGCAATACTCACGCTCAATCTCTACTGGCCAGTGCCGGACCTAGAAAGTACTTGTCTACGCGCAGAGCACGAAACGTAACAGACAGTGCGCAGGAAGTTATTCTTGATTGTGGTGATGAGGTTCGCCTGCAAGGTTTCTACTCCCCTCATGGCGGAAAATCTGGCAATAAATTGGTGATTTTGCTGCATGGCTGGCTAGGTAATGAAAGCTCATCCTATTTGCTGTCTGCTGCTGCCACGCTATACGCCGAAGGCTTCGACGTATTCAGATTAAACCTGAGAGATCATGGGGATACACACCATCTGAATGCGGAATTGTTCCACTCAGCGCGGCTCGCAGAGGTAATCAATGCAATGTCGGAAATTCAGCGACTTTACCCACATGATCACTACTATCTTTGTGGCTTTTCGCTGGGTGGGAATTTTGCGCTGCGCGTCTCGGCTGAACACAATCAGGGCAATGCGCAATTTGACTCAATTGTCGCTATATGCCCGGTGATCAATCCGCAAAGTGCAATGGCGACTATCTCAAAAGCTATGTGGCTGTACCCATGGTACTTCGTACAGAAGTGGAAACGATCTTTGCGCAAGAAGTTGGCCCATTTTCCTCAATTGGACTTTGGCGCCGAATTGGCGCGTGCAAAAAGCCTGGATGACCTCAACAATTTCTTTGTGCCCAATCACACCCCCTACCAACAGCTTACTGATTATTTCAAAGCGTACTCGGTGGCCGGCGAGCGTTTAGCACGCATTAAGGTGCCTACCCATATCATTCATGCGGCAGATGACCCAGTGGTAAGTGCTGGCGATCTTCAGCAGGCTTCTCGCGACGGGCGCCTGAGCATTGAAATCACCCATCGTGGCGGTCATTGCGGCTTTTTGAAGAATTACCGGCTTCATAGCTGGGTGGATGATCGCTTATTGGATCTGTTTGGCGAATGACGTAAATTGCAAATAAATGGCGAACATCGCCAAAGCTGCACCGGCATTATTGCCAAACGCATCGATGGCGATAACCACCTCAATGGTGCGAATATGGCCAGATGAGTCAAGCTATCGTTATTTTGGCACTGCATGGCAGCGCAAACGCGGCGGTTGCCACCCCCCAGGATATGCTATTCGCCTGCAACCGAATCGCTCGCGGCGCCAATAGTTCCGCGACCCCTCGCTTTTTGGTACAGACCATGGCCGAAAACGGCCTCGTAATCAGTAATTCCGGTTCACGCATTAAGGCAAACCTGCCGTTGGCCAGCATCAGTGATGACACAATGGTTGTTGTCGCCGCTCCTATTGTTTCCAGCTCTGTCGAGATCGATCGCTTCATCAGGCAGAACAAAGCAGCTATCGACTGGCTTGGTGAGCACAGCCATAAAACCCGCTTGGTGGCCAGCCATTGTGCAGGAGTGTTTGCTCTGGCCGAAGCCGGCTTGCTTACCGCAGGCGCATGCACGACTGCGTGGTACTTGGCCGACGAATTCTCGCGCCGTTACCCCAGCATTGATGTTAATGAGCGAACAATGCTGCAGGCGAGTGGCAATGTACTAACCGCGGGTGCCGGCAGCGCTATTCAGGACCTGTGTTTGGAAATTGTTGCCAAATCGGCCGGGCGTCATTATGCACGGCTGCTGGCCAAGTACTTCGTGCTGGACAGCCATCGCGATATGCAGTCGCCTTACGCAATTTTGACCAACCAGCGAATTACCGATTCTGTTGTAGCTAAGGCCGAGCGCTGGATACATCAACATTTGGCCAGTGATTTCTGTATACAGGATATTGCAGACCACGTGGGTGTGAGCAACAGAACACTCATACGACGTTTCCGCAAAGATATCAGCATTAGCCCGCAAGCGTTAGCGCAAAGCATGCGCATAGAAAAAAGCAAAATACTGCTGGAAGCCACTGATTTGCCATTAACCGAAATCGTGGTGCGGGTCGGTTACAGCGATGAGAGCGCCTACCGACGTTTGTTTGCACGCCATGTTGGTCTAACGCCAAACGTCTACAGACGCCGATTTAGTCACGCTTCCGTTACATCTCGTCGGGAGGATAATCTGCAGACCTTGTAATGGATTCATAGTAGTCGATTTGATCGCTAAGTGCAGTCAGCTTCTGCTTATAGGTATCAAGAACCACGCTGCCCAACAACAGCTGCGCCGGTGGGTTTTCCATTTCCGCAACGTCGGCAATCACCGCCGCCGCTCTTTTTGGATCTCCAGGTTGGTGGCCGTCAATCTCACTGATCATGCTGATGCGGCTACTCACATGCGCGTCGTAGTCGGTCAAACCGGAGCTGTTTAACTGCATCGAACGCCCAGCCCAATCTGTGCGAAAGGGTCCGGGTTGAATTGAGCACACCTTGATACCAAACGGAGTCACCTCTTTGCTTAGCGCTTCTGTTAGGCCCTCTACTGCGTATTTGCTACTACTGTAGAACCCTGTGCCTGGATTGCCCATCAATCCAGCCTGCGATGAAATATTCAGAATGCAGCCACTGCGGCGCATGCGCATAACTGGAAGTGCTTTCTGGGTCATCGAGAGAAGGCCGAAAAAATTAGTCTCGAACATGTTGCGTATCTGCTCATTGTCGCCCTCCTCTATCGCCGACAAATAGCCGTAACCAGCATTGTTAACCAGCACATCCATTTGTCCGAAACGCTCGAGCGTCTCTGTAAAAGCGGAATCAATATCAGATTGTTTGCACACATCCAGAGTGACACCAATTGCAGAATCCGGAAAACGCTCAACAATATCGGCCACCGCAGCGACGTTTCTCGCAGACACCGCTACCCTGGCGCCCCTGGCCAATGCTTCAAGCGCAAGATCCCTGCCTATGCCGCTGGAGCAGCCAGTGATTAACCACACTTGTCGCTTGGAATTCATATCACATACTCTCAGCTATTCGCCAGGCATAGCTTTCCGCGCGCGCTGCATGCTGTTGCTGCCTTTCGGCTTCGCTCACAATGGGTAGTGATACTGGTAAGTGTTGAGCAATGTCTAACAAGTTCACAATCTTCGCCTTTGCCTGCAATGAGTCTTCAGGTCGGCCGTTTGCAAACTCAGCCCAACGCAGCGTCAAAATACCTTCATGCATACCATCTGGATTCAACCAATTATGCACTCCAGGATCCTCGACCGAGACGACAAAAGTATAACTGCCGTCCTGGTTGCCAACCGACTGACTCAGATTGAGACTGCCGTTTTGCGCGATGATCTGATTAGAGGTTCCCCAAAGATTGGTGATTGGCGCGATGAAATACTCGGCACCACCCAGATCAACATCGATCAGCATAGCCTGGCCTTGTTCAAGCTTGAATTGGCCCATTATGTATATTTGGTTGCGCAACGCCCCGTCGACATCACGGTCGATTTTAAAGTCGAATGCATTGACTGGCTTATCGGTTGCCTGACGATTCCAGCGCGTGGTGTTGCGGGTGTAATCCCACATATACTTAATAGCGCGTTTAAGATCTTGATCAAAATCACGCTCTGGTGCTGGACCATCGCCATCCAACAACTCGATTGAAAGTTCATTCACACATTCCTCGTGCCAGTTTTGCAGAACATCACGAATATAGAATTGATGCGCATTGGCTGCTGATTGAATGTGATTCAAGCGCCCATTCGCAGGCATGGCATCAACCGAAATCTCAAAGCGACCGTGCTTATCCAGCTGCAGGTCTTTGCCAGACAACACACCGACCGTGGCCATACGATCGTCCCATAAGGTAAAGTAATTTTCAGTCAATCGTTGCGCTGCAACGCGACCTGAAATTCGATAGCTATGCTCACCGCTAATTGGTATAACCCGATACACCGAATCCGGATTATCAATTCCCCACCGCGAGCCTGGTATGCGAACACCATCAATAAAATGTTCCACGCGCGAGATTGTGATAACCGCTGGATGTAATGGATCTTGATTCAGCGACCAAATGGTCGCTCCAAAACACACCTCCTCAAACGCACCATCAAAACAACTCAGTGCGTCGTCTGAAGGCTTTACCTCTTCAAGCCAATACTTCTCTACTTCCGATTTCGCCTGCTGGAAGTCGGGGTGCTGAAACACTTCCAGTGCTCTAAGCTCAAACTCACGCTGGCTCACCGTATCAATTGGGTTTCGACTAAATGGTGAGTTCACTGGTGGCCCCTTTATTCGCTGGCACGTTTTCATAGACGTCTGATAGATCGGTTTCCAGTGCCCGCGCTTTTACCAGCACGTGATCATCTGACCAAGACATAAGGTCAGCCGGAATATCAAACATATGATTGCCGCCTCCATCCAACCAGGCAAATACAATTGCATCCCACTGATTCGGCTCAGCAGCTGGTTGAACCACAAAGCAACTGATTCGAAACGAACCCCACTCCGCCGCCAGCTGATCGGCGAACGATTGTAAGAATGACAGGAATTCTGCTATTTGTTTACCATCACTCAGTTTGATGGCCAACACCAACTTGTACGCTTCAGGCTCAAAACAACGCTCTGTGCCGAACAGCAAGTGTTCTTCAGTACCTAAAGCGCGAATGCGCGGCTGATCCATAAACTGGCGTTCGTCTTCACGAATAATCGGCGCTAACTCAGATTCCAGGAACGCACCGCTTTTGCGCAGCTCCTCAATAGACTCATACCAGAATTCAGAAAACACATCAAAATCTGGCGCGCTGCCAGACAGCTCTTCGACTATGTGGTTGCGCAGATATTTGGTAAAACCGCGAAAGTAGCCAAGCGCCAACGGTGCGTGTTGCGTCTCGTAATAATTCTGAAAAAACTCGCGACTAACGTCCTGCCGCCTTGGGATCAGTGCAATAAATTTATACATAGTGACTCCGGTCCAAGCGCAGATTGCAAAGTATTCGGCACCGTTGTGCAAGTGAGGATTTATTTAGTCGTTCGGCTTACGCCTCAGTATCTGCATGCAGTGAACGCTCCGATAAAAAAAAGCACAGAGCCGCAACAAGCAACAACACATGGCACCACAGAATAGCGACGCCCAAGGCCGCTTCAGCATAGTGTTGCGCCAGGCTGTCACTGGCAGCTCCAATAATCACAGGCCCCAAGCCCAGACCGACTAAATTCGTCATTAAAAACACAAACGCAATCGCAAGTGCACGTCGCCGCTCACCCGCAATCAAATGCACTGCCGCCATAGCTGGTGGCGTAGTAACACCAAAGCTGAAACCCAATACGCCCATCATGAGGATTACCATGAAAGTACTGGGCAAACTGAACACCGCAATCGCAACCGGAAAGCCCAACAAGCACGCTATCGCAGGCAAACGTACGGACCAGCGAATATCAGCATCAAACAAGCGATTGCACATCCAGCCACCTGTCAGCACCCCCGCTGCAGTGGACAATGACACCACCATGCCGTACTTGAACCCAACTTCGGCCAGGCCCATTCCGTGCGTGCGAATCAGAAACGACGCAACCCACTGCGTAGCACCGTAAGACAGAATTGCGTAAAACGAAAACCCTGCAAGAATAAAACAATAGCTGGGCTTGACCAACAGCAAACGTGCCGCCAGCCAAACGCTGTCATCCGCAGGCGGTCCCATGTGCGCTCCACTCATACGTGGTTCCGCAAGGCAAAAACGCACCACAAGGGCAAACAACAACCCTGGAAACCCAACCAACAGAAACGCCATTCGCCAGCCATAGTACTCTGCAACAAATCCACCCAACGCAAAACCAATCAGATAACCCACCGTACTGCCCAGCGAAAACACCGCCAGTGCACCGGCGCGTTTCTCGGCTGGGTAATAATCGCCAATCAAGGAATGCGATGGCGGCACCGCACCGGACTCACCAATGGCAACACCCATTCGCGCCACCAATAACTGCATAAAACTCTGTGCCATTCCACACGCCATGGTCAACGCACTCCAGGCCGCCAGAGACCAGGCGATGATTGTTCGTCGATTACCCGTATCAGCCAGTCGCGCCAGTGGCACACCAAAGCTTGCGTAGAACATTGCGAATGCCAGTCCCGTCAGTAATCCCAGTTGAGTGTCGCTCAAAGAAAACTCAGCCTTTATGGGTTCGAGCAGAATCGCTAGAATCATACGATCCAGGTAATTGAAAAGTGCAACAAAGAACAGAATACCTAGCACAAAACGCGGGCTATTAACTTTCGAAGTGTCTGACACTAAACGATCTCATTAATCCATCGATAGCAGGTCAGAGTATGCTGACTCTGGGCGGGGCTTGGCAAGCACCCGCAATTGCCCAGCAAATCACCAAAAACGACCTTGGTTATTCCCCATAAACTGAATGAGATGTAATCCCCAAGCCCCCCACTGGCTCTATACTCTCCGCCATCAGACACAACCATCAGGAACACTTCCATGGATCGATTTATCGTTGTCTCCTCAGACTGCCACGCCGGACTTCCCATCAGGCAATACCGTGAGTATCTGGACCCCGAATTTCGCGAAATTCTTGATCAAGCCGCACCCATAGAAATTGAAATGGCCAGCAAAGCCTCAGAAAGCTTTCTCATCAAAGAAATCAACGAAGAATGGCGCAGAGGAAACGAAGACGTATTGACCGGCGCCTGGGACCACGACCAACGCCTGAAGATGCTAGACAAAGACGGCATTGCGGTAGAAGTTATTTTTCCAGACGGCATCACCGAGGTTAACATGCCACCGTTCGGCGCCGGCATCAGCTTGGGCGTGGGTGAAGAGATCATACCAGACTTGCAATGGGCGGGTGCCCGCGCGCACAACCGGTGGTTGGCGGAATTGGTCAGCCAATCACCCGAACGCCACATAGGCGTTGCCATTGTCCCGCTGGTGTGGGATATCGACCAAGCCGTTCAAGAAGCTAAATGGGCCGCGGAAAATGGGCTCAAAGGTGTAGTTCTGCCAAACCTTACCCGCCATCACGCTGGTTACAATCACACCCGATACCATCCGTTCTGGGAGGCGTGCGAAAGCCTCGGTCTGGTCGTGCATTTCCATTCAGGTGCGGCCCCAATGGAACAGTACTTTGGCAATGACTGGCCAAATACACCTGCGGACATCGACAATCCTGGTGCCATAGGCGCCTACGTATCAGAAGTGTCCTGGTGGACATTTAGACCTGCCACATTCCTGATCTGGGGCGGCGTTTTTGAAAAATATCCGAGTTTACGCGTAGCGTTGACCGAAGCTGGAACCGCCTGGATGATTCCGCCATGGATGAGGTTGATGGATCACCACTATCATGACAAGCAATTCTCGGCGAAAATGGGCGACTTCACCGCGCATCTATCCATGTCGCCGTCCGAGTATTTCCGACGTAACATCGCAATAGGTGCCAGCTGCACTGCCCGTGCCGATGCCGAAATCAGACACGAACTGGGCCTGGAACAAATCATGTGGGGCAGCGACTTCCCGCACCCCGAAGGCTCTTGGCCGCATACCTATAATCAAATGACCAATGCCTTTGGTGGTTTCCCGCAAGATGAAGTTGGCATGATGCTGGGCGAAAACGCAGTAAATTTCTATGGCCTTGATCGTGAGATTCTGGTGCCGATTGCCGAGCGCATCGGACCGTTGAAACAGGACTTTCAGCAGGCACCACACTAGATAAGCACGACTAATGTCGGGCGAGCTTACCCTCGCCTTTCATTCTCTCAATGTAGATCGATGCCATAAAGAAACACGGCATAGCAAACATTGAAAGCACATCCGTGGTAATCAAGGACCACGTCAGTGGGTTGGACACTCCGTTTGCACTCAAACTGTCGCTTAGAACACCGGTAAGCACAGCACCAAAGCCTAAACCTAATAGATTGCACGACAGCAGCAAGAATGCCGTCATCACACCACGAAGCTTTGGCGGCGACAAATCTTGCACTGTTGAAAATGTGGGACCGTAAAACACCACTAACATCAGAAAGCCCGATCCCATGCCTAGCCAAAATAGCGGTGAATCAGGCGCGGACCAGCGGTATGCAGCAATAAACGGTGCAATCGCCAACAACATAAAGGCAAGAAAGCGCGCTCTACCTCCCTTGTAACGTGCGTTGTACCAGTCGCTGAGCACGCCGCCAAGAATCGAGCCTAGTGTACCAACCACTATAAA
The DNA here is from genome assembly GCA_039111475.1 of Pseudomonadota bacterium. Classification (GTDB taxonomy): domain Bacteria; phylum Pseudomonadota; class Gammaproteobacteria; order Pseudomonadales; family JAUIET01; genus JAUIET01. The sequence continues at coordinate 78,403 of JBCCIP010000019.1, read as the reverse complement.
CAGTAAGCCGTATACGCCTGTAATTTCTGTCTCAGTAAAACCGCGCTCTCGCACAAGCCAGAGAATCGCAAATTGCCCAGCGCCGATCGGGATGTGAAAGAAAATGGCACCTAGCATCGCAAACGCCAAAGCCGGCCGCTCGCGCATTGCGCGAATCATTAAAGACAAGGAATCTCTAAGTCGCGTCACTTCTATGGCATCTGCGTTCGATAGCTGTTCATCTTGCCCACCCCGCGGTGGGTCGCGAAAAAACAATAATACCAGCGCCAGCACAACACCTATGGCACCCAATACGAAAAAACAATTACGCCAACCAATCTGCGGGCCAAGCACGCTCGCCACAACGTAACTGGCACCTGCCCCCAGCGGCACACCTAGATAATAGATACCCGACGCAAAGCCACGCTTGGCAGGCGGAAAAATATCAGACAACATCGACATTGCCGCCGGTGTTAACGTTGATTCACCCACGCCTATCATCATGCGCGCCAGAGCAACTTGTAGAAAATTGCGCGCCATGCCCGTGTAGGCCGTCATTATGCTCCAGAGTGCAATACCAAAAGCCATTAGCCTGGGCCGATTAAAGCGATCTGCGAGGGATCCCATGAACAAGCCCATCACCGAATAGAAGGTGACAAACAATAGACCGGTAAGTAAACCAAACTGGGTATCGCTGAGCTCTAAATCCGCACTGATCTGCGGAGCGAAGGCACTCAGTAGATTGCGGTCAACCATGTTGAGAACGTTCAACAATACCAGGAAAAAGAGAGTAGCGTTCCGTGACTTCATACGGTTACCCGAAGGTTATTGTTGTGCCTTACAGACTGTCACAAAACAAACTGCGCTACCATAGTAGTGTCAAATACCTTTACCTTCGCTCAGCACTCTGCGAATCGCCGCAGCGCGATCAGCTCGCATACGCACTTTTGTTTCTGCACGCGAAACCGCATCGAGATTTTCAGCAAGATGGGTAGCCATAGCAATGGCAACGGTTGCCACTTTCTCAGGCTCGACAATACGATCGAGGTAGCCCACGTCAACTGCCTCTTGTGGCGTAAACAGTTCTGAATTGATAACAGCGCGCGTCAGATATTTGTTTTGTAAGCGCTCTTTCGCCAGTTGCACCCCCATTGCTGGCAGCGCCATACCGATTTGGACTTCGTTCAAGCCAATTTTATACGGCCCATCGGCACCAATTCGTTCATCGGCCGAAAGTAACAGCAAAGCACCCATTGCCATAGCATGCCCAGTGGCCCCAATGACCACCGATTTTGGCATCTCAAACAACCGCAACGCCAATAGCCCGCCTGCATTTAGCAAGGCAAATGCCTGATCACGACCTGCTCCCATCACAGACAAGTCGAAGCCGGCACAGAACTTCCCTTCTCTCCCAATCAGGGCGATGGCATCCACGTCATCGGCTTCTGCCTGATCAATAGCGGCGTTAATGAACTCAATCAATTCCGGCGATAATGCGTTCGCTTTGCCATCGTCAATGCGTATCACACCTACCTGTTCCTGGCGCTGATAATTCACTGAATGTGCCATGAATTTGCTCCCCCTTCGAAAAGTTATGACATATAGACTGCCATAAAACTCGGATTGAGCCAAGCCTACGATAAGACGCTATCCATTCAATAGATATCAACGTCAGTGATCCTTGACTTAACATACCCTGTCCATTGAAGCGAAATGACAGCATCCTGCTGCAATTCTGTAAAGTGAGCGCTACATCGAGAATGTTCGCCGTCGACTGAATCGATTCATCAGTAAAGCGACCATTTAGCCTACACGCTCAGATTTACCAAAGATCGCTTGGAATTTATCCTCCGCCAGGATTTGCTGAGCCATTAAAAAAACCCTTTTCAGCGCGCTTGATGACAGATAAGCTTGAGGTCTAAATACGAGGGAGAGCATTCACTGCAATGAGATACGAAGCACCCAATAACACTAAGGCAGCGGCAACGCTATTGGCCGCAGAAAAAGGCAAAGCATTGGTTCTGGCCGGGGGCACCGACCTGCTGGTAAGAATGAAAGCCGGCATGCTAGAGCCTGATTTGCTGGTGGACATTAAACACATCGAAAAGATGCGTTCAATTGCTGGCGGTAACGCCGGATTCACCATCGGTGCTGCTGTTCCGGGAGTGGAAATTGGCGAGCATAAAGCGCTAGGCAAGCTTTGGCCTGGTGTGGTTGAAGCCGCACAACTGATAGGCAGCGACCAAGTTCAAGGTCGATGCACTATTGTTGGTAATTTATGCAATGCGTCGCCAGCAGCTGACACGGTACCCGCGTTGATCGCAGCGGGTGCCAAAGTAGTTGTGGTGGGCAAAGATAAGCGCCGTACCGTTGCCGTAGAGAAAGTCGTCACTGGGCCTGGCAGCACATCGTTAGCAAAAGCGGAAGTCATTGAATCCATCAAGCTGCCAAAACGTGAGCGGAGTTCAGGGGACGCTTACTTGCGTTTTATTCCACGTACTGAAATGGACATCGCGGTGGTTGGAGCAGCGGTCAATCTCAGTCTCTCCAGAGGCGTTGTTAAATCAGCACGCGTTGCTCTGGGTGCGGTGGCGCCAACTGCCCTGCTGGTTAGGGAAGCAGCGGATGCCATCATTGGCACAAAATTGGATGATGCCGCATTGGAGACACTAGCCACTGCGTGTTCAGCCGCATGCAACCCCATCGACGACAAGCGCGGCACCATACACTACCGAACCAAGGTAGCCGGAGTTTTAGGACGCCGCGCCGCTTTGATTGCTTTTGATCGCGCAGGAGGCAAACGATGAGCGGAGCCCATGTATCTACCACTGTTAACGGTGACGCGGTTCAGTTTGCGTGCCCAAATGACGAATCCTTGCTTGATTCTCTTCGCAACCGAGTTGGACTAACCGGCGTTAAGGAAGGCTGTGGTACCGGCGATTGTGGTGCTTGCAGCATCACATTGGATGACCGTTTGGTGTGCTCTTGTCTCGTACTCGGCGTGGAAGCCAATGGCAAACAGATAGGCACGGTAGAGGGTCTCGCCGACGGCGATAAATTGCACCCTTTACAAGAGAACTTTATCAAACACGCGGCATTGCAATGTGGTATCTGCACACCGGGTTTCCTGGTTGCAGCCAAGGTATTGCTGGAACGCAACCCTGACCCAAGCGAGGAAGAAATACGCTACGCACTGGCTGGCAATTTGTGCCGCTGCACAGGTTACGACAAGATTGTTCGCGCCGTACAGGCGACAGCGAAAGACCTTAGGAAGAAGAGCAAAAAGAAAAGCTAGTAGCCGACAAGCAACTTAGCGCTCAATACCAGGGTTTACTAATCGGATAACACAATGACAGATTCTACCAGTTTTACTAATCAGAAATTCAAGGTTATCGGCCAGCGCGTGCGGCGCCAGGATGGCATGGACAAAGTCACCGGGCGCGCCAAATACGGTGCCGACGCCGTAGCACCTGGCCAATTGGTTGGCGTGATTCTGCGCTCCCCTCACGCTCACGCCAAAATAAAGAAAATTGACACATCCAAAGCGGAAAAGCTGAAAGGCGTTAAAGCCGTTATTACCAGCAAGGATCTGCCTGATCACACCGATGGCGATAGAGATCTGCTAAGCATGTTGGAAAATTGCATGGCACGAGGTCGAGCGTTGTACGACGGGCATGCCGTTGCGGCAATTGCCGCGGTCGATGCCAGCACGGCGAGAAAAGCACTCAAACTAATCAAGGTTGATTATAAGGTTCTGCCTCACGTTACGGACGTGGATGCCGCCATGCAAGATGACGCCCCGGTTATTCACGACTGGGTGCGCACCATCGGCGTTGAACCTGCCCCCACCAAGGGCTCCAACATACCAATGCGCAGCGAGTTCGGCCACGGCGACGTTGATGCCGGCTTTGCAAAAGCCGATGTGATTATTGAAAAAAGCTACAAAACCGAACAAACACACCAGGGCTATATTGAACCACACGCTTGCCTCGCCAGCATGAGCCCTGATGGCTCGGGCGAGCTGTGGGTAACAACGCAAGGTCACTTTGCCTATCGCAATTGGTGTGCGCAATTGCTTGGCCTGGATATGTCCAAGCTGAAAGTGACCTCGTCTGAGATTGGTGGTGGATTTGGCGGCAAAACCCATATTTGGATGGAGCCGATCGCACTGGCACTATCCAGAAAGGCGAACCGCCCGGTCAAAGTGGTTATGAGCCGAGAAGAAGTATTCCGCGCCAGCGGCCCAACATCGTCCACCTCAATTGACGTGAAAATAGGCGCGACCAAAGACGGTCGTATTGTCGCTGCGACTTCTGAATGCCGCTATCAAGGTGGCGCCTTCCCAGGGTCTTGGGCTGTGATTGGTGCGATGACCTCATTTGCATGCTACGACCTGGAAAATGTTAAAACGGTTGGTTACGAAGTTGTTTGCAACCGACCAAAAGTGGCTGCGTACCGCGCACCGTCCGCACCCATGGCATCATTCGCAACAGAGAGTACTGTTGACCTGGTAGCCGAAGCGCTGGGCATGGACCCGGTTGATTTCCGAATTTTGAACGCGGCAAAAGAAGGTACCCGTGCATCCTACGGCCCGACCTATGGGCCGATTGGTATCGGACCTACCCTGGAAGCGGTGAAAAAACACCCGCATATGCGCGCCAAGCTGAAAAAGAATCAAGGTCGCGGAATGGCATGCGGTTTCTGGTTCAACTTTGGGGGCCAAACCAGTTGTACGATAAACGTAGCAGCTGATGGCACGGTGAACCTGAGCGTGGGCACCATTGATGTGGGCGGCTCGCGTTCATCGCTATCGATGATCTGCGCCGAAGAACTGGGTATTAGCTATAACCAGGTGAGAACACATATTGGTGATACCGCAGCGCTTGCGCACAACGACATGACCGACGGCAGCCGCGGTACGTTTGCCTCGGGCATGGCGGCGATCATCGCAGCGCGACGCACGAAAGAGGTATTAAAACAACGCGCAGCAACGGCCTGGGAAATTCCGGTCGAAGATATTGAATGGCAGGACGGACATGCCGTAGCGATAGGTAAAAAGCACAGCAAGCTTGAGCCCTTATCACTGGCCGACATTGCGGCCAACACTGAAAATACGGGTGGTCCCGTTGCAGGCCACAATGAGTTTGTTGCCGACGGCGCAGGTGTTTCCTTTGCCAGTCATATCTGTGACGTAGATGTAGACCCCGAAACCGGCGCCACTCGAGTGATTCGTTATACCGTTATTCAGGACGCCGGCAAAGCGATTCACCCCGATTATGTTGAAGGTCAGTTCCAGGGAGGCGCTGCACAAGGCATTGGCTGGGCGCTGAACGAGGAATACATTTACGGTGAGGATGGCCGGCTGCAAAACCCGGGCTTCCTGGATTATCGAATTCCGGTGTGTTCAGACCTTCCTTTCATTGATACTCAGATTCTGGAGATTCCCAACCCAAATCATCCATACGGTGTGCGTGGGGTCGGGGAAACGTCTATCGTTCCGCCATTAGCGGCTGTGGGTAATGCGGTATCAAATGCGGTTGGTGTGCGCATGACTCACGTACCAATGTCACCTCCGCGAATACTTGCGGCCCTGGAAGCGGAAGAATAGCAAGCTGAAGGGTAAGGAAGCTTGGTCGGTGGATGTGCAGCTAAGCGGCCCACTCAGGGCCGCAGTTGGCAATCAGGCCACCATTACCGTTGACGCCCGCACTATTCGAGAATTGTTTCGCAAACTCAGCGAACAATACCCCGATTTCAAACCATTGTTGGCCAACGGTGTTGCTGTGGCAATTAATGGCAATGTCTACCGCGATGACTGGAGTACCACTATTCCGGAAAATGCTGAAGTGGTGTTGCTTCCCAGAATACAGGGCGGTTAGATTCTTCAACTAACGCCCTTTCCATTTAGGATCACGTTTTTCGGCAAATGCGGTAAAACCTTCCATCATGTCTTCGCTGCCATATAAGGTGTCTACGGTCTCAAGTTGACGCGTCGTTATTCTATTAAGAGCGTCTTGAAACGTTGATGCCTCGGCATCGCGCACAACTTCCTTTATAGCTGCCATGACCAACGGCGGTCCGGACGCCAAAAGTTCTGCTTGCTCCCAGGCTCTGTCCATTAGCTTATCAGAGGATAGAATTTCATTGACGAAACCCCATCGGTGCGCCTCATCGGCCTCCAGCCAGCGACCTGTCAACAACATCTCCATGGCAATGTGATACGGAATTCGTTTTGGCAGTTTGATTGACGCTGCGTCAGCAACGGTTCCGGAGCGAATTTCCGGCAAGGCAAACGTGGCGTGCTCAGCCGCCAGGATAATATCCGTGGACAGTGCAATCTCCAAACCACCACCACAGCAGATGCCATTAACGGCACAAATAATGGGTTTGTTCAGGCGAGGCAGTTCCTGCATTCCGCCAAAACCACCCACTCCATAATCACCATCAACTTCATCGCCACCCGCGGCGGCTTTCAAATCCCAACCTGGGCAAAAGAACTTCTCGCCCGCACCGGTCAATATCGCCACACGTAAATCGGGGTCGTCACGAAACTCCTTGAACACCTCGCCCATTTTTCGACTGGTATGCAAATCGACTGCGTTGGCTTTGGGCCTGTCCAGAGTCACTTCTAGAATGTGACCTTCAATTCGGATTTTAACGGGTTCTTCTGGCATTTTCTTTGGCCTCGCAATTAAAAGTTTGAATGTAAGCGTTTAGTACTCCGACACGCACATTAGTGCGTCGGCGGCAATGGCGTCGTGTTGCCTCAGCATCAAAGGGTTTACTTCCAGTTCAAGCACCGTGTCTTTATTCGCCTGCACATAGCTGCACAATCTCTGAATTTGTTGTACTGCCGCTTCAAGGTCAACTGCTGGTTTACCGCGGTAACCCAGTAGCAACGGATACAACTTGAGAGATTGCAAGGCAGCATGAATATCTTCTGGTCCACAGGGCAAAAGCAAGGATACCGAGTCCTTCATCAACTCAGTCAGCGTACCTCCAAAGCCCACTGTGAGCAGAAACAATCCTGTGGCGTCCCGACGAATGCCGACCAATAACTCAGCGATTACCGAACCAACCATGCTCTCCACAACAAACCCGGTAACCTCGGATGAAGCCTGCGCAGCCAAGCGAGATTTCATGTCGTCAAACTCGCTGGATAGTTGCTCTAAGGTTTCAATATTCAATACTACGGCTTGGTTTTCTGTTTTGTGTGCCAAGCCTTGCGCCTTCAATACACATGGGAAGATAAGTGATTCAGCACTCGGCTCCTCATTGATAAACAGCCATGTTTGTTCGGGAATAGAGACATCAAACTGTGCCAGTTTTTGCTTGGCCGTGTATTCATTCAACAGCTGCGATTCCGCTGCTTCAGTGTCAATCGTCTGATCAAGAATCAGTGGCTCAGGAATCGATTGCTTAAGAAGCTCACCAGCGCCAGCAGCGGCATCAACCGCTAGCAAGCCGGTGCGCATGCCTCGCAAGGGTATGCAACCAATCTCCAGGCACCTCGCGGCGACAGATTCCGGCATGGTATCCATAATACTGGATATTATGGCAATAGGTGCGTCGCAATGACGCTTAGTCTCATTCAGGGCTGCCAGCACGCAATCCCAAGCTGCAGGGTCACAACGATCCTCTCTAGGAATATCCAGTACAAACAGGTTTGCCGCAGCGTTGCTGTTACAGGCCGCCTTAAAGCAGCTCGTCATCTTGGCTACGTCACCCCAGATATAAGTATGGTAATCCAGAGGGTTAGCCAGGTTCACTTTAGGTCCGAGGCAATCAAACAACTGTTTGCGCTGTTCGTCAGTCAAGTCCGCAAATTCCAGGCTTAGGTCTTCACAGGCATCCGCCATCAACCCCGCTTCCCCACCAGAGCAACTGACTGATGTAATTTGTCGGCTACGTAAAGGCCCGGCAAAGTGCAGAAACTTAAGTGTCTCCAAAAACACATCAAGGTTATGAACTTCTGCAATGCCCAGCCGACGTAACAATGCTGTGCTCGCCGTATTGCTGCCTGCAAGAGAGGCGGTATGGCTAAGTGCCGCGTGTTGCGCCGCCTCTGACTTTCCGGACTTCAATGCGATCAAGGGTTTACCCAGTGAACGAGCCAGTTCAGCGGTTTCTTCCATTGAGCGAATGTCGCCAAAGCCTTCAAGATAAAAACCGATGGCAGTCACCCGATCATCGCGCAGTAAGTGTCGGGCTATGCTTGCCGCGTCTGTCTGTGCCTGATTCCCGGCTGTCATTAGGTACGCAATGGGTAGGCCGCGCTGTTGCATACTTAGACTGATCGTTATGTTTGATGACTGCGCAATAACGGCCACGCCTTCGGCTACCTGAACGCCACCGTGCTCGTCGGGCCAAATGGGTATGTTGTCCAGATAGTTCACAAAGCCATAACAATTCGGACCAAAGAAAGGCATTTTTTCAGCCGCTTCAATGAGTTGCTGCTGCAGCTCTGCGCCACCTGCAAGATCAGCTTCACTTTCCAGAAATCCCGATGCGAAGCACACAGCTCCACCACAGTCGACCGCCGCTAACTCGGCAATCGTATCAATAGTAAGCTCGCGGTTAACGCCAACAAATGCAGCGTCGGGAATATCAGGCAACTCCTTGATCGACGTGAAACAGGGTATTCCTAACACGTCCTTTTGTTTAGGGTGCACCGGCCAGATCTCGCCCTCATAATTCGCTTTCTGTAGCTGCTTGATTACATTTCGCGCCCAGGCACCACCAATAACGGCAATGCTCTGTGGCCGCAGAAATCTGGATAGGTCTTGCTTCATTATTGTTCTGTCTATGCGTTCGTTTCAGCGCCTGTCGGCTCAGGCGCCAAAAGGTCGCAGCAATGCTCGTGAGATAATATGCCGTTGAATTTCCGAGGTACCTTCCCAGATTCGCTCGATGCGCGCATCACGCCATATTCGCTCTAACGGCAACTCATCCATCACCCCCATACCACCGTGTATTTGTATGGCCTCATCCGCCACAAACGCCAACATTTCCGTTGCTTTCAGCTTGGCCATCGCCATGTCAGAGTCAGTGCAGGTGCCCTGATCAAACTTCCAACCAGCCTCCATAGTGAGTAGTTCGGCCGCTTTTAACTCAAGTGCCATATCGGCCAGCTTGAAACTAACGCCTTGAAACTTGCCTATCTTCTGGCCAAATTGTTCGCGTTCCGCTGACCACTCTACGGCGTGTTGCATGGCACGCTCAGCGCGACCCAAACAAGTCGCGGCCACTTGTAATCGGGTAGCACCCAACCAATCATTAGCCACATCAAAGCCCTTATGCAGCTCACCCAGCATGTTTTCACCGGGAATACGGCAATTGTCAAATTCCAAAATAGCATTGGTGTAGCCACGGTGCGACACATTGTTGTAACCATCACGAACGGTAAAGCCGGGTGTTCCTTTGTCCACAAAGAATGCGCTGATCAATTTCTTCTTGCCTCTAGGCGTATCTTCTTCACCCGTGGCCATGAACACAATCGAAAAGTCGGCAATATCCGCGTGCGATATAAAGTGCTTGGTGCCATTCAATATCCAGTCGTCACCAACCGGCTTGGCCGTTGCGATCATTCCGCGCAAATCGGAACCTGCGCCAGGTTCCGTCATGGCCAAGCAATCCCAAGTTTCACCGCGCACGCAGCGGTCAAGGTACTTCTCCCTTTGTGCTGGCGTACCAGCGCAAAGAATATTGGAAGGACGCGCAACACAGGTCCAGTGCAAGGCGTAATTGGCTTTCCCGAGTTCACGCTCATACAACAGCCAAGTGACGGTATCCAAGCCAGCACCACCAAACTCTTCGGGAATGTTCGCCGCGTATAAGCCAGCGTCTATCGCCTTGGCTTGCAGCTCCTTCATTAACTCCGGGCGTAAAACACCGGTGCGTTCAACTTCGGCCTCGTGTGGATACAATTCCTGTTCAACAAACTTTCGTGTTGTATCCACGATCATTTGTTGCTCTTCGCTCAGTTCGAAATGCATTGTTTTTCTCTACCGTTTTAATCAGTTAATAACGTACTCAGGCACGGGCAAAAAACTGTGTGCTTTAGCCAGCTTCTCTGTGTTTCCCAAAACCACACCATCAGGTGGGCATGACTTGCGCGTTTCCAGACTTACATGAAGCATCATCTGCTCGTCTGTTGCCAATAAGCGACCGTCTCTATGGTACATCTCGTGCAGTACACGCAGTTTTTTTCCTTCGCCAAGGAGTACCTGTGAATTCACGTAAACACGATCGCCCGCAAGTGCTTCATCAATGTAACGAATTCGGTTTTCTACAGTAAAATAACTTAAGCCACCGGCAATATACTGTTGATCAGCACCAATCAATTCCATAATGGCATCTGCGGCGTCAGAAAAAACCTGACCGTAACGACTTTCGTTCATGTGGCCGTTGTAATCAGTCCAGTCAACAGGAATCGCGCGCTCAATGGTGACCACAGGCTCAGCTTTGATGTCCCCCATTGACCGTTTAAGCCGCGTGTCTTGCTGATTGAGCACCTCTCCGGCACCCCAATTTCGCTGCTTTAACGCACGCAAAATGCCGACCAGATTATCGTCTCGAATTCGCTCAAGCTCACGAATAGAATGCTTTCCAGACTGCGCATCGGATTGTGCGGCAATGTCGTTGACGAGCTCATCGGTGAGCTCCGGCACGTCCATTAACTTGGTCCAGGGCCATTCCAACGCGGGGCCAAACTGAGCAATAAAATGCGCCATACCCGCTTCACCGCCAGCAACACGGTAGGTTTCAAACAAGCCCATCTGCGCCCAGCGCAAACCGAAACCATAACGAATGGCGTCGTCTATCTCTTGCGTAGTTGCGATACCATCTTTGATCAACCACAAACCCTCTCGCCACACCGCTTCCAGGAATCGATCTGCGATATGTGCATCGATTTCTTTGCGCACAAGTAATGGAAACATTCCAATGCTGCGCAAATGGTTTGCGGCCGTTGCTGAGGTGTTAGGGTCGCCCACTAATTCTATCAGTGGCAGTAAATACACTGGGTTAAATGGGTGGGCCACTATAAGCTGCTCAGGCCTGCTGAGCTTTTCTTGCAGTTGTGACGGTTTAAAACCGGATGTTGAGGAAGCAATGATGGCATCACTTACGCAGTGCGCCTGCACATCGGCGAACACTGATTGTTTTAGCTCAAGCCGCTCTGGCACGCTTTCCTGAATCCACTGCGCGTCGGCCACTGCTTCAGCCAACGTGGCAGAGAAAACCAGCCTGCCCTCTTCCGGCAGATCGTTTTCATACAAACCGGGTAGTGAGCGTCGGGCATTGCTTAACACTTCGGAGAGCTTTCGCTCGGCTTCCGGGTCCGGGTCGAACACATTTACATTCCAGCCCGATAACAAAAATCTAGCGGCCCAGCCGCCGCCAATTACACCGCCGCCTAATACGGCGGCGGTTTGCACAGCTGTCTGGCTCATCGTGGTGCGCGCTTAGTCAAGCCGAGCTTATCGCGCACGTCTTGCGGGCCCATCACCTTAGCGCCCATGTTTTCTATGATGGCAACGGCTCTGGCTACCAGGTCTTCATTCTTAGCCAACACGCCTTTGTCCAGCCAGAGGTTGTCTTCCAGACCTACCCGCACATTGCCACCAGCTAACACAGCGGCTGCAACGTAAGGCATCTCGTTACGGCCCAGGGCAAAGGCCGACCAATTCCAATCTGAAGGTACATTGTTGACCATGGCCATGAATGTGTTCAAATCATCCGGTGCCCCCCAAGGAACACCCATGCATAACTGTACTAAGGCGGGACTTTTCAAAATGCCGTCTTCCACCATTCGTTTGGCGTACCAGAGATGCCCAGTATCGAAGGCTTCAATTTCGGGTTGCACGTCCAGCTCCGTCATCATGGCGCCCATGGCGTCAAGCATGCCTGGCGTATTGGTCATGACGTAGTCGGCTTCGGCAAAATTCATGGTGCCACAATCGAGCGTGCAAATTTCTGGTAGGCAATCGGCGACGTGTTCCATTCGGTCTTCGGCGCTGCCCATGTCAGTACCTTCGCGGAACGGCAGAGGTTGGTCGGGGGGGCCGAACGTGAGGTCGCCGCCCATGCCGGCGGTCAGGTTTAATACTACATCTACCTCAGCGTCTCGAATGCGGTCCGTGAGTTCACGGAACATTTTTGGGCAGCGTGAGGGCGCGCCTGTTTCGGGGTCACGGACGTGACAGTGCACTACAGCGGCGCCGGCTTTGGCGGCTGCGATGGCGCTGCTTGCTATTTGCTCTGGGGAACGTGGTACGTGGGGGCTTCGGTCCTGGGTTCCGCCGGAACCGGTGACGGCGCAGGTTATGAAGACGTTGTTGTTCATTTCTAGTGGCATGGTTTTCTCCGACGGTTTCTGCACATGTAGTTCCGCGCAACGAGCGAGGCATAGATATTCTTGCGCTCAGTTGGGGCATCCATGACCCGGTCTCGCGTCCATCCTTGGCGCTAAAGCTGGCCCCGTGAACAAAGTTCACGTTTTGGGTCCTCGCTCCAGAACACCTATGCCTCGCTCGCTGCGCTGGTTCTGTTATGAATTCAAATACTTATTTGTTGGAGAAAGTGTGCCATTTCGTGATAGTGTGTATTGTCATATTTCGAATTATTTTTGTTATTTTTCGTAGCTAGCACTATGTTGAGCAAGGTCACGCTATTACTGCTGCCAGAGTCGTCGATGATGACGTTTGCGTCTGCGCTGGACCCTTTGCGAGCAGCGAATCGTTTGGGTGTGGAGCCGGAATTTGAGTGGCGGATTGTTTCACCTGATGGCAAGCCGGTGGCATTGACGAGTGGCATCGATGTTGAGGTTAATGGGGCACTAAGTGGGTCTGAAGGAGGTGAGCTACTGATTGTGATTGCGGCGTTTCATTCTGATGATCATGCGAATCGCAGCACGATAAAACGGTTAAGAAATGCAGCTGCGGGGTTTAAGACAGTGTTTGGGTTGGAGGCCGGCAGTTGGTTACTCGCACGCGCAAAAATTGCGACGGATCATGCGATTACTACGCACTGGGAAGACAATGAGGACTTTCAGGCGGCGTTTCCGGCACTTGAAGTACGAACTGACCGCTATGTGGTTGACCGGAAAATTTGGACGGCAGGAGGAGCGTCGCCAACCCTGGATATGATGCTGCATTACATTCGTACTTATAAACGCGCTTCGTTAGCAATGGATGTGGCCAGTGTGTTTATTTATGACGAGGCGCATTCAGCAACGGATGCGCAGCCGCGTGTTTCAATGGGCCGAATAGAGCGTGCCGAACCCAGGCTTGCGGCGGCCGTTCGACTAATGGAAGGGGCTATAGAAGAACCACTTTCGACAGCAGCCATTGCAGCGGCTTGCAAAGTCTCAAGTAAAACCCTGGAAAAAATGTGCAGAGAGCATCTAGGTGAAACACCTGGTGCCTATTATCGGCGCTTGCGCTTGCAGGCGGCCCGTAAGCTGGTAATTGACACGCGCCTACCGATTCAGGAAATCGGTATTCGCTGCGGCTTCAATAGCCAATCTACGTTTTCTCGTTGCTTCAGTAAGGAATACGGTTACTCTCCACTTACATTTAGAAAGCGGCTGGAATGAAACAAGCCGCAGAGGCCTAGGGTTGGGCTTTTATCTCCTCAATGATCGTGCGCTCGATAGGCACTTGAACGTAACCGGTTTCCACGGTCCAAAAATAGTAATAACCCGTGGCTTTTCCTGAGCCATCCTTGCCGCTAGTGATTTTGCCGTCCTTAACTGTCCAGGTTTTAACTACCGTGCCTCCGTCTATGTAGGAAACGCGAAGATCTTCGCCAAGAAAATTGTCAGTTGATCGGCTGATTTTGTTGCGGGCTTCTTCGGTGCAGGCCGATAGGGTGAGTACCACTATAAGCGCCCATAAACTGAATGATCGTTTCGTATTCATTGATAAAACCTCGTGTATATGAGCGCTATTGTAGCAAAGCTGATCCCAATCTATAGTGAATAGATTTTCGGTATGATCATCGCAATCTACTAGGCAGCATCCAAAAACTCATATACTCTTCGCGCCATAAGACTGATGGAATATACAATGAACATTAGCAATGCAGATCGCTGGAGCGATGATTTCCACCGTAATGGATTCGCCGCTGGCCTAAGAGTATTCAGCGAGACAGAAGCACAACAGCTTCGCAACGAAATCGAACATCTGGAGCAACACCGCGCCAGTGGTGCGGGCGGCCACGACCTCAATCAGTTCTTTCGCGTTAACGGTCATCTCGTCATTCCTCTGCTGGCAGAGATTGCGAAAACTAAATGCATTCTCGATACAGTGGAAACGCTTCTTGGTCCAGACTTATTAGTTTGGTCAGTGGAGCTTTTTATAAAAGAAGCCCAATCTAATCACACCGTTTCCTGGCATCAAGACTTGACCTATTGGGGTATGGGTGAAACAGATGATGAGGTCACTGCGTGGATCGCGCTTAGTGATGTATCAATTAAGGCGGGCTGCATGCGATTTATGCCGGGCAGTCACCTCGGCGCATTGGTAGAACATCAAGACACTTTCGCTGAAACCAATCTTCTGTCACGCGGCCAGGAAATTCCTGGCGTTGATGATTCAAAAGCACTGTACGGTCCTTTGCAACCCGGCGAGATGTCGCTTCACCACGGCCGCTGTTTTCATTCTTCTGGTGCAAATCAGTCGGATGATAGGCGCATTGGCGTTGCTGTTCGATACGTCACACCCGGCGTGCGCGATTCTCTGCACGACAAAGACTATGCAATGCTGGTACGCGGCTCCGACAGACAGCAAGGTTGGATTAATGTTGCGGGCGCGCGTTCACTGTTTCACGAGAATGACCTGGCTTTGTACTCCGAAGTATTGCGTGAGCAAAGTGCAGTACTGGCGGCCGGTGCCACTAAAAAAACGGCTTTATATTCCTAAGCAAATGAGCAGCGTATGCACCATCACTCACGCACTCTACACTTACATTATTTGTTTCATACGGTAAAATGTGTGTCCTGCCCTGCGCTCTGGGCGATCTACCACTAAGGCAAAGCACACCTTGACTAACAAATTCCCGCCTATTGAAACCGGGCCAATCGAATATACTTTTCTAAAATTGCTCAATGGCCATATCGACACCTTCGATACCCATGAGCGAAGCTGCACCATGAGCTTCGACGTGTCGACAGACTACTGCCATTCTGTCGACATAGTACAAGGCGGTTACGTGACCGTGATGCTCGATGCCGTTAGCACGCATGCCATAGTGGTCGCTGATGCCGAGGTGACAACTGTTTCCTCATTGGAAATCAAGGTGACGTTCCTTGAAACGACGCGTGCAGGTAAAATGGTCGCCGTGGGAAAAGTGCAGAAGCTGGGTCGCAGCATCGCTTTTTTAACAGCGGAACTGTTCAATGCCGATGGCGTTTTAACTGCAACGGCAACCACAACCGCAAAAGTGCGTCGCTAATGGCTGAGCAAAAAACGTATCGACAAGCCCGTTTTATCCGGCCGCCCGGTGCCACTGAAATCATTTTGGTTCGTCACGGAGAGTCCATGGCAGCCAGCGTTGAGCAACCGTTTCCACTGGTAGACGGCCAGGGTGACCCAGAGTTGTCTGTTCAGGGCATAAAACAAGCCGACATGCTTGCCAAACGTTTGCAGCATCAGCTTATTGATGCGGTTTATGTCACGACGCTCAAGCGAACACATGAAACGGCCGCGCCGCTTTGCTCGCTAAAAGACCTTCAACCCCAAATGATTGCAGACCTGCGTGAGGTTCATCTTGGTGACTGGGAAGGCGGATTGTTTCGCGCAAAAGCGCATGAGCAACACCCCAGCTTTCTGGCCATGCAAGAAAAACAGGAATGGGGTGAGATTCCCGGTGCGGAATCAAACGCCGAATTAAGCGAAAGAGTTCAGCGTGGACTAGGTGTAGTCATTGCGGCACACCCGGATCAAGTAGTGATGATGGTTGTCCACGGAGGAGTCATCGGAAATATTCTGGCAGCTGCGACGGGATCCGAACCGTTTGCGTTTCTAGGCGCAGACAATGCCTCTATAAGTCATATCGTGGCGCACAATGGTCGCATTACCTTGCGACGCTTTAATGATACAAATCATCTTTCAGACCGAATTGGCGCCGAACTGAGCATGCCAACTTAGTAACCCGACAAAGAGATTTTGACCGATTCAGTTGCTGTGTCGGGGTACTAGAAGGCTACAAAAAGCACTGGCAATGTTATTCACCCGTGTAGGGTGCTGATCCAGGAGAGCGGTACCTATCCATAGGGCTACGTTGTGCATCACTTCCATAGTAGAAGCCTGAGGTTTTTTGAGCGCTGAACAATAAATGAATAATCACCCTCGCCCCGTCGGCTGGCAACTTCATGCCAAGCTCAGCCGTCGTTCTGTTCGAGCCTCCCAGCATATCGCGGGTTAGGTCCGTATCAATATAACCAGGTGTACAGGCGTTAATACTTCGTTCCGGGTTTTCTTTAGCGGCAATCAACGTTAATAGGTTCGCGCATGCCTTAGACAAGCCATAGTCATAGTCAGCAGGCAAGCCTTTGCTTTTCAGCGCCTGATCGGTCAGCGAATTCCACTCCTGCATACAGCTATCCAGCGTCGGCCACTTTACGTTCTGATCCAAAAAAAACCGTTGCCAATCACTTGCGCAGTCGGCAACATAGTTTGGTCCCGATGCCGAAGTTACATTAACAATGCGCGCAGTCGCACTCATCACCTTATCAAAGTAATCCAGTACATTTTTGATGCCATACACATTGACCGCGAGCATCTGCCCGCGTTTACCTTGTGCCGTTCCCGCGTTGTTTACTGCGCCTATCAGCTCACCTTTGGTTTGCTCGAGCATTTGCGAGGTTCTATCGGCAGCTTGTTTAACCGAGTCAGGGTCGCCCACATCTATTTGCAGAGTTTGTACTCGCCCCCGCCAGGCCTGGTTTTTTACAAGCAGTTCATCGCGGGCGCGCTTGCCTTTGTCCAAAGACCTGCAGCCAAGCAGTACTGTATGGTTTTCTTGCTCCTTGAGTATTGCCTCGACAATAGCCAGACCTATACCTTTGTTCGCCCCAGTGACCAATATTAGTTTCATAACAATTTTGCCCAGTAAATTTCTGCGAACTGACTCAACAACTATCAGCCTACATTCACTTCAGTCGATACGCTCTCGACATGTTGACCCTGAACAAGCATAACAATTCGGTTGTCTCCCTACTACGCCAAGAACCCAGAACTCATTGCTCGGTACTTTTCAAAGCTCATCAAAATCGATTCTCGAAATGTTCGTGCAGATCCACTAAGGCGTAAGGGCGAAACTGAGCACAGCGGTAAATACTCTAGGAACCAGCTTGATTCAAGCGCCACTTTTTGACACTCTTCCTGCCACCACGTACAAATCATTGGATTCCTGCTTGCTTAATCCACATCGATTTTGGCGCCCAGCGGAGAATGCCAACGTTGGCCAGAACATTGTTGAGAACGCCTAAGCAAACAGCGAACGTAATCACATGAGCACCAGAATCAGAATGCATGCAGACCAACACATTAGAGAGTGAACATTTATGCCAGAATTTGATTTTATAGAATTTGCTAGCCAAGACCATGTGGCTACCATCACGTTTAACCGACCCCGAATAGGTAACGGCCTGAGCATCGCCATGCTGAAAGAGTTTAATTCGGCGCTGAAGGAGTGCGAATCGAATGACTCTGTTCGAGTCGTTGTATTGAAGGGTAATGGCAAGAATTTTTGCGTTGGTGCTGACTTAACGGATACGGACGCCACGATAAAGACGGCAGAAGAACACATACTTACCGACCATGCGCCAAACTTGCACTGCATTCGCAATTCCAAAAAGGTATACATCTGCGCAATACAAGGTGCTGCTGCCGGAATTGGCAGCGCGTACGCCATGGTGTGTGATATGACCATAATGGCGGATAATGCCTACATTTATCAGGCCTTTCTACCAATTGGTATGGTTCCTGATGGTGGCGCAACGTGGTTGCTGGGGAGGCATCTTGGCTACAAGCGCGCGTTCAAAATGATCATAGAGGGTACAAAGCTCGGCGCCAATCAGTGTCTTGCATGGGGCTTGGCAACGGATGTTGTTGCAGCCAATGAGCTTGATAATC
Organism: Pseudomonadota bacterium; assembly: GCA_039111475.1. Lineage (GTDB taxonomy): Bacteria > Pseudomonadota > Gammaproteobacteria > Pseudomonadales > JAUIET01 > JAUIET01. The sequence continues at coordinate 60,284 of JBCCIP010000019.1, read as the reverse complement.
ATACCAGTGAGCTGGCCAGCAACCTGGCAAGCAAGGCACCATTGGCCATGGCCGCAGCCAAACAGTTGTTGAACGGAGTATTTAACTCCAGCTATGAAGAAACCGTCATTGCAGAAGCAAGACAACAACGAATCATGCATGAGAGCGCTGATTGCAAGGAAGGGGTGACTGCGTTTTTGGAAAAGCGTCCAGCAGTCTTTCGCGGGGAATAAAGCACATTAACGATGATCTGGCGGCCTATCTACTGCAAAATTGTGCACTTACCATTGTGATTCACTTCACAAAAATAGCCGCATTTGCTCTGCAACTATCTCGCTAACAGCGTTGGAACCGCCCAATTAAGCGACGCAGTGCGCGTTTTAAGGTGTTCATGCACGGCATTGTGCACTTTCCATTGCCAAGTTGGGTCATGCGACCTAGGCTAACTATTAACCAGCCATTCGCTGTGTTGTAAGGGATTCAATCGCCATTGAAAGGGAATTACAAATGACTGCCGCACTGCCGCCCGAAGCCAATCTGCAAATCTTGTTTCAAGACATTCTGGACCGCGTTCTGAATGACGATCTTCGTCTGCCCAGCATGCCAGACATCGCCATTGATGTACGAGTGGCTATCTCAGAAGATAACACTACTTGTGAATCGCTAACCGCGATTATCGCAAAAGATCCCGCTCTGACGGCCTATCTTGTTAAAGCGGCTTCCAGTCCTATTTATCGAAGACCTGTTCCACCCAAAACTTTGGCGGATGTTGTGGGCTTACTGGGCTTCGCCGCCACCAGCAGCCTGGTGATGATTCACAGCACGCGTAATATGGTCGAGCTGAATAGCCCTATTGCGAAAGAACTCTTCGAGCATACCTGGGAACGATTGGTCGTAAAAACCAGTGTCGCCAGCTTCCTCGCACAGCAACTTAAGTACCGTCCAGTAGAGCAAGTACAGATGGCCATGCTGCTTAGCGAGGTGGGTTCCTTGTCTGTTCTTTCAGCCATGATGGAAGCGTCAGAAGAACCAGATACAGAGGTGTACTTCCAGATGTGTCGTCAGTACAGCAAGCGCCTTGGTTCTGCCGCGCTCACCAAATGGGGAATTGATAGTACCATTGTCGATTTAGTGAATGACTGCGGCCAGTGGGACCTCAGCTGGAACGAAGACCTAAACCTGCTGGACATTGCAAACCTTGCGTTGTATGCAACTGTGCAACTGACTAGCGAAGAGCCAACGTTGCCAGATATTGATACCTTGGCCGCGTTTGCAAAACTTCCTGAAGAATTGCGCGCATGCAGCAAGAAAAACTGGTTAGACGTTATTGTTGATAATGATGAGGAAATTCAAACCATCATCAGCGCTTTTAAATAGGGCGCGAAAAATATAGCGCTGTAAGCCCAGTATACTAAGCGGCAATGCGCAAACTGCGCTCCAGCAGCTGATCGACCAGAAATCCGAAGAATTCATGACTCGGGTTTTTGGATTCACCCTTCACAAACTTTGCATACGACGCCTCAAGCACAATTGCCAGCTTCCACGCAGCAAAGACTTGATACCACTCAAAGTCGCTCAAGTTTCGGCCGGTAAGGTCTTGGTAGCGCTGCACTAGCTTGCTCGGCGATTGACAATAATCGCTGTGCATTCCTCCTTCACTGCCGGGTGCGGCAATAGCAATCAGATTCCCGTCTTCCGGCCAGAAAATCATGGCCCAGGCCAAATCAATTAGAGGGGCGCCTACTGTGGTCATCTCAAAATCTACCAAAGACAAGATGGTTGGCGGTAGATCTTTGCTGTACATGGCATTATCTACTTTATAATCGCCATGCATCACTGTCAGGTCACACGTATTTGGGCGATTATCTGACAACCAGTTAGCAAGCTGGTCTACACCAGGCAAATCGCGGTTCCGATAATTTGCCAGCTGGCTCATCCATCGATCTACCTGGCGGTGTAAAAAATTATCCGGTTTGGCAAGTTGCTCAATGGCTGTGCCCTGCCATGTGAAGCCATGCAACTCTACGAGGGCATCGACTAGCTGCTCGCCTATTGCCGTTTGATATTCGGGAGCGTCGATGTATTTCTGAGGCAAGCGGCGGCGAATAACATCGCCGTCAATAAATTGCATAATGTAGAATGGCGCACCAATAATCGTCGCGTCATCAGATACCGCCAGCAATCGTGGTACGCGCACGCTACTGTGTTGCAAGGCTTGTATAATTTTGTATTCTCTCACCACATTGTGCGCTGTATCGGACACTGCGGCCAGCGGTGCACGTCGAACGACCCAACGATCTGCGCCACAGCGCATGCCAAACATCTCGCAAGAACCGCCACCGCGTATCGGTTTTAGGTGTATTTCCCTGTTCTCGCCGGTTTGTTCGCGCAACCAGTCTTGCAGTGTGTGTGGATCAATTGATAAGTAAGGATCCGTCATGGACATCAGGCGGCGATACTGACCGCATTTCGGCTGGCACTTTTAGCCGCGTACATGGCTTTGTCCGCCGAGACAACAACGTCTTGCCAACATTGCCGGCATATACCGTTATCAATTGCTGAGGCGACGCCGGCACTGCCGGTTAATACGCCAAATGGGCTTGCACAATGAGGTATTCCGAATTCAGCCACCGCTTTAATCGCTCGTTGCATGTAGGTATGTGCCCCATTGACGTCAGCGTCAGCAAGTATAACCAGTATCTCTTCGCCACCATACCGATATATACGATCGGTTGATCGCATGCTGTTGCGCAGTATGTTGGCGATTGTGCGCAGTACTTCATCACCCGCACTGTGGCCGTAGTGGTCGTTGTATCGTTTGAAGAAATCCACATCCAGCAAGGCGGCACAATACTGGCGGCCGTATCGTAATGCTTGCTCATGAGTATGCGCGAGATCAACTTCCATAGCCGCTCGATTTCCAATCTCCATTAGGGGGTCTTCCATCGAAAGCGCACGCAACCCTGCGTTTTCTGCTTCGAGCTGGCTAGTTTGTTCGAGAACCGATTTCTCAATCAGCTCAGCTTGTAATTCGGCAACCTGAAAATGTGCTTCGGCAATGTCCGACTGCGTAATTAAGCCCTGGATACGACCCACCGAATCAACAACGGGCAGATGTCGGATATTGTGGGTGTGAGACACCAATATCGCATCGTACAAGCTGTCTTGCTCTTGAATCGAGATAACTGGGGCTGACATATATTCACGCACACTGCAGTCAAGCGATGCACGCTTATTGGCTATTTCAAGCAGCAAGCTCGCCATATCACGTTCGGTGATGATGCCCACTGGACAACCTTCTTCGATGATCAACTGACAAGAAATCTTGCGTTCGGCCATGAGGGAGATCACTTCCCGCAAACTGGCATTGCTATCGACGTGTATGACGCCGCGCGTCATTAACTCGGAGACCATTATGTCCTGCATGATGTTCGCTCTTATGGTGGCAGCCGTGTCGGCACGCTCGTTATTGCTGATCAAATTACAGTCAACTTTTTGACGCTTTGGTGTGAACAAACTCACATGCGCAAAAAACAGGCAATATCAGCGACGAGCGGCGCCTCTTCCTCTCGCAAGCGATTGTTGCATTTGGGTCATATAGGTATCGATCGAGAAGTTAGCCGTCGCCTGGCGCGGTGGAAACTGGCACATCATAACCTGCCATTTTCAATCTTCCTGCTGGGTTGGAACAAACAGGCACAAATTGTCGCCAAACAAACGCGCGTGCAGGCCTGAGTCAATGGAGGTTTCATAAGGGTCGCTGCGAAGATTAACTACGCGCGGAAAATTGGGCGCTTCTCGCGGGCCACCCCAGCCCTCCATTTGAAACGCGAAATAGCTCAGCGCCGCCAACCCTATAATTATCGGTTTGCGAGCCGTTGTCGCTTGAGTAAACCACTATGGTCCTGTTCAGCTGACAAGCTGTCTCGAATATGTTTACTATGTCAGGACCTACCGAGGTAACAATACGTATGAATTTTGAATTTAATGACGAACAGCATCTCATTCGAGACCAGGCCCGAAGTTTTTTACGAGACAATTGCCCAAGCTCTACCGTTCGTGGCGTTTTAGAGGGAGAAGAGCTCTATTCAGACGCTTTGTGGAAACAAATCTGCGAACTGGGATGGACGGCAACCGTGATTCCGGAAGAATTTGGTGGCCTTGGCTTGTCTTATCTGGAACTGGTCGTCATTGCCGAAGAAATGGGTCGCGCCTGTGCGCCAATCCCTTTTGGGCCTTCCGTGTATCTTGCAACAGAAGCGATTATGGCCGCAGGTACAGATGCCCAGAAAAAGAAGTGGTTGCCGCAACTTGCTGAAGGCGCTGCGATCGGCACTTTGGCCTATGCGGAAGGTCCTGGCGAAACCTTTTCAAGTGCACTTGGCACGAGCGCAGCCAAAGACACAATTACTGGAAAAAAATGCGCCGTCGCAAACGGCAATATCGCATCTGTCGTGTGTGTACTCGCTGCGAGTGACGGCGCCGAAGGTGCGAGTATGTACCTGGTAGATATCAGTGAGACAGGAGTAAACGCCAAGACCATAAACACGCTGGACCCAAGCCTGAGTTACGCCGATGTCAGCTTCAACGCTGCAAACTGCGAGCTGTTGGGCGAGCAAGGAGAAGGCTGGTCACTTCTAAATGCGCTGCTGAACAGAGCAGCTGTATTGTATGCCTGGGAACAATTGGGCGGCGCAGAAACCTGCCTGGAAATGGCAAAAGAGTATGCGATGCAGCGTTACGCGTTTGGCCGCCCCATTGGATCTTTCCAGGCGATTAAGCACAAATTGGCCGAGATGTACGTAAAGAATACCCTCGCACGCTCCAACGCGTATTTTGGCGCGTGGGCATTAAATTCAGACGCAGACGAATTGGCGCTGGCCGCCGCAACTGCCCGAGTAGGCAGCTGCCAGGCCTATTACTACGCGTCCAAAGAAAATATCCAGACCCACGGTGGCATGGGTTACACCTGGGAGTTTGATTGTCAGTTTTTTTATCGGCGTTCGAAAGCGCTGGCGGTGCTGATAGGCAGTGAACGGCAATGGCAAGAAAAACTGATCAGCGCATCTGATCTGGTTGCGGTTTAGGAGAGACACGTGGATTTCGAAGATAGCAAAGAAGAAGCTGCTTTTCGCGCGGAAGCAAGAGCATGGCTTGAAAACAACATACCCAGTGAGAATGATCTGGCGGGGCTGGATGAGCTGCAGCGCGCAAAACGCTGGCAAGCGAAAAAGGCGGCCGCTGGCTGGGCTTGTATTCGCTGGCCGAACGCGTTTGGGGGTCGCGATGCAACGGCCATTGAACATGTTATCTGGCAACAGGAAGAAGCCAAGGTGGATGTACCCAACACCAGCAGTTTCTTTGGCATAGGTCAGGGCATGGCGGGCCCAACGCTAATGAGCTGGGCAAATGACCACGACAAAGCTCGATTCTTGCCCGATCTCGCCAGCGGCGAAAAAGTTTGGTGCCAATTATTCAGCGAGCCTGCCGGCGGTTCTGACCTGGCTGCACTACGAACCAAGGCAGAAAAAGAAGGTGACGACTGGATTGTTAACGGCCAGAAAATATGGACTTCCGGTGCGCATTATTCTGATTGGGGTATTTTGGTTCTTCGTACTGATCCATCACTGGCCAAACACAAAGGCTTGACTTATTTTTACGTGGATATGAAAAGTGAGGGCATTGAAATCAAGCCAATAAAGCAAATATCAGGTGAATCAAACTTTAACGAAGTTTACTTCACAAACGTACGAATTCCGGATAGTCAGCGTTTAGGTGATGTGGGTCAAGGATGGCATGTGGCGCTCACTACACTTATGAATGAGCGTGCCAGCATAGGTGCGGGCAATACCGGCGCAAATTTTGACTCTGTGAAAGCACTCGCTCAACAAGTTACCATCAATGGCAAACCCGCCATTGAAGACTCTGCAGTGCGCGCAAAACTTGCCAACTGGTTTGTTGAAGAGGCAGGCCTCAAATACACGGCCTATCGAACTTTGTCTGCGCTTTCTAAAGGCGAACTGCCAGGGCCGGAGAATTCAATTGGCAAGTTAGTCGGTGCCAGAAAAGCTCAGGATATGGCGTCGTTTGCTATCGACTTATTGGAACAACAAGGCGTTGAAATGGACGCTGAAAAAGACTTAGCGTTCAATAGTGTTTTCCAATTGAATTACATGGGCATTCCAGGATTACGAATTGCTGGCGGCACTGACGAAATCATGGCGAACATTATCGCCGAGCGAGTGCTTGAATTGCCTCAAGAGCCGCGCATGGACAAAGGGATTCCGTTTTCAGAGGTCCCTACAGGCAGCTAGTTACTGTTCGAAGACGCTATTTCCGTACAGTATCTCGCTAAATCGCTACCTGAGTTGCTGGATGAGACCGGCCGTTCTTTGATCGCCGGGAAACTGTTCGGCCAATATCAACGCGTAGCGTAGCGCCTGCTCGCGCTTGTCTTGATCGCGCAATATGGTAGCCAGCGCGAACAATACCTCAGCATTACTCCGCCCGGAACGCTGCAACTTCTCAAGCTCGGCTACGGCTGCTGCTGAGTCACCCGTTGAATTCAAACCTATTGCATACACGTAAGCATAACGCCAGGAGTTACTCAGCTTTGCTGCGTGCTTTAGCTGTTGAAGAGAGTCGACACTGCGGCCTTGGCGCGACAACCATAAGCCGTAGGCATGATGGGTCTCCGCAATACCTGGTTGTTGTTTCAAGGCGGTTTCATAAAAGACTTCCGCTTCCTTGTCTCTGCCTGTTCCTCGATAAAGATCCGCAAGATTCAAGTACGCCGGTACCCAGCTTGGGTCCAGAACCATCGCTTCACGATAGTATTGCTCGGCCTTTTTCTCATCACCCTGATGGGCGACCACAGAGGCCAGATTACTCAATGCATCCGGTCGATCAGCATTCAACATCTGAGAGGTGATAAATTCGTCAAGCGCGCTTTGCAGACGTTGTTGGTCTTCGAGGTTTAGAAACTGTGACGGTGCATCAGCCAACATACGCGCGGCTTCTATACGAACTGCAAGAGCATTGTCTGACAATAAAGGTGAAACAATCGGCCAGCGCTGTGACACCGATAGCGCTTCAAATAAGCGAAGTGCAGCCAGCCGCATCGCTGGATGCTGCGCGGTCAACGCATTGTGTGCCACAGTGAAAGACCGTTGGTCTATTGGTTGCCCCATATGAGCCAGGGCAGAGGCTCGAACAATATCAGGAAGTGCTTCATTAGTGATAATTGTGCTCAGCTCACCCTGATCTACTTGCCCTTGCCGCGCCGCGTAAAACGCCTTCCCAAAGCCGTGTTCTTCTCTGCCAGCAGGAAAATGCTTGTCGATGGCAGCCTGCACCCAGCTTGATGATTTATCTCCGTGGCAGTCCGAGCACACATCCGGCGCGTCGATGGTTTTGTTATGAGTTGGCTGAGGAATTCTGAAGCTGTGATCATAACGTTCGTCTACACCCATGTACGTTTTTGCCGGCATATGACATTGCCTGCATTGAGCACCTTCGCTATCGATCGGGTGAAAATGATGCTCAGGGGAATCGTATTTTTTGGCTATCAGTCCAGCATAAGCATCTGGAGGGCTGGATTGATGACATTGCGTACACACCGCATTTCCCTCAAAACGCAGCTGCGCTGAGTGCGGCTCATGGCAGTTACTGCATTTAACACCGGCCTGATGCATTTTGCTTTGCACAAACGAGCCGTACACATACACTTCTTCAAGAATCTGACCGTCAGCGTGGTATAAACCGGTTTCTAACAGCGCGGGTACGTAGTGATCATACAACTCTTTTCCAGGCGCAAAGTCCTCAGCAATAATACGCCGGCGAGAGTGGCAGCGCGCGCAGCTTTCAATTTGCACTGTTGGTGACGTCAGACTCGCAGTAAAACCATGATGTGCGCCGCTTGTGTTAGTTTCCGAATTACCGATCTCTGACTTCGCCCAATGGAGATGCGCAGATGCAGGTCCGTGGCAAGACTCACAGGCGACATTTAACTCCTCATACTGTGTATCGTAAGAGCGAGTCTCTGCATCGTAGTTTTTCCTAAGGTTCGTAGAATGGCAGTCAGCGCACTGAAAGTTCCAGTTTTGATGCAAACGTGTCCAGTGCAACGGGTCTGACGGAGGCATGGATTCATCTGGATAGAGATGGTACCAGCGCTGCCCACCCTCCTCGGCACTGCGAGTATCCCAAGCCATGCTGAGCGCTTGAAACGCGCCGTTTCCAACATTGACTAAGTACTGTTGCAATGGCTCTACACCAAATGCATAGTCTATTTTGAAGGTTTGCAGCTCACTTTCTTTATTGCTTGTTCGAACAAAAAACTGATCTTGCTCGCGAAAGAAATTGAATGCCTCACCTTTATGCGTTGCCGTGTGGTTATTGAAATTACCGAGCACAGTATCACTGTTGGCAATCTGCATTGCCAACGCATGATGCGATGTTTGCCATTGCTCAAAAGCCTCAGCATGACAGGCGGAGCATTGCTTCGAGCCAACGTATTTTGCCGCTTCAGAACTTGGCAGAGTGAGTTGTGCTGTTTGGATATCTTTCTCAGCCGATACCACCAACTGCACAGTCTCAGACTTCTGGCCGCAACTTGCCAACACAAATAAGGCGATTGGCAAGAAAAGTGGCGTTGTCCGCGCCGCTTTGTTAAAAGAAAACCTGTGAGATGAGACCATCAACCTTGCGGCTTAGGTACAGTTTCCATTATCTGGTCGATAGTAAATGTGGCTGGGCGCTGTCGTGGTGGGAACGCATGCAGTGTTTTAATAAAATCACCTACCTCTTTAAGCCCCAAGCCCATGGCGATTGGTATTTTTCTCGTCCACCATTCGTTGTAGGCATTTGAATCTGTGTCGGCACGTTCAAATGGGTCGCGCCGTAAGTGGAACATTTTTGGTATTCGCAAAGTCACAAATGGGTCGCGCCAAACATCGAAGCGCTTCGCTCGCTGCTCGGCAAACACAATTTTCCAATCCCCATTACGGGTTGAGATCAGCTTTCCGTCGTCACTAAAGTAGTGAAACACCTGGCGTGGGCCTTTTTCTTCCTTGGTTAAGTGGGGAATGAAATCGTAGCCATCGAGATGAACTTTGAATATTTTCCCGCCAGCCGCATGCCCGCCGAGCAATTTTTGCTTAATGCCTGGCGCACCCGCGGCGGTCATTAGCGTAGGTACCCAGTCCTGGTGAGACATGATGTCATTACTGATTCGACCAGCTTCAATTTTATCGGGCCACCTGACCATTGCAGGGACCCTGAATCCGCCTTCCCAGTTGGTGTTTTTCTCACCGCGGAAAGGCGTAATCGCTCCGTCTGGCCACATATTGTAGTGCGGACCATTATCAGTTGTGTAAACAACTATTGTATTGTCACCAATACCCAATTGATCGAGCTTGGCCAGCAAGGTACCCACGTGCCCGTCATGCTCTAACATACCGTCGTTGTAAAATCCCTGGCCCGACTTGCCAAGATTCTCATCTTTAACATAGGTGTGGTAATGCATACGGGTGGAATTAAACCAGACAAAGAACGGCTTATCTTTGCTGTGCGCAGAGTCGATAAATTTAAGTGCGGAACCAAGAAACTCTTCATCGACGGTTTCCATGCGTTTTTGCGTGAGCGGGCCACTGTCTTCAATTCGCCCGTCAGCGTAGCTGTGAATCACACCGCGCGGTCCAAACGCTTTGTTGAAGGCTGGATCTTTAGGATAGTCAGGATCTTCAGGCGCTTCTTCCGCGTTCAGATGATAGAGATTGCCAAAGAACTCATCAAATCCATGATTGGTTGGCAGAAACTCGTCACGATCACCCAAATGATTTTTGCCAAACTGGCCGGAGGTATAGCCCAAGGGTTTGAGAAGCTCAGCCAACGTTGGGTCTTTTGGACTGATGCCCGTTTCAGCGCCAGGTGCACCCACTTTCGTCAATCCCGTCCGGATAGGGTGCTGCCCGGTTATGAATGCAGACCTTCCGGCTGTGCAGCTTTGCTCACCATAATAGTCCGTAAATTTAAGACCCTCTCTGGCTATTCGATCTATGTTAGGTGTCTGGTAGCCCATCATACCCATATTGTTAGTGCTCAAATTCCAAAAGCCAATGTCATCGCCCATGATGACCAGAATATTAGGCTTGTCGGCGGCTTGAGCAGTACCCAAGATTAGCGCATTCAAAAAAAGTAAAAAGAATATGCGAGAAAAGAGTTTCATTGGTAAATCCATAGTCTTCAGCGATATTTGGCGCTTTAGATTGTTGTTGCGCCTGGGCTGTATGATACTACAGATCGCGATACGCATCTTTTGGACCTAATCGCTTGATTCCATTAAACTGTTGATTCAATCTAAACCACGCTTGACCCAAGAATTAATGAAGACAAACGATGACCAAGCCTGCTGATCTGCTGGCAATTGAGCAAGCCATTAGTAAGGCCATTGTTGGTCAGCATGCAGTGGCCAGGCAATTGCTTATCGGTTTGTTGTGCAATGGCAATCTATTGCTGGAAGGTTTGCCTGGCACGGCCAAAACTCGCTCGGTCAAAGCCCTGGCGCAAATACTCGATATCAGCCTTAATCGCATCCAGTTCACACCTGACTTGCTGCCGTCAGACGTAACGGGCACAGAGGTTTTTCATAGCGATGGTGATCAACAAACCCTGGTTTTCCAACCTGGGCCTTTGTTTGCCAATCTTGTTCTCGCCGATGAGATCAACCGAGCCCCCGCCAAAGTGCAATCGGCCTTGCTGGAAGCTATGGAAGAGCGACAAGTGACGGTAGCTGGCAAGACCTACCCCATGCCTGAGTTATTTATGGTGCTTGCAACGCAGAACCCGATAGATCAGGAAGGAACATACCCACTTCCCGAGGCACAAACTGACCGCTTCCTGCTTAAAGTTGTTATTGAATACCCGGACGACGACGCTGAACTGGATGTAATACGTTTGGTGCGTAGCGAGGAAGGTAATGCACTAAAACTGGAGTCTGCGAATGTGTCGCAAGGTGATATTTTCAATGCACGCGGGCAACTGAAATCGGTTCATGTGTCAGAGCCTCTCGAACGTTATATGATTGATATCGTGATGGCCAGCCGTCATACGGATCGCTACCCCGGCAGCGATATCAGCCATTGGCTGAGCGCCGGCGCCAGTCCAAGAGCCACTATTGCCTTGGACAGGGCAAGCAGAGCCGTGGCGTGGTTGTCAGGTAAAGACTATGTAGACCCGGATGATGTGCGCAATATTGCTCACGCTGTGTTGAGACATCGCTTGACAGCCAGTTATGAAGCATTAGCCGACGGCATCTCGCAGGATGACATTGTTGATGAAATTCTTCGTCAAGTCGCAAGCGCCTGATCATAGCGAAAGCGTGGGGCGCAAAGAAAAAGATCCGCTTTTCACTGATTCGCGGCTGCACACAAGCCTGCAGGACCTCATTGCATTACGCCCACATGCGCATGGATTTTCTCTGAATCCTGCCGGCGCTATAAAAAATCAATTTATCGGCAGGCACGGCTCAAAGCATCGTGGTCGTGGCTTGAATTTTGAAGAGCTGGCTCATTATCAACACGGTGACGACATCCGCACAATGGACTGGAAAGTCACTAATCGAACCGGCAAACCGCATGTAAGAGTGTTCACTGAGGAGCGCGAGAGACCCGTTATGTTGGCCTGTGATCAGCGCATAAACATGCTGTTTGGCAGCCAACACAAATTAAAATCGGTGCTTGCATCTGAAGTGCTTGCTTTGCTCGCCTGGAGACAGCTTGCTTTAAGTGATGCCATCGCGACTTTGGTCTTCAACGATGAAAGCATTTTTGAATCGCGACCGCACCGAAGTCAGCAGATGGTGATTAAAGATCTTGCAGTACTGGCCGAGCACAATCGGGCACTATTATACGGCCAACGGTCGCACTCAGAACCTCAGGCAAAGAAAATTGGGCTGTCACTTGTGCTTGATAAAATCATTCGATTATGCCCAGGAAACCACCTTCTGGTAATAATCAGTGATTTCCATGATTACAACCAACACTGCAGACAACAAATAAAAAGCCTGGCGCTGAAGAACGATGTGTTCGTCGCCCTGATCAATGATCCATTGGAACATGAACTTAGTGAAGATGTGCAGTTCGTTGCAAGCGATGGCAAGGTGCAGCTCGCGATCGACACAGCAGACCCTGCGCTTGCGCGTTCCTTTAAGCAACATCAACGACTGAGAATTGAGCGAATCCGATCAGAAATCAATAGCGCTGGCGTCACGCTGATGGACTTGAGTACGATCAGTGATAGCCATCAGCAATTGCGTCGCTGTATCCCAGAAAATAGTACGCTGAGCGTAAAAAACCGCCAGCTCAGTAGTGTGGAAAATGGCTAGCCCGACAGTACTCGACTCAAACTTCGGCAACTATACGATTCGAGGCATTGAGGAAATCGTGTTTCCACCGGCCGTGTCCTGGCTACCAAGCACACCCGCCTGGAAGTTGTTGGGTATGGTTCTTTTCGTATTGATCATTATATTTCTTTTCAAGGCTGCTAAAACATGGCGTCGCAATGAATATCGCAGAAACGCGGTAAGAAGAATTGCCGAGATGCGCGCGAATGTACGCTCGATTGAGGATGGATATTGGCAGCAGCTGAGCGAGCTTCCAGCAGTAATGAAAATAACCGCCCTGCATGCCTATCCTCGCGAACTGATAGCTTCACTCAGTGGTCAATCGTGGTTGGACTTTTTAAACGAAAGCTCTGGCGGCCATGAATTCAACGAAAGTGCTGCGGATATTCTGGCAAAGCTAGCGTATAAGCCGCATGCACATCAGCCTTTCAGCCTAAACGATGCCGAAAACTTACTCGATGTTTGCGATTACTGGATACGACAACACCAAGCACCAATCGGAGTAACAGCGGTTGATTGAATTCTCCGCGCCATGGGCTTTCGTGTTGTTGCCGCTGCCAGCGTTGGTCTTCTGGCTGTACAAGCCGCATCGTGAAGCACAACACTCATTGCTGTTGCCATTCTTTGATGTATTGGTGAAAATCTCGGATACCCCACCCAGTAAAGGTGCGGTTATACCTCAACGGTCCCGGCTGTTAAATGTATGGCAGTTTCTGGCCTGGGGTTTATTAATTATGGCTCTGTCTGCGCCGCAGAAAATCGGCGCGCCGATCGAACGCAGCAAATCAGCACGCGATTTAATGGTTGCAGTGGATCTGTCTGGCTCCATGCAAACCAAGGACTTCTACCTAAATTCAAACAGCACTTTCCGAGTTAACAGGCTGGTGGCGATAAAATCAGTGTTGCACGAGTTCGCTGAACAACGTGAGCACGATAGGCTTGGTTTGATTGTGTTTGGCGATGCGGCGTTTTTGCAAACCCCGTTTACCGAAGACCATACTGCATGGCGTACGCTGCTCGATGACACAGCGATCGGCATGGCCGGTCAAAGCACGGTATTTGGAGATGCCATCGGCCTGGCAATCAAACTGTTTGAACGCAGTGAAAGTGACAGCCGTGTGTTGATTGTCTTAACCGACGGCAATGACACCGGCAGTAAAGTGCCCCCTGTTGAAGCGGCCAAGGTGGCCAAGCAGAAAGGTTTGACAATTTACACCATCGCCATTGGTGATCCCGCGACCATAGGCGAAGAAGCCATGGACGTTGACGTGCTGCAGCGGGTCGCCGAGCTCACCGGCGGAGAATACTATCAAGCGCTTGATCGCGAGCAATTACTGGCTGCGTATCGCACAATCACTGATCTCGAGCCTGAGTTGTATGACACGCTCAGCTATCGCCCAAGACACAGTGTGTTTCACTGGCCGCTGGCGATTGTATGCATTGGGCAGATTGTGATTATGTTTGCGCAGCTCATCCAGCGTTCACGCTCTGCAAGCAGCCTGGCGACCAAAGCGTGAATACCGAGCTATTGATGCAGAACTTCCACTGGCTTCGCCCCGCATGGCTATTTGCGTTACCGCTTGTAATCATTGCCTGGGCACTACTATCAAAGTCGCGAACAGGAAATGCAGACACAAAAGGCATGATTGCGCCGCATATTGCCAGGCTACTGACCCTTCCAGCGAACCAGCGCTCAATTGCGACACCGTTGAATAGTTTGGCCTTGCTCACCTTATGCGGCGCACTGGCGATGGCCGGTCCAGCCTGGCAACGCCAGGCGTCGCCACTGAGCGAAGATGAGGCCTTGTTGTTAGTTGTACTGGACGTCTCTCGTTCAATGTTGCAAACCGACGTTCAACCCAGTCGCCTTGAACGCAGCAAGCAAAAAATCAGCGACTTATTGAGCCTACGGGCAGGTGCTCGCAGTGGGCTTATCGTTTACTCCGGCAGCGCACACAGCGTCATTCCTTTAACCAATGACATGGACATTGTGTGGAATTTTCTGGATGCCATCACCCATGACATGATGCCACGCAAAGGCAAAGTAGCGGCTAATATTCTACCCGTGCTGGATGCAATTCTCAGCGAATCTGAGCTGGTAGCCAGCGGTGTGCCGGCCAGTGTGTTGCTTATAAGCGATGCTGCCGATTCGGAGTCAAACGAGGAATTAGCTGATTACTTCAGGCAAAAACCGCATCAGCTCATCGTATATGGTATTGGCATCGAACGGCTTCCTGAACCTTCTGACCCGAACTATTCCTTGGATTACACGGCGATGGACGAAACCTCGTTGCGTGAACTGGCCCAATACGCCGACGGTTACTATCAATCACTTACTGTCGACAAACGCGATATCAACCGAATTAACTGGAGAATCAAAAATCATTTGTTGTTCGTCGACGATGAACAACGTCCGTGGATAGACAGCGGCTATTACTTCATTTTTCCAATGCTACTTCTTAGCCTGCTGTGCTTTCGACGCGGATGGAATCTGGTTCCAATACTTTTGCTCACTATCGGCCTGACAGCAACCAACAGCGAGATGGTGATGGCCCAAGAACGGTCAGACCCTGAGCAACTGCAAGAAAATGCGGTTATGCAGGCGTTTATAAACCTGTTGTTCACCAGAGACCAGCAAGCCCGATATTTTTTTGAACGTGGCGACTATCGACAGGCCGCCAAGCTGTACAGCAAGCCAATGTCACGCGGTGTCGCTCTGTATTTGAGTGAGCAGTTTACAGACGCCGCAGAGGCATTCGCCGCGGTATCGTCCGATAGCGGTTTGTTCAATCAGGCTAATGCGCTAGCCCATGCACAACACTATGTAAAATCGGTTGAGCTGTATTCCGAGTTACTCAATCGAACGCCTAAGCACGCAGCGGCTGCGAAAAATCGACGCATTATTCAATCACTGATTGATGACATTAATCGCATGAGTGAAAGCCAGCGGGCAGAGCCTCGCGACGCGAGTCGGGAAATGGGTGATGCCGCGCAGCGCGCGGACGGCGCTGAACAACAAACCCTGGAAAAACAGGTTCCTGTGAAATTCAGTGCCGAACAAATATTGACGGACCAGCGCATTCAGCAGCAATGGATGAAGCAAGTACAGCAAAATCCGGCTAGATTCCTGGCAGTTAAGTTCCAAATGCAACTGCTGTCTGCATCGGACTCTGCAGGGAGGCTTGATGAGCGCTAGTAAAATCGGCGGCCACACACTATGTGTACTTGCTCTCATACTGAGCTTTTCCATAAAGGCAAAAACCAATACAGAATCTTCATCAGTCTCGGCATCGCTTACAGAAGAAGCTGACACTACACCTTCACTTCGGCAGTTATTGAGCAATGATCGGGTGCGCATCAACAGTTGGGTACAGCCCAGCAGCAAAACCGTGGTTGGCCAACAGCTGGAATTGAATATTGAAGTAGCAACGAGTAGTTGGTTCAGCGGGGGTACCCGCATTGGCCGTTTTGAATTGGACGATGCCATTGTTCTCAGGCGCAACAAATTTGCTGTTAACTCCTCGCGACGTGAAGAAGGACAGTCGTGGTCAGTACAACTATGGACAATCACTATATACCCACAGCGCTCTGGCAGCTTTACGATTCCAGTGATTGACGTGCACGTTTCAGTTGCCAATCCCGAAAACCCCTCTGCCGCAATTAACGGTTTACTGCAAACCGAACAGCTTCAATTCGGGGTTACGTTACCTGAAGTTATATATGAAAAATCCATCTCGCATTGGATAGCCAGCAGTGAGTTCACTATCAGCGATGAATTCGATAAACCTTTGAGCGCAGATCGAACCTTTGAGGCAATTAATGTTGGCGATGCCATCAGGCGAACCATCACCTTGCGAGCAGAAAACGTCGCTGCAATGATGCTACCCGCCATCGATGCACGTTCTACGCAAGGACTGGCCGCTTATAGTAGACCTGCTCGACTTGAAGACCGTATTAATCGCGGCACTTATTTTGCTATTCGCCGCGAGGTAATCAGTTACGTTGCTGAGAATGAAGGCGTTTATACCTTGCCGGAAATTATTCTGCATTGGTGGAATACGCAGACTTCCAACCTTGAACAAATTGTTTTGCCATCACATCAATTGCATGTTGGTACTGCAGCTAGCGACAGCACGGTGTTTCAAGCGAATTATTTTGCGCGGACTTCGGCTTACTGGCTGACCTTAGCTTTGGTGCTCGCAGCGTTCGCTTACCTGCTGCGAAAAAGCGTGTGGGTTCAGCGCTGGCTGTATGTGTTAAAGCGTCTAGTGTATCGAGAATCACAGCAACAGAAATGTAGGCTGATTCGTACTTATCCCAGCACCGATCCTGCCATTCATGTGTTCAAAACGCTACAGTGGTTGGAAACATACGGTCCGGGCGCCAGACAAACCGTTCGTGCTCAATTGAAAGATCACCCAAATCCCGATCTTTTGCGCCTGTTTGATAGAATGATGCAACACGCTTTTGGCGATAATGCTTCACCACTCAGCCATCAGGAATACAGCTTTTTTATTGATGAGATTGATCGAAGCTTGTATCGTGTTGACGTTGGCATTGACAATGACGAACCACGACTGAACCCTCGCCTTACTTAGCAACAAATAGCAATAAAAGAATGATCAAGAAATTCTCAATGGTCACCGCCACACTGCTGACGCTTTTGTTGCTAGTGCATTTGATCGTACCCGGTGTTGTCGAAGGTCGCTTGAATTTGGTTGATGCGCATGAGAGCTATCGCATCGATTCTGAAGCCGAAGAATTACACAACAGTTTGTTTATCGCAGACCTGCATGCCGATTCCCTTCTCTGGAACAGAGATTTAACACAGCGTGCTTCCCGTGGTCATGTAGATTTACCGCGTTTGCGTGAAGGCAATGTTGGCCTACAGGTCTTTTCGGCGGTGACAAAGTCACCAAGAGGATTAAATGATGTAATCAATGAATCAAACTCAGACAACGTGACGCTATTGGCATTGGCGCAAGCCTGGCCGGTTGCCACATGGAATTCATTGTATGCCCGCGCAGCGATGCAGTTAACCCGCTTAAATAATCTCGTCGCTGCGCACCCAGACCAATTGATGTTAGTGCGCAGCCAATCTGATCTACGTAAATTGCTTGCGGCACGGGCAAATGGGCAGCAGATTGTGGGCGCGCAGTTTCTCATCGAAGGCGCTCACTCGCTGGATGGCGATATCGCCAACCTCGAAGCATTGCATCAGCAAGGTTTGCAGTTCGTTGGTATTACGCATTTCTTTGACAACAGACTGAGTGGCTCCTTACACGGAGTCAGCAAAGAAGGCTTGAGCGACTTCGGTAAGCAGGTAGTTATGCGTGCCGATGCATTGGGAATGAATATTGATATCGCGCACGCGTCAGCAAAAGCGGTGCAAGACGTAATAGAGCTCGTAACACGGCCTGTGATCTTGTCGCACGGTGGCTTCAAAGGTGCGTGTGATTCGCCGCGAAACCTGGATGATTCCTTGATGCAGGCAGTGGCCGCTCACGGCGCCATTATTGGTGTTGGTTACTGGGCGTCAGCTGTCTGCGACTACTCGCCACTGGGTATTGTCCAATCCATTCGCTACGGAATAACATTGCTCGGACTTGAGCACATTGCCCTGGGTTCGGATTTTGATGGAACGGTGGCAACGCAATTTGACACCTCGGAAATTGCGGTACTCACTCAAACAATGTTGGAAGAAGGTTTCACCGAGACGGAAATTCGCGCCGTGATGGGAGAAAACGTGAAGCGGTTCTTACTGAACCAATTGCCTGAATAAGGTCATCTAACACTCTATGGCATCTGCCTATCCCCAGAGTTGAGGGTCTGGAGCCCACATCATGGAATGACGGTAATTGATTGCTGGCTGGACGTCATTTGATTGCAGCAGTGGTCCGTCAAGATCTACCCATTGGCTGTATTGCGCAATTAGAAAAGCCGGCGCCATCGCAAGTGAAGAACCGAGCATATTGCCTACGAACACCTGCAGGCCGGCCAGCCGCGCTTTTTCGAGTAAATATAGCGCTTCAGTTAGACCGCCTGTTTTGTCCAGTTTGATGTTCACCGCCGGATATCTTTTCGCAACATAATCGAACTGTTCACGGTCCTGAATGGATTCATCCGCGCACAACGCTATATCAAATTGCATGTCTGCAAGGGCTTCATCGGCGCCTACCGGCAATGGTTGCTCGATAAGCGACACATTTAATGATTTGCATGCAGGTGCCCAGCTCTGTAATTGCTCAATAGTCCAATCACTATTAGCATCTATCACCAGCTGACAATCTGGTCTCGCTCGACGCACAGCTTCGATGCATGCAATTGGATTACCCGCATCTACTTTTAACTTGAGTACCGAAAAATGACGTGCCTCAATAGCCTGTTCGGCCATTGCTTCGGGCCTATCCAGATTAATCGTGATCATTGTATTGACTGGTTTGGCTGGCATGTCCAACAAAGACCATACCCGCTGACCACTCGTTTTTGCCTCAAGATCCCAGGCTGCGCAATCCAGCGCATTGCGCGCACCGCCTGCCGGTAGTGACTGCAATAGTAGCTTGCGCAAGCTGGCAATATCTGCGCCAGCTTCAACAATGGGTCTTACGGATTCGATGTCGGCAAGCATGCTTTCAGCGGTTTCACCGTGGTAATCAACACCAAGCGCCTCACCACGACCGCCTATGCCATTCGAGATCAGTTCGGCATGAACCACATCAATGCTGAGCAGATGATCCTGCGACGTGACAAACGCCGTTTTGAGCGGCCAACAAACAATTTTTGCGGAAAGGTGTATATTCATCTTTGACATCGAATCTAATGGCTAATGGGCGTTACCGTTACGGCCTTTTTCCAGCGACCGGAACGAAAGCGCCACAACAACAAACACCCCTTCAATACATAGTCGCCAATGATTGCGGCATACACATACTCAACCGTTAACCCCATATAAGTCGCTATCGCCGCCAGACCGCAGCGCATAAGTAATAGCCCTAGAATAGTGGCCACCAAAGGAAAGCGTGTATCACCCGCGCCACGCAATGCACCGCCAATCGTGAAGTCAACGGCCAGCAACGGCAGCATGGCACCAAGAATATACATAAATTGCACGGTTAGGCGCACTGTTTCGGGTTCGTCACCAATAAAGAACGCCGCAATTTCCTGGGCGAAGATCAAAATTAATGCTGACAGGCCGCCCATGCTTAATATTGCATAGCTAACGGCGCGCCAACCGCTGCGCATTGCAGCATCCGGATCATTGGCGCCCAGATTTTGCCCGACTAAGGTCGATCCTGCGATAGAAAACCCGAAACCCACCGTCATACAAATGGCGAGTATGTTGACGCCAATGCTATAGGCAGCAAAGGCTTCTGTGCCATAGTAATTGCCGATGATCATCAGAAAGACAAGAAATCCGGCCTGGATAACCGCTTGTTCCAGTACGGTGGGATAGCCGATGTGCAACAGCTGCCGTAATCTTTCTCGGCGCCACCAACCACCGGACACGTGCTTAACGCGAAATTTCTGTTTAAGCCACATCACAAGCATAATTCCGCCACCCACAGTGAAGGCCAAGCCGGCTGCAACTGCGGTGCCAGCAACCCCCATAGCGGGTGCGCCGTAGTGCCCAAAAATAAAAATATACATGAGCGGTAAATTGATAACATTTACCGCGATGCTTATCCAAAGAGGTGTCCAGGCATCACCAGAAGCGCGCAAGGCAGCGCTCAAAATAAAATTACATGCGAACGCTACGTTGAAGGTTGCCAGCCAGCGAATATTATCGCTGGCCATCTGCAAGGCTACAGGGTTGAGGCCGAACAAGCTGGCTATGGGTGTGGAGAAAAGCACGCCCAGAATACCAACCACCAGCGCAATTGCCGAGCCCAGCACCAACGACGCCATGGTGACCCGACTCGCTTCTCGGTAGTCTTCCGCACCCCAGGCTCTAGCCACCAGAGCAGTGGTACCAACACTGACCGCCATCAGTATCGCACCCATGGCAAAAAACATTCGCTGGCCCGCACCGGCCGCCGCCAACCCTTCTGCGCCCAGCTCGGCAATAAATTTGGTTTGTGCCATGCCAACCAGAGAATAAGACAAGTTGCCAAGAATTGAGGGAAAGGCAAGTTGCCAAATGCTGGGACGGGCGGACATTGAAATGGGCCAAACGGGTAGGCGTATAGTTTACTCTGATTTCGCGGCCAAGCCTTGTGCAAAACAACACTCTAGGTAACAAGGGTTATGAAACACAAGGTTTGCGTATAATGCCCAAGTGACGCATATAAATCCTGGGCCAATGAATGAAAAAACTGCTTATCGCCAATCGTGGCGAAATTGCTATCAGAATCGCGCAAGCTGCATCAAGCTATGGGCTGGCTACCGTCGCGATTCACTCCGAAGACGATTCCAATTCATTGCACATTAGACACGCGGACGAATCTTATGAGCTGCACGGACACGGCGCAGCCGCGTATCTAGACCAATCAGGCGTTTTATCAATAGCCATAAGCTGCGGCGCCGACGCCATACATCCAGGCTACGGTTTTCTCAGTGAAAACGCGGAATTTGCCCGCGCTTGCGCTGGACATGGACTGACTTTTATTGGCCCCTCGGCTGATACACTCGAACAATTTGGTGACAAGCTGGCGGCGCGACAGCTGGCGCGCGAACTGAAGATTCCTGTTGCCCATGGCAGTTTTGAACCAGCATCTATTGATCAGGCGCATCAATTCCTCGCAGAAAGCAATAGCGGTGTAATGCTGAAAGCCGTATCCGGCGGTGGTGGGCGCGGTATGCGCGCAGTCCACAGCGCAGAAACACTTGAAAGCGACTGGCAGCGTTGCGAATCGGAAGCGAAAACTGCGTTTGCTAATGGCGAACTTTATGTGGAGGAGCTGCTTCCCAGCGCCAGACACATAGAGGTACAGATCGCCGGTGACGGTAAACACTTTCTCGCGATTGGTGATCGCGATTGCTCTTTGCAACGCAGGCATCAGAAGGTTGTGGAAATTGCCCCGGCACCTGGTTTGCCTGAGTCATGTAAAGAGGCTTTGTACAACTATGCGCGCGCATTGGCTGCGGCCGCAAATTACCGAGGCATAGGAACCGTCGAATTTTTAGTGTGGGATAATTATCGAGAAGTCGCATTTATTGAGCTAAATCCCCGATTGCAAGTTGAACACACTGTCACTGAGGAAGTCACGGGGCTGGATTTGGTGGCGCTACAATTTTCGCTCAGTCAGCAGCTTACGTTGGAAGAATCAGGCCTTAGCAACGCGCCATTGCAGCAGGGTTTTGCGATACAAAGCAGACTCTGCAGTGAAACTATGCAAAGTGACTGCACTGCCCTAAGTCAAGGGGGGACCATCACGCTTTTTGAGCCCCCTTCCGGCCCTGGCATTCGCGTGGATCATTACGCCTACGGGGGATACACCACCAATCCCAACTTTGACACCTTGATTGCAAAGGTTGTGACCCATACCAAGCAAGGCAATTTCCAGCAGGCCGTAACGGCACACTACCGTGCACTGTGTGCCTGCAAACTAAATGGCATTGAAACAAACCTAGATTTCCTAAAAAGCCTGATCCACAACCCTGGGCTTGCAGCGCAGAATTTTGATACGGGGTTTATCGAGCAAAATATCACTGATCTGCTGGACTCAGCAACACATCCCACTCATTTCATCCAAGCCGACGCCGATGCCACCCGAAACCGCACGCATCAGCGATTCACACTAACCGAACCTGAAGGAAGCGCTTGCTTAGCGTCCCCCATGCAGGGCACGGTAATTGCTGTGAATATTCAGAAGGGCGACGCGATTCACTCGGGTCAGGAACTGATAGTGATTGACTCTATGAAGCTGGAACACCTCATTCATGCGCCCTGCAGCGGCCGCATAGCTGAACTTAGTGTTGCGGTTGGTGACACAGTGTTTGTAGAACGCCCCCTGCTGTATTATTTTACCGAAGAAAGTGACGCGACTGAAACACGCGCAGAGCAACAGCTCAATCTGGACGACATCAGACCCGACCTGCAGGCCGTGCGCGATTTACACGCCCATACGCTGGACGAAAAACGCAGCGATAAAATTGCGCGCCTGCGCGCAAAAGGAAAACAAAGCGCCCGCGAAAACATAGCGCAGCTTACTGGTGGCGGCGAGTTTATAGAGTACGGCGCACTTGCGGTGGCAGCACAACGTGGCCGGCGTGATATAGATGACTTACGCAAAAATACACCAGCAGATGGTCTGGTGACGGGTGTTGGCGAGGTTAATCGCAATTTATTCAGTGCGCGGGAGTCACGCACAGCGATACTTGCGTATGACTACTCTGTGCTTGCTGGTACACAGGGTTTTTTTAATCATGAAAAAACCGATCGCATGATAGAAGTGATAGAACAAACACCTATGCCATTGGTGTTCTTCGCGGAAGGTGGCGGCGGGCGACCAGGTGATGTCGACGTGAGCGCACTGAACAGTACTGGGCTCAGTTGTACATCTTTCGGGAATCTAGCATCCCTAAGCGGCAAGGTTCCAATGGTAGGTATCAACGCGGGCTACTGCTTTGCAGGCAATGCTGCATTTCTCGGCTTACATGATGTCATTATCGCCACGCCAGATTCGCGCCTTGGTATGGGCGGGCCAGCGATGATTGAAGGCGGTGGGCTTGGCGTAGTTGATAAAGATGATATTGGACCAAGTGCAGTCCAGGTAGCCAATGGCACTATAGACATTCTTGCTGCCAATGAACGAGACGCCGTGGAAAAAGCGCGCCAATACCTGGCGTACTTCCAGGGCGCATTGAGTGAGTGGTCTGGAGATGATCAGCGAAGGTTGCGGCACGCTGTGCCCGAGAATCGAAATCGCGCTTTCGATATGCGCACCATCATTGATATCTTAAGTGATACTGGGTCCGTGTTGGAGTTACGTCCAGACTTTGCCCCCGGTTACATCACTTCACTGGCTAGAATTGAAGGCGAAACCATCGCCATACTAGCGAATAACAATCAATATTTGTCAGGTGCTATCGACACCGATTGCGCTCGCAAAGCCGATCGCTTTTTAAAACTCTGTGAGCGATTCAAAATTCGAGTACTGTATCTTGTGGATTGCCCAGGTCTCATGGTGGGCCCGGAGTTCGACGCCCAGGGCACTGCACGGGCAGCGGGTGACTTTTACATCACCTCCGCTGGTTTAAGTGTGCCAACGGGCGCGGTAATCATTCGCAAAGCCTATGGCCTGGGTGCGATGGCCGCCATGGGTGGTCATTCGCGTGCTTCATCATTTTGTATTTCCTGGCCTACAGGTGAGGCCGGGCCAATGGGCATAGAAGGCGCAATTCGGCTTGGTTATCGCAAGGAGCTGGAAGCTATTACCGACCCGCATAAACGCGAAAAACACTTTAAAGCGATGATAGATCAAGCGTGGGAACACACTCGCGCGATTAATGGCGCCTCTACCGTTGAAATTGACGCCGTGATAGATCCTGCAGATACGCGCAAGTGGGTCAACACTTTGTTGAGATCGTAACGATCACACCACTGGAACGCCAAATACAAGATTCGCAAAGCACTATTTTTGTGAGCTATTGCCAGTGACCGGCGGTGACGATAATTTGGCACCTGTGCGATACTTCGCACAGAAGGTTAAGCGGATGGTTCACTGCTTGCCGAGAAGGATTTCAGACGTAAAATACCAATGCAGCATCAGGCTAAAAGCAGTAGATCAGCTTCCACACTAACAGTTCACTTTATTCCTACCGAGTGCCCGCACTGCAATTGCCAGCGCTTCCATCAGCTGGAATTATCCGCGGTAGACAAGCTTTTGCGCCGCAAGGCTCGATTTCAATGTGCCAAGTGTATGACGAAAACTGTTGTCACAGCGGAACCAAAATCTGTCGCCGAACAGCGTGAAGAAGACGATCGTTTTTTAAATGGCGGTTATGAGTACCTGTTAGGTAACAAGTATCGTAAGGGCGTGCAAGTACCCAAAGATTATCAAAAAGCCTTTACGCACTACCTGGCTTCTGCGCAACTGGGTAATCCAAACGGCCAATACAATGCCGGTGTTTGCTACCGGCATGGACGTGGCGTTGATGCCGATTTCATGATGGCTTACTACTGGGTAGGCAGAGCCGCAGAGAAAGGGCAAGGGCAGGCAATCCGACTGATGCCTGAACTGGAAGCCCGGTTTAACAAACAATACGCCTGATAGCAACTTATTCCTCACTATCATCCGTAACACTGCTTCTATACCAGATAGGCGAAGACCAAGCTCTTTCCTGCAAGGTTTTGGCAAGATCAGAGCGGGGTTCAACACCGGCCCGCAATGCATCCCAGGTGGACCATCGACAGCTGGGATTCTCCAGAACGCGAAGGTAATAAAATGCGGTTTGCTCTGGATCGAAATTGGGGTCTTGCCAAAGAGTTCGCAATTCAGCTGCGCCCTGCCCCCTACTAATTGAGCAGTCTCCAAGATCAACGCTGGCGCCATTGTCAGGGCATCGCCCCGTTGCCGGATCTACCCGTAAGCCATCAGAGCATGCAACATCGTAAACAGCCTCCTCCGGCTTGCCGTCTTTAACAAAGCCTTTGATGATTTGCGCGCGTTGCAATAAAGTGCCATCGGGCGCGGCCGTAGCCCACACGAGGAAGCGCGGACCGCTGGGCAATGCCTGCGCTACATCGCTACCCATAGGTACGCCATTCGCATACGCCACTTGCAACAAGTTTTCAGCCGACAACAGCTCAGCCGGGTATTCACCCGCAAAAAATCGAAGCTTGATTCGTGGGCCGGTTGTTGCAAATGTTTCCTTGCGTCGAAATGCGGCGTAAATCGCATCGCGAGTATTTTCTTCTGCCCAAACAGCCGCAATGCCCGATGCGCTCCAGTTCTCAAACCCACCGCCGCCAATATAACTATTGCCGTCTACGGATTGCATAAAATCAGGCGCAATCAGGTTTGCTGCCAAAGTTTGCACAAATGACGCAGGCACTGAGCCGCGCCCTTGAGGCGTACCGTCCAGTACACCGGCCTTGCTGAAGAACGTTTCTTCGTCGTCCGTGGTTGCCGCCACGTGCGTGTCACTGGCTGCGACCAAACCAAAATGATAAGGGTTAACGCCGCCTTTTTCCTCAATCGCTAAACCATTCAACAATGCCTCACGCACATAGCCGCCTTTGGGATCACTGGGTAGTGTGGTTCCAACCCGATACGGGTATATTTCAAAATCGGCCCATTCATCAGCCGGCGAAAGCTGCGGGTGTGTATCTGACGTGCCCTTGATCTGGGTGATTTCTACCAGTGGCTCATTGCGCATGCGCTGCTCGGCGTAATCATCTGTGAGCGGGTTGCCAGCCCAATCTTCCAGTTTGAACATTTGGCCATTCGACCCATTTGAATTGTGTGGTATCGCCAGGCTTTCTATGCCCTGCTCGCGCAAACCATCCATCCAGTCCCACAGCCCTTCCGGGTTTTGCGAATTGAAACGCGAAAAAGGCACTGCGGGTAGTTTATCCGTACCTTTGAAAATAACATTGCGGTGCAAATTACCTCGGTCGTTTGTTGATGTGGTGTACTCATAAGCAGCAAAGGTTGTGAAACGACCGGGATCATTAAATTGGTCGGCCGCACTGATGGTATCAAGCCACGCTCGCTTGCTTATATTCAACGTGAGCTCTGGGTCAATACTGCCATCTTGCAAGCCAGCCAGAGCTCCAGGTATAAACTGCGCGAAATTGCCCAAACGCTGCGCCATACTGCCGTCACCCAGATTATCGGGAGCGTTGATGTTATGTACGAGTTTAGATACCGAGTATTTTGAAAACTCACTGCTAGTATCGGCCGCTTCTTTCACCACGCCGAGAAACATTGCATGATCCGTCACGGCGTAAAAATCCAGAGGGTGCTCTAATTGTATTTTGTAACCACGTGGGTGGGTTAATGCAGCACCCTTTGCATAACGGTAGGCATCATAAGGTGATGCTGTGGTACCAAAAGAATAGGCGTCAAACGAATATTCAGTGTGCACATGAAGGTCTCCGTAATAGGCGTTACGGGTTGGATTCGCCGCGGGTGCGGCCAGGTCGACAATGTGTTAATTCACTTCAATCTGTGTGTTTGGCGTATTCTCATCAGATCGGCCAGCGAAATCATTCACCTGCTCTGCTAGGTTGTCTCCACCACAGGCGACCAGCAGGCTCACTAAAAAGGCCAAGAATATTCTGGAACATAAATTTTGCTTATGCATGAGGCCTTACTCACTAGTTTGCCAGGCAGTAAACGTGTTCACGCAGTTCGCGCTCCATCACTTTGCCACTGCTCTTTTTCGGGTGGTCTTATGGCAAAGACGGCACCGCATCCCCGCAAGTATGCCATAACTCAATGAGTTAATTGCTAAAGGTTCAGTTTTGCAAAGTACCAAGATGAATAGATGAGTATTCAGAGCGTGCGGCAGGCCAGTTAGTTCGCCAGACTTCGCGCGACACATCTCCACAATGTATGCCGGCACGTTCAAATCCCGGTTGCAGCGCGCACATCGGTTCGATAAAAGTATCAAATCGTGGAACTGCAAAGTATGGAAAGCTAAAACGCGACTTCTCGGTGGGGCTCACCACTTTATGCGGCGTTGACATAAAATAGCCACCTGACCAGATCTCCAACATATCACCTATATTCACTATCATACAGTCTTCCGGAGCCTGTGCAGAAACCCAGTGCTGATGCCCCCTGGGCTTCAGCCATAACCCGCCCACGTCATCGGGCGCAAGAATAGTTAATACATCCGTATCTTTGTGGGGATGGATTCCAAACTGATCATCGTTCAGATCGCTCGGTCTCGGCGGATAATGCAACAGGGTCATATTGGTCAGCGAGGAGGCAAATCTTGCCGCAAAGAATTTGTCTGGCAAGCCAAGAATGTTTGCGAAAGCATTTAACAACAAATCACGCAAGCGATCACACTCACTCCAGTATCTTAGCAACAGAGTTTTCAGTGCGGGTAGTTCGCTCGGCCATATATTTGGACCGTACAGATCGCATTGCTGACAAACAGGATCTTCAGCACTGGTCTCAAGATGCAGCTTGTACCCTTCATATCGATCCGAAAGATAATCACCTTCGTTAGAATCGAAAAAGCCCAACGGAATATAACCCCGATAATTGCCTCGACTAATACGATAGCTTTGCTTGTCGGCCAACGGTAATAAGAAAAACTGCTGAATGGCATTCCTGAGATCAACGATAAGATCTTTGGGAATAGCGTGATCTTTTACCAGCAAAAAGCCGACATGAACGCAAGCATGCTCCAACGCCTGCAAGGTACGTCGATAATCGTGGTCCTTCGGATTGTTTGTCGAAGCAAGTGGCGAAAGGCTAACAGGTTCTAACAAATGCATTATGACGAGAGCAATGTCAGTTCGCGTCGATAAGCGTTCAGCTCGCCTTCGCTCTCTTAATGTTGGATCTCTTTTGAGCTGCCTTCTTACGCGACTTTTTCTGAGGCTTGTTTGCGGCTCGATGAAGATCATCAAAACTCGCTTGCAAGCAATCACGGTAAAAATCCGGGTCGGGCATCATGTCTCTGCACGACGTTGCGGACACAACGAATTGACCACAGTAGCTGCTAATCACGTGAAACAAGCCAAGCCCATCAAGTACAGGACCAGTACCGTAATTGGCGACCATCTTTGCACCAGTACTATACAAAGGTACAGGTGGCCCAGGTACATTGGTGACCACGCAATTAAATGTTGGCTTCATGCGACTAATCAGTCCCCACCGACTGGCCAATTTGGCCGCCTGCGCAGTGAGCACTGAAGGTATGAACTGCCCATAGTCGGTCATTGTCTTGGCACCAATCGCATTGGCAAGTTCTTTTGCATCGCGCGTGCCTTCATGCACTGCTTTAAGCCGCTCGAGTGGGTGTTCTACGTCAGTTCTTAATGCCACCGTCATTGAAGAAACCACGTTGCCGCCAGTATCGTCTTTATCCGAACGCACATTGACCGGTGCCATTGCAGCCAATGATGAATCAGGTAATTCACCATGATGCTCAAGATATTTGCGCAAGCCACCACCGACTATGGTCAATGCCACGTCGTTTACCGTAGCACCTTGTATGGCATTCTTGATCGCTTTTACATCATCAAGCTCTACGGTTATTGCCTGAAATACGCGGTGTGGGCCAACGTCACCGCTGAAACGTGTGCGCGGCAAATCATCAAGTGTTTTCAATTCACCTTTACGAGTGGCGTTATAGGCTTTCGCAAACCCCGGCACAGTGTTGCGAGCAACACTTAAAAAATGGAATGGTTTGCGCACATTATTGTACTGCGCGCGTAACATCAGCTCGACTTTGCTTGGCTCTGCGTCTACTTCAACGACCGTGGTTTTGCGCCCAGACTTGTAATCAGGCGAAAGGTCATGAATTGCTGCTGTCATCTCCATGCCCGAGGTGCCGTCAATTGCCGCATGATGGGTTTTGGAAAATACCGCAAAGCTTCCTTGCGGCACACCTTCCACATTATCAAGCCCTTCAATAACATAGGCTTCCCAAAGCGGCCTGTTTCTATCCAGCGGCCTAGCATGAAGTCGTGAGATAAGAATACACAGTTGTCGCCAATCACCGGGCTTGGGCAAAGCGATGTGTCGAATATGAAATTCGGCATCGAAATTGCCATCAGATACCCAATACGGATGATCTAGCTGCAATGGCACTTCTACCAAGCGCCGGGTCATTGGCGCCAAACCGCGCACACGATGCTGATAATTTTCGATGATGTCTTTGAAGCGAACTTTTCCGCCAGGTGCCGTGGACTGGTCGTAGATCGCCAGCCCGGAAATATGCATGGGCGCATTCGGCGTTTCCAAATAGAGGAAAGACGCATCCATTCCGGTTAACTGTTGCATACCGACTCCTTAGCAGCTCTGGCGAAGAGAAGAAATATGGCAGAGATTATGCCATTTCGATCACCGCAATTGAAGCAAAAGCCCTGTTTATCCGGTCGCCTCCAGCAGATGCGCAAAGCGTTTTCTGGCTTCTTCTCGCCGGGTTGGCACATGCTCGCTAGGCCACCCTTCTTTTGGCTGGTATTGTTTTAGCTGATCGCGCGCGATACTGATTTTATGAACTTCATTAGCTCCATCTACCAGTGGCGCCATTCGCGCTGAGCGATACATCATTTCAAGTGGCATATCGCTGCTGTAACCCAATGAGCCATGTACTTGCAATGCGCGGTCGACCACATCGTAAAGTACGGCTGCATTTTGCACCTTAACCATGGCGATATCCGCACGGGCCGCCTGCGCTCCCAATTGATCCATTTTCCACGCTGCACGCAGGGTTAGCAGTTTCGCGCTCTCAAGCGCAATGCGCGAGTCGGCTATGTATTCCTGAATCATGCCGTGCTTTGTGTAACTCTTGCCGAACGAACTTCGCGACTGCGTTCGCTCACACAGCATATCAAAAGCACGCTCGGCCTCGCCTAACCATCGTGCGGCATGATGAATCCGACCGGGACCCAGACGCACCTGTGATAGAACAAATCCACCGCCGCGTTGACCAATCAAGTTCTCTTTGGGCACCCGAACATTGTCCAGAATAATCTCCGCATGGTTGCCATTTTCACCAAACTCGCAATGCGGATGATGCATGGTTGGAATATCACGACACACATCCATGCCCGGCGATCCCTTCTCCACCACTATCATTGAGCAGCGTTTATGCGGCACCTCGTCCGGTTCAGTAACCAGCATAAAGATGATGAAATCGGCGCGAGACGCATTGGTGATCATCCATTTGCGGCCATTGATGACCCACTCATCGCCATCCAGCACCGCGGTCGACTCAATCTGGGTTGGGTCTGTACAGGCTACCCAGGGTTCGGTGATCGCAAATGCGCTGCGAATATCGCCACGCAAATTTGGCCACAGCCATTTGTTTTTTTGCGACTCAGTACCCCCTTCAGCCAGCAATTCCGCGTTGCCCGCATCAGGCGCCATATTGCCAAACGTTTCCTGCGCGTAGAAACAGCGGCCGGTAAGAAAATTCATTTGCGCCAATGGCAACTGGCCATAACCCTGGCCGCCAAGCTCGTGATCCAAATGACACGCCCACAAACCTTGGTCTTTGACCTGTTGCTTAAGCGGTTGTTGAATAGCCTGCCACTGGCTTTCAGAGCAATCGGCTATCAGGGGCTCCAGAGGAATCAGTTGTTCAGAAACAAAGCGCTCTATCCAATCCAGTTTCTTCTGGAACTCGGGTTCAGTTTGAAAATCCCACGCCATTGGTTGTTATCTCCTCGTTGCGTTCGCCAAATGCTAAACATGAAGGCCGAAATCGTTAGCTACGGCCACTAAAGTAACAGAAAAGTGTTTATCATGGCCGCTGATTACAATCGGGACACACGCCCTATGAGCCTATTTCGTCTATTGTTGATTGCGCTACTGTTTATAAGCGGCTGCGCGACGGCCACTCCGAACAGAGCCACTACCATCGCAGTGATAGGCACCGGTGACATGGGTGATTCGCTGGGCCCACAACTTGCAAGAAATGGCTATCAAGTGATTTATGGAAGCCGCGATCCGCAGCGGGAAAGTGTTAAGGAATTGATAAAGGCCAGCCCAGGGGCGCACGCAACATCACAGTTGCAGGCCGCCCAACAGGCAAACATTGTGTTGTTAGTGGTACCGTGGCCTGCCATGGAGTCGGTTGCAAAAAACCTTGGTGACCTTCATAACAAAGTGCTCATTGACGCTTCCATTCCCTACAAGATGGCGAAAGACGGTTACCTTGAGAGCAGCGTCAGCACATCCAGCTCCGAGCTAATACAACAATGGAACCATCAGGCGCATGTGGTGAAGGTGGGTTTTCCTGGATCATTTCTTATTGATCAGCCACAGCTAATGGGGGATGCACCATCTGCCTTGATTGCCGGAGATAACAAGCACGCAAAAGAACGCGTGGCACAGCTGATTGATGATATTGGCATGGTACCTTTGGATGCAGGGCCTCTTCACCATGCCCGGCACATTGAGGCAATGGGATTGTTATATATGGTGCCTTTGCTTCAAGGGCGAGACCAGGGATGGGAGTTTTATGTTCGTGAAAACAACCATTGGCCGTGCACCTTGGCAGGCAGTCAGTTGTATGGTGCAAATTCTGCTAGTCCAGACATCGCCACACTACCCGAACCCGAAAAAGCTACGCCAGACTGCGAAAAAAAATAAGCCCGCTAAACAGCTGATTTCATTTCCGCATAAGCGTCAACGATAGGCGCGAATTCGACAGGCGTTGAGCCATGAATCACTACGCCGCTCGCGCCAATGTCTAATTGCTGCTGCCAGGCGCTGGCACACTCGCTGGCTGAGCCAACAGCAGCCGGCAACCATTGCGCAGGGATTAACTCACTCATTTCTTCCAACTGTTCAAGGTTTGCAACGCTGTCTATGCCACCAAGCATCCCTGCAACGGTTTCGTTAGCACGAAACGCGACAAGAACCTCAGGGTCCCAGTCATTCAGTTCTATTAACAATTCGGCATAGCCAGGCGCTTGCATATAGGTAGCCATGCGCGCAACCAGCTTGCGCAAATGATCTTCCCTGGTGGGTTCCAGTGCAGTGGCGAACACGGAATACACTTGAATATTATCCGGATTGCGACCAGCGCCTTCAGCGCCTTCCTGAATCAGTGCTTTGGCTTTGCGTAAACCTGCATCGCTAATGAAAGTGTGCAAATGTATGCCATCGAAATGAGCGCCCGCAAAACGCAAGCTTGCTGGCCCAAATCCTACAAAGTGCAATGGTATGTCGGCCTTCATCCAGTCGCCCATGCTCAAATAAGGCAACGCACCCAGTTCGCCTTTGTGGCCCATCACCTTTCCGCCGTTCCACAAGGTGCGCAGCACTTCCAGAGCCTCCACCATTTTTGCGTTGCTGACGTTGTCCAGACCCATCAGCTGGTTGCGGATAGCAACGCCACGCGCAAGCCCTAACTCGAACCGGCCTGAAGACAGGTAATGCAAAGAAGAGCACATGTTCGCCAACACCATTGGATGGCGTGTATGGATATTGGTGGCGGCTGTTGCCACGTGAATACGCTCTGTTACTGATAGGGCAGCGGCGCATATCACACCTGCATCTTTAACATCGAAACGCTCCGACAACCAGACTTTCCCCAGCCCCAAGGCCTCTGCAGCTCGCGCCTCGGCAATGGCGTCGGCCGGGCTGGTGGTATGGCCGGGAAGCAGGTAGCAACTCAATTCCGGGTGTAAGGTGTTTTGCATCGATGTGGTAGTCCTGGCTGTTAGGGGCTCGGTATTGGCACCTGCTTACATTGCTTACAAAGTGTAAAAAGCTGGACAAGGCGAGTCAAAGTAAGCCGCATTAAGAATTGTTGGCTTGCAGCACACATCAGCAAGCCCGACCAACGGCTGGTCATTTATCAGACAAACGTGGCCCCAAGGGCGGTTATTTTTCGCCCAACGCACTACCATTATTGTATATATTTCAAACAATAACGGTCTAGTGTGTTTTTAGACGGTAAAGCAGTACTGATTCAATTTACGGCGCTATGGGCAGTCGTCCTTTTCTGCTTTGCCGCCCCCACTCCGCTCGCGTTGGCTGTGATGGTCGTATTGGGTCACGCCTATTTTTTGTCAGCGTTGGGCGATACCTTGCGCACAACGGCAGTCACTGGGCGTTTCTGGTTGAGGCTATTGACGCTGTGCGTTTTGATTGTTGGCTCTAACGCACTTTGGGGTTGGGCGCATTGGTTGAACGAACGCATTCCACATGAGTTAATGGCCCTGACGTTTTTGAGCTATTGCAGTTTCCGCTGCTTGCAGAGGAAGCAACAGTGCACACCACAGACCATCGGATTTTATGCCAGCCTGACGGAACTGTTCACACTGGTTATACTGTTTGCAGTGTGCCTGGCGGCCTACATTTTACTAGACCATCCGGTGAGCAACCTGGCGCATTATCTGTTTGAACCGGCGTACTTCTACCTATGGTTTGCGATTCATTACGCCAGCACAATCGGCTTGAAAAATCACTATAACGATGCGGAAAATAATAAAGAAACCGCATTAGGATCAATACCTATGTAATTGATTTATAAACCAGTTTCTATATTGCTTGATATCAATTCCACAAACTTGGGCAACAGTTCTTTGGGTAAGTCATGGCCCATGCCGTCTATCAATTCCAGCTTCGCGCTGCTAATTAGATTGGCAGTATCAATACCACCTTCCACTGGCACTAAGGGGTCTTGCTGGCCGTGAATCACCAAGGTGGGCGCAATGATCTTGGCCAGGTCTGCCACACGGTCGCCACTCGCCATGATGGCTGCCATGTGGCGCGTGTAGCCGGCAGGATAATAGCTGCGTTCGTAACCTGCCAGTATCTTTTGGCGCAACTCATCGTCGGTGGGTTGGTAACCAGGGCTGCCGATCAGACGCCAGGTACGCATGGAATACTCCAAGAGCGCCTCCGGGCCTGCCTTACGTGGTCGGCGCGCCATATGCCGAACAATTTTCGAATCCGCTTGAGGTAAAGAGCGCCTGCCGGATGTCGACATGATTGACGTCAATGACCGCACTCGGTAGGGGAAATGCGCGGCCATCAGCTGCGCGATCATACCGCCCATAGAGGCGCCTACAATGTGTGCCGCTTCTATATCCAACACATCCATCAATGCGATCGCATCCTCAACCATGGTATGCAAGGTATAAGGCACCTGAATTTTTAGATTTAAGCGGGAAAACAGGGCGAGCTTAATAATGTTGGGGACTGGCGCCGAGTCCATCTTGGTGGACAGCCCCACGTCTCGATTGTCAAAACGAATCACTCTCAGACCCTGCTCCGCCAGAGCCCGACAGAAGGGCTCTGGCCAGGCAATCATTTGCGTGCCCAAACCCATGATCAGCAAGACTGGCGGTTGTCCGGGGTCGCCGAACTCCTCATAGGCGAGTTCTATGCCATTGGCTTGCAGTGTTTTGTGGCTCACCAGGTTGCTTCCTTAACCCGCTCCCTAATATCAAGCAACTTCAAACAGACCTGCCGCTCCCATGCCGCCGCCGACGCACATGGTAACGACCACGTATTTGACACCACGGCGCTTGCCTTCAATCAGAGCGTGACCAATCATGCGTGAACCGCTCATGCCATAAGGGTGCCCTACAGAAATTGCCCCACCGCTCACATTCAGCGTGTCGTTGTCTATACCCAACTTATCGCGACAATAAATCACCTGTACCGCAAAGGCTTCGTTGAGCTCCCAAAGGCCAATGTCGTCCATACTCAGCCCGGTTTGCTTCAATAATTTTGGCACTGCGAACACCGGGCCAATGCCCATTTCATCAGGGTCGCAACCGGCCACTGCCATTCCACGATAAATACCCAGAGGTTCAAGGCCTTTTTGTTCAGCAAGTTTTGAGCTCATTACTACCTGAGCAGAAGAACCGTCTGATAATTGCGAGGCATTACCCGCTGTGATCGTGCCGCCTTCAATAACAGTTTTCAGATTGGCCAAGCCTTCGGCCGTTGTTGCTCTCAGACCTTCATCTGCTGACACGGTTACTTCTGCCTCAGACGCTTCACCGGTTTCTTTGTTCCAAACAGTGCGCGTGCACGTCACGTCGACCAGCTCTTCAGCGTAGCGACCTTCTTCGTACGCTGCCGCTGTTCGCTGTTGTGATTGCAATCCATACTCATCCATCGCCTCCCGCGATACCTTGTACCGATCGGCAACAACCTCTGCGGTTTGCAGCATTGGCATGTGAATATTCGGGTGCATCGCCATCAACTCTTCATCCACCATACGGTGCAGGTTCATGTGCTCGTTCTGAACCAGGGAAATTGACTCCAGACCGCCGCCAACCACGCAGCTCATGCCGTCTTCCGTGATTTGCTTTGCAGCAGTGGCTACGGCCATCAAACCCGATGAGCATTGGCGATCAATAGTCATACCAGCTACGGTAGTCGGCAGGCCAGCCCGCAGCGCTATCTGGCGCGCAACATTAGAGCCGGTTGCGCCCTGCTGCAGCGCAGAACCCATGATCACGTCTTCCACTTCAGCAGGGTCAATACCGGCTCTTCGCACGGCCTCAGCAACGGACGCTGCACCAAGACTGGCGCCTCCCAGGTTATTGAAACTTCCCCGATAGGCCTTACCGATTGGGGTACGGGCGGTTGATACGATAACGGCGTCGGTCATGATGAATCCTCGTTTTACGCTGGATTAAAAGATAGTCAATGAAAGGAAAATATATTGGCATAAAGTCTGCCATAATGATTGGCAAAAAGCAATCCGTTGCACCCCGAAGCAACACGTTTCGGTTACACTTTGCGCCTTTAATCGTTATTACAGAGACTAATTCGAATGCCGATCAAGACTTTTTATTCCAGCGACTTTCCACCCAACGCTCTTCGGGTAAACCACATGCTCAAGCTAAAAGGTATTGATCTGGATTATGTTGATATCAACATGATGAAGGGCGATCAGTTCTCTGACGACTATAAAGCGGTTAATCCGGAGCAGACCGTTCCTGCCATCCTGCTCGATGACGGTACGGTTTTAAATCAAGTGATCAGCATGCTGCATTACTTGGAAGCCGAGTACCCCGAACCACCGCTAATGGGACGTGATACCGTTGAACAAGCGCTGGTTCTAGGCTGGCTGCATCGCATTTTCACTGGCGGCCTGATGAGTATTGCTGAGGTGTTGCGCAATGGCTATGCGCCAGGTTTTGAAGACAGAGCCTTGCCAGGGCCGCTTAATATAGCGCAAATACCCGATCTTATTGAGCGCGGTCGCACCAAGCTCACATACTTTTTTGATTCGATGAACAGCGAGTTGGACGGAAAGGACTTTCTCGTCGGAGACGCAGTAACCCAGGCGGATGTGGACTGTTTTATTGTCTGTAACTTTGCTGCCATCATCAAGCAGAAGCTGGATGATGAACAACACCCTGCGCTGGCTGCTCACAAAGCGCGCATAGGCAACTTACTTTCTTAGCGACCAGCCAAAACGCGCTGCTGCCACAAGGCAGGTTTGGTATTTCGCGGAATCGGTTTCATTGTTCCCTGAGTCCCCTTAGTCAATCTCTAATCGGTCGAAACCTCCACGTGTGTATTACCCGATACACAACCAAACATTGTCTAACTCGTAGCACAAAGATATAATGACAGTATTTATGCCATTACATAGATCAGATTATGCGTCCTATCCGAACTGCCGATGAACGATTTTCAAACCTGAAGGACTATGCCTTCGCCCCCAATTACCTGGAAGTAAACGACGGCGAAGGTATCAAATTACGTATTCATTACGTGGATGAAGGCCCAGCAGACGGTGATGTAATATTGCTCCTGCACGGCCAACCGACCTGGTCTTATCTTTATCGCCATATGATTCCAGATCTGGTCGAGGCTGGCCTTCGCGTGATTGCGCCCGACCTGGTTGGTTTTGGTAAATCGGATAAGCCCACTGCCATTGACGACTATACCTACGCTAGCCATGTAAGCTGGATGAGCCAATGGCTAACCGCTCTAAACTTGAACAAGGTTACACTTTTTTGTCAGGATTGGGGCGGGTTGATTGGCTTGCGTCTGGTCACCGCGTTTCCAGAGCGATTTGCACGCGTCATTGTGGCAAACACAGGGCTTCCAGTAGGAATGATTCCTGAAGAATTCGCCCCCACGTTGCAAGAAGCTTACAAAACTCTGCCAGTTGTTGAAGCACATGAACTACAAGAGCGTTTCAAAGATACCAGCGGCATTCCCGGATTTTTATA
Source organism: Pseudomonadota bacterium (assembly GCA_039111475.1). GTDB lineage: Bacteria > Pseudomonadota > Gammaproteobacteria > Pseudomonadales > JAUIET01 > JAUIET01. Next base: position 23,106 of record JBCCIP010000019.1, on the reverse strand, counting down.
CTGGCGAAAATTCTGCGCCGAAACACCCGATCTGGACATTGGCAAAGTCATCGCATTCACTTCGGGCAAAGACATTGACGAAGAGATTGTCCGCGCATACAACGCGCCCTTCCCAAGTGAAGAATATAAAGCAGGTGCACGAACGTTCCCTTGCCTCGTTCCCTTGTTTCACGACGAAGCAGAAGTAGACGAAAACAAACACGCTTGGACAGTTCTGGAGTCTTTCGAGAAACCACTGCTTACTGCCTTTTCTGACAATGATCCGGTCACCAGTGGAGGAGAAAAACGTTTTCAAAAGAACGTTCCGGGTGCGCAAGGTCAAAATCACGTAACCATCGCCAATGCGGGGCATTTCCTGCAGGACGAACAACCTGAAGCTTGTGTGCAAGCAATACTGGCGTTCATCAAAGCAAATCCATAAGATTGCGGATCTTTCCCGACAGAAAACGACAGTATGGAACTCAAAGACAAGATAATTGTAATCACTGGTGCCGGCAGCGGTATAGGCCGTGCACTAGCTCATCGCTTCAGCGCAGAAGGACCCAAACACATAATTGCTGTTGACATAAACCAGGCGCCGGTTCAGGCGGTGGCTAACGAATTGAACTGCACAGCAATGACCGCTGACGTGAGCAGTGAAGATGATATTGCCGCTTTGATTGAGCGGGTGGAAAGCGAGATCGGACCAATCGATCTATTCTGCTCCAATGCAGGGGTAGGTCTCGCACCAGCCATAGAGTCACCGAATGAGCAATGGCAAGCCAGTTGGGACATCAACGTGATGTCACATGTATACGCAGCTCGTCATCTTTTACCTCGAATGATTGCCCGTGGTGGCGGCTATTTCATGAATACTGCCTCCGCCGCTGGATTGCTTAACCAGATTGACGGAGCCGCCTACGGCGTAACCAAGCACGCCGCCGTTGGTTTCGGTGAATGGCTGGCAATCCATCATGCGCACGAAGGCATCAAGGTGTCCATGCTGTGCCCGCAGGCGGTTAGAACCGCAATGACCGACAACGATGAGCCAGCCACCAAAGCCGCTGCCAATGACGGCATGATGGAACCCGAAGCGCTGGCAGAAGTAGTGATAGATAAACTACGCGAAGAATCGTTTTTGATTCTGCCGCACAAAGAGGTATTGGAATACATGCAGCGTAAAACTTCGGATTACGATCGCTGGATTGGCGGAATGAATCGTTTAATGAAAAAAATCAGATCGTTGTAGAGAGAGTGTTATGGGTTTTGAGTTAAGCGAGCGCGCTCGCGATATACAGATACGTTTGCACGCGTTTATGCAGGAACACATTTATCCTCGCGAGCATGAATTCGAATTGTTCAGCTTAGATCAGGATAATTTGTGGGAGTACCCGTCCTGGTACGAAGACCTTAAATCCAAAGCCAGGGAACAGGGATTGTGGAACCTGTTTTTACCGGAAGAATACGCGCCATGGAGCCCTGGTCTGACCAATGCGGAAATTGCGCCCTTGTTCGAAACGATTTGTAGGTCTGCCTGGTCTCAGGAAATATTCAATTGCAATGCACCCGACAGGGGCAATATGGAAGTACTGGCCAAATACGGCACCGAAGCCCAACAGAAGCAATGGCTTGAACCGTTACTGGCGGGAGAGATACGGTCCGCTTACGCAATGACAGAACCTCAGGTCGCCTCTAGCGATGCCACTAACATGGAACTCAAGATAGAGCGAGACGGCGACGAGTACGTTCTGAACGGTAATAAGTGGTGGACCACAGGCGCACTTAACCCCAAGTGCAAACTGTTGCTGGTAATGGGCAAATCTAATCCTGACGCAGGCCGCCACAACCAGCACTCAACTATTTTGGTTCCCAAGGATACGCCGGGCGTCACCATCAAACGCGCGTTGCACGCGTTTGGCAGCCTGCACTCGCCCAAGGGCGAAGGCGACATGGTCTTCGAAAACGTGCGTGTACCGGTCGACAACCTTATTCTTGGAGAAGGCCGTGGTTTTGAAATCGCCCAGGGTCGACTGGGGCCAGGCCGTTTTCAATACGCTATGATGTTTGTCGGCATGGCGGAGCGCTGCCTGGAAATTATGTGCAAACGCGCCGATGAGCGAGTTGCTTTTGGCGAGAAGCTAAGTAAGAAAACGAGTATTCAGCATGACATTGCACGCAGTCGTTGCGACATCGAACAGTGTCGATTATTGGTTCTGTCTGCTGCGGAGAAAATGGACAAACAGGGTATTGACGCTATTGTGGAGGACGTGACAATGCTGAAGATTGTAGCGCCGCAAATGTGCGAAACAGTTGCCAGCCGGGCAATCCAGATTCTTGGTGGCATGGGTGTGTCTTCCGACACCCCAGTCGCACATATTTTTACCACTAGCCGGTTTTGCCGTATTGCCGACGGCCCTGACGAAGTGCATATGTCGCGCTTGGGCAAATCGACGATACGTTCTTATTTGAGCTAGAACAAAAAGCCAGCTATTACCTCACAGCGTGAAGCAGCAGCTCGCTTTTAACAATATTGCTCAGATAATGACGCCATAACTGATTCGAACTCAGCGATCATTTCATCAATAATCTGGCGAGCTGATTTCACGTCATCGATTCGACCCGCGACCTGACCCGACAGGGGAATCGCGGCTTCCATATTGCCGCCAAAATACAATTCCTGAAGATTAGCCATGTGATCTGCCATTGGGAAACTGCCGACCTTGGCCAGTTCAGCGGTGCGCTCGGTTCGCAATGCGCGTAATGCAGGCCGGGATTGCTGGTTTAAAAACACCGTATCCGTCTCCTGCGCGTTCACTACTGCCTGTTTCCAGTTGTCATGAACCGGCGAATCAGAGCTGGACAGCATTCGGGTACCCATTTGCACACCTTCAGCGCCCATCGCAAAAACACCCGCCATGGATAGACCGTCAGAAATACCGCCTGCTGCTATAATAGGCACATCGGTGCGCGATCGAATTAGCGGTAACAACACCATGGTAGATACCGGACTAGGATTCTTAAAACCACCACCCTCGCCGCCTTCAACCACCAGGCCATCTACGCCAGCGTCCAGTGCTTTCATCGCCATCGCTAATGTTGGCACCACATGAAACACCTTAATGCCAGCCTGTTGAAATGCCTCGGTACATACGCGGGGACTGCCTGAAGAGGTGGTGACAAACTTAATACCCTGTTCGATAACGAAATCGACAATGTTTGTGCCTTTTACATACGACAAGGCCACGTTCATGCCAAACGGCTTGTCAGTTAATTCACGCATTTTCGCCACTTCGTTCTTGATGTTATCCAACTCACCCGAAGACGTTTCGATTATGCCCAAACCGCCGGCATTGCTAACCGCTGAGGCAAGTTGCGCACGGGCAATCCAGCCCATAGGGGCTTGAATAATTGGGTATTGGGTGCCAAGAATTTCAGTAACGCGATTGTGAATGCTCATAAGAGTTATCCGAGAAGACTAGAGATGAAGCGCAATCCAATAATTGGGTGCAACAATATTTTGGCAGATGTTGTGCCAATATATTATCACAGAGTGAGTCGCCGCGTATAAGCGGCGTCAGATAACAGGGGGCTTGGTTACTGACTTAAAACGGCCGCAATCTCCTTGGTGCTGGCTGCTGGCGCCATAATATGAACGCCCGCCACTCCATTCAGCGAACGATATTCTTCCAGCAACTCACGGCAAATCTTTATGCCTTCCTGCTTTTGTGCAGCACTGTCGCCTGCGGCTTCTATGCGTTCGATGATGGCTGCCGGCACAGACACACCAAACAGGTTTTGATCCATCCAACGCGCGGATTTAGCCGACGCAATAGGACCAATACCCAGAATAACGTTTAGTTTGTCAGTAATACCGGTACCACGCAGCGCTTCAATATAGCGCCCCGCTACTGCAGGATCAAAACAGAACTGGGTTTGCACAAACTGAGCGCCATTATCAATTTTTGCAAGCAATCCTTTCGGCTCCCACTCGCCAGGTGGGTCAATGGGCACATCCGCGCAGCCTATGAAAAACGCCGGTGGTTCATCAACCGCTTTGCCATTGGGTAGGGCCGCATCATCGCGCATCGCCCTGGCAATGCTCATGACTTCACCGGAACTTAGATCAAACACCGGCTTAGCCTCGGGCTGATCGCCCTTGGCTGGGTCATCCCCCGTCAACACCAGCATATTTCGTACGTTTTGCGCACCTGCGCCCAGAAGATCGGCACAGAGAGCCAGACGATTCCTGTCTCTGCAGGTCAGCTGCAACACCGGCTCAAAGCCGTTGGCCGCAAGAATTGCACAGGCCGCCGCACTGCTCATTGCTGTGCTCGCTCCGGCTCCATCAGTCACGTTAATGGCGTCGACCAGACCACTAAGCGGCTCCGCTTCTTCCAACAATATGCGAGAACCACCTGCCGCAGCTGGCACTATTTCGGCGGTAATAACAAAGTCACCCGCTGCCGTTTTTTCTTGTAATGTTTTCATCCGCGCACCTTATCCATAGCCACGCTAAAAAGCCAGTCTTGACAACGACACCTGCGGTTGCGAGAACGCAGATACGGTTACAGCGATTTAATTAAGCGGCAAGCCATAACCACAATTAGTGCTAATGCCGGCCACGAATGCGGCTTTCAAGAGTTCGCTAAATCATTCATTACAACGATCTTGTTCCCACTTTGGCCGGGCGCAATGCTGGGTTACACTATCGCAAACAACGAACAGGACCCTCTTCATGCCCACTATTTGCTTTGTCGAACACGACGGAACTGAACATAGCGTTACGGTAGATAACGGAATAAGCCTCATGGAAGCGGCGGTAGACAATGATGTACCAGGCATCGACGGCGACTGCGGTGGTGCGTGTGCTTGTGCAACCTGTCACGTAATGCTTGATCAAGCCTGGTTCGATAAGCTGGGTGAGCGGGAAGCTGTCGAAGACAGCATGTTGTCTCTGGCTGCAAATGTAATTGGCACCAGCCGCCTCGCCTGTCAGATTGACGTAAGCGACGAACTTGAAGGAATCAAAGTGCAAATGCCGGAATCGCAATTTTAGGAGTAGACCGTGAACGCAGCCAATGACCTGATTAAGCCTATTGAATTTCCAAACCCGTACGATTTACCTCTGGCGGAGTTAGACCCTAGCCCCGAAGCGCTGTTCGATAGTGAACAACACTGGGCCTATTTTGAGCGTTTACGCAAAGAAGCACCGGTTCATTATTCTGAAAACGAGGCGTTTGGCGGCTTCTGGAGCATTACCAAGTTCAACGACATTGTTGAGATAGACAGCAAGAACGAGATCTTTTCCTCTGAACCGAATATCTCTATTGGTGAAAGTAATATCGATTTCTCGCCCCCCATGTTTATCGCGATGGACAACCCCAAGCACGACGTGCAGCGAAAAGCAGTGTCACCGGCCGTGGCCCCTATGCAGCTTACTGAACTTGAAAGCCTGATTCGAGGTCGTGTGTCAAAAGTGCTTGACGAGTTGCCCATTGGCGAAACCTTTAATTGGGTTGACTTGGTATCGGTCGAACTCACTACTCAAATGCTGGCCACTTTGTTTGATTTTCCATTCGAAGATCGGAGCAAGCTCACCTACTGGTCAGATACCGCAGTAACCAGTCCAAACGTTGAAGAGTACGGCATGAGCGAAGAAAAACGCCGCGAAATAATGCTCGAATGCCTGGAATACTTCACAGGCCTGTGGAACGAACGCATCAAGCAGCCCAAGAAAAACGACTTCATCTCTCTCCTCGCACACAGTTCGGCCACTGCGGAAATGGACCCTCTGGAATATCTGGGCAATCTGATGCTGCTCATTGTGGGCGGCAACGACACCACCCGCAACTCCATGTCAGGCGGCGTGTATGCAATGAGCAAGTTCCCCAATGAATTCAATAAATTGCAAAGCAATCCTGAACTCATTCCGAATATGGTTTCAGAGATAATTCGCTGGCAAACACCGCTGGCGCATATGCGCAGAATCGCCAATGAAGACTACGAAATCGGTGGCAAGACCATTCGCAAAGGCGACAAGGTGGTCATGTGGTACGTATCTGGCAATCGCGACTCTGATGTGATTGAAAACCCCGACGAATTCATCATTGACCGCAAGCGCGCCAGACACCACGTGTCATTTGGTTTCGGTGTACATCGTTGTATGGGCAACCGTCTGGCCGAAATGCAATTACGAATCTTATGGGAAGAATTGTTACCACGCTTTAGCCGCATTGAGGTGATGGAAGAACCACAACGCGTTCGTTCAAACTTTGTTATGGGCTATACCGATTTACAGGTGAAGCTGCACGCGAAGTGAGCGAAAAATACTTTCCTGAGGCAAACCCTCTTGGTTGGTAACTCTTGAAAGAATTCAATCGTGACGGTTTGCTCGACCTGTTGCATGGCTGTGCTCTGATGGGTACAGGCGGCGGCGGGGACGTCGATGTTGGTATGCGCTACATTGACGCCGCTTTGGCAGGCGGTAAGATTGTTCGCATGGAGTCTGCGGACGAGTTAGGCCCCGAAACCATGCTATGCACTCCGTATGCGTTAGGCGCCACGCAAGCTAGCGAACGAAGTGAACAGTATCAACGTCTTCCAAAACCCATCCAGGCACCCATTGTGACCGCCATAAATCGTCTGGCTGCGCATACCGGTACCAAATTTGATGCCACCGTTGCGTGCGAGCTAGGCGGTGAAAATACCGCGGTGGCAGCCTTCGCCGCGGCGATGATTGATGGCGTTCTGCTGGATGCCGACGCCGCCGGCCGAGCAGTACCGGAGATTACGCACTCTACTTATTATCTTGCCGGTTTACCTGCCTCGCCGCTGGTTCTGTCGAATGAGTTCGGTGAGACGCTTTTGTGTGAACAGATTTTCGACGACCTGCGCGCAGAAGATATCGCCCGCGCTTTTGCGATGGTGAGCCGCGACGACATTGTGGCGGTTGACCATGCCGCAAGCTTGGGTGAGATGACACATGCGCTGTACCACGGCAGCCTGTCGATGGCCGCTCAACTAGGCTCAATGATGCGTACTATGCGCAGTGAAAACACGCACGACGCAACGGAATTAGCCCACTCCGCGAACGGGAAGCTTTTGTTTGAAGGTGTCATCGGCGCTTGCGATGCGAGTGTGGAATCCGGTTTTACAGTGGGCTTTGTCGAAGTGATAGGTGTGGATTCCTATCAGGGAGACACTGCAAGGATTGAGTTCAAAAATGAGAATATGACGGCGAGCATCAATGGTAAGTTTCGGGCGACCATTCCCGATCTCATTTGTGTGTTGGATATGAACATGAATGAAGCCTTGACCAATCCAAATAGCGAGGTGGGCATGAAGGTGGCAATACTGGTGCTGCCAGCCCCACCGCACTTCAGAACAGTCAAGGGCTTGCAGGCATTTGGTCCCAGCTATCTTGGGCTGGACCAAGACTATATTCCCGCTGTTTGAGCACGTCGCCGGCTCTCCCGAATACTGTATTTATATACAGACCAATGCTACATTAAGCACATGAGCATCTGGCCCAGAATAATTGTGCACGCCGATATGGACGCATTCTATGCGGCGGTTGAACAGTTGGATGATCCCGAATTACGCGGCAAAGCTATTCTTGTAGGCCCAAACCGCCAACGCGGCGTGGTGTTAACCGCCAGTTACGAAGCACGACCCTATGGTGTCGGTAGCGCTATGCCGGTGGTTGAGGCGCGACGGCGTTGCCCACACGCAATCATGGTTGCGCCGCGCTTTGAACGATATAAGGAAATATCCGAACAAGTAATGAATGTGTTTGGCGATTTTGCCGCAGCAATTGAACCAATATCCCTGGACGAAGCCTTTCTGGACATGTCAGGTTCCGAGCATATTTTCGGCTCACCGAGAGACATGGGGCGAAAAATAAAGAATGCTGTTTATGATGCAACCGGCTTGCATATCTCTGTTGGCGTATCCGCCACCAAGTACGTGGCCAAGGTGGCCAGTGCCCATGAAAAGCCCAACGGGCTGACGGTTATTCCGCCTGAAGACGCAGTGAAATGGTTGGCCCCCCTGCCTGTCAATCGATTATGGGGTGTGGGTAAGGTGACCAATGCAAAGCTGAATGCGATTGGGCTGCAGACCATTGGCGACATTGCCATCATGCAGGAAAGCGAATTACGCCGTCGCCTGGGTACCTCTGGTATGCATTTTTATAAACTCGCCAACGGCATTGATGAGCGTCCGGTCAGTCGCGGCAGAGCCGCAAAGAGCATCGGTTCAGACCGAACACTCAGCGAAGACGTCAGCGCGAAAGCAGAAATAGAAATTCATTTGCGTCGCGCCGCAGAACGCATAGCGCGCCGGGTGCGCAGTAAACAATACGTTGCCAAAGGTGTTCGCGTTCGACTGAAAACCAACCGCTTCGAAATGCTCACTCGACAAAGCCGCTTACCTCATGCCAGCGATACCGCCGAGTGTTTTCTGGCGGCGGCAAGCCGATTACTGGACGAATTTGACCACCCGGGCCCATTCCGCCTGGTCGGCATGACAGTCTACGACCTGGATTGGCGCAAAGAATCTGCGCAACCTGATCTGTTTGACAGCCAAAGCGCCAGAAAACTGGAAACCATAGTGGATCAGTTGGCTGACCGATTTGGCAAAGGTGTGGTCGTTCGGGCGACAGACCTCGCGCAAAAAGGCACTATCGCCGATGACGACGTTAATTTGGATTTTATGGACTATCGCGACGGGGAGAGAGTTTCTCGACCTGGCTAGCGTGCCGAATCAGAGAGTCTCATTCTTGCACATGGCCAGGGCCGACAACAGCAAGTTCTTTCGCAAAGCTTGCTTAGACAGATTGTTCTGAGGCTTTAATGACAGTACATTTGCGTTTGTACAGGCGATAATTTCTCGCAGTAGAGTCTCATCAATAGCGAACACTAAAGAGGCACTAGCGTTAGCCAACGCAGGGGTCGCGGCATGGCTAGCTAGCCCTACCCCTTCCTTGGGGCGACGTTTTTCGACAATCACGCTAGCGGCCCTCTTCTCAATGCAAACTTGCTGAAGCATGTGATGCGGCTTGCTGTAACTGGATCGCTTTAAGGCAGAATACTGCGCCGCTCTGGTAATGAGGGTTCGCAGCTAGCGTTGCGAGTTTTGCGGTGCTGACCTCAGCAATGTTGCCTGCCACGTCATCGCGCCCCTCTGCCAACAATAAGCGCACAAGCTGCATACAGGAGAGCGTATACCATTCCAACGCAGATTTATTGCAGGGCACATTCTTCTGCAATAATTCACCGGCAAGATCCCAGGCGCAGCCGGCGCGAAGTAAACGGGCTTTTGACGAAATCCCGGAGTTTTCTGCCAAGGCGAGATCAATCCAACTACGCCAATGTAATGCGGCTCGATTGACGTCTGCCAAAAGCCATTGGCGATGGCGCTCACAGATGAATCGGGCTTGTTGCATTCTAAGTACTCCTCAGTTCAGCTTGGCAAGTTAGACGAAAATCACAGCTTCCAACGGATACTAGGCGATTCTTGTTGGCATGTAAATGATAATCATTCTCATTTAAGAAAAAACGAGATTTTGGTCCACTTTGCGCTTTTTGGAAGCGTTCGAATCCTGGTTCGATTCGGCCGCGCAGGCGCTGTATACTGCGCCGCCAAACACACTTCCACAGGAGACTGGCTCTATGGCTCTGCAACTCAAAGACCCTTCCCTACTGCGCGGTGAGTCACTCATCAATGGCGAATGGGTGAATGCTGATAATGGTGAAACTCTGGCAGTGATCAACCCTGCCACTGGCGACGTGGTGGCTGAGGTCGCTAAATGCGGTACGAATGAGACTCGGCGTGCAATAGCCTTTGCCGACGCGGCCATGGTGGAGTGGCGGGCAACGACCGCGAAGCATCGAGCCGGTTTGCTGCGTACGCTGTTTGATTTGATGATGGAAAACCAGGAAGACCTCGCGCAAATCCTGACCGCGGAGCAAGGTAAGCCTCTGGCTGAGGCTCGCGGTGAAATTGCCTACAGTGCCAGTTTTCTGGAATGGTTTGGCGAGGAAGCCAAGCGCGTCTATGGCGACACTATTCCGGCGCACGGTAATGACAAACGAATTGTCGTTATTAAGCAGCCAATTGGTGTTGTTGCTTCTATCACTCCCTGGAATTTCCCTAGCGCGATGCTAGGTCGAAAAATTGGTCCGGCGTTGGCCAGTGGCTGCACCGTGGTGTGTAAGCCGGCCAATGCCACTCCGCTTTCTGCCTATGCAATCGGTGTTCTTGCCGAACGTGCCGGTTTTCCAGCGGGAGTGATTAATATTGTCACAGGTCGCACCAGCGAAATTGGTGCGGAGCTGACCGGCAACCCTACCATTCGCAAGGTCACCTTCACGGGCTCTACACCAGTTGGCAAGCAGTTAATGGCGGAATGCGCCGCAACGGTGAAACGAACCTCGATGGAGTTGGGCGGGAACGCGCCGTTCATTGTGTTTGATGACGCAGATCTTGATGCGGCAGTGCAAGGTGCAATTGCTTCAAAATATCGTAATGCCGGTCAAACCTGCGTGTGCGCCAACCGTCTCTTGGTTCAAGACGGAGTGTTTGATGAGTTTGCTGCCAAACTGGAAGCGGCGGTCGCGCAGTTTCAAATGGGTGACGGAACCGTTGATGGCGTAAATATCGGCCCGGTTATTGATGAGAAAGCAGCCAATGACATCTACGCATTCATTGATGATGCCGTAGATAAAGGCGCGAAACTAGTGATTGGTGGGGAGCGTTCCGAGTTAGGACCCGGCTACGTTCAGCCCACTATTCTGAGTAATGTCAGTGACGACATGCGCGTTTTTCGCGAGGAAATTTTTGGCCCCGTCGCTCCCTTGTTTCGTTTCAAAACCGAAGACGAAGCAATCGCCATGGCTAACGATACCGAGTTTGGTTTGGCCGCGTATTTTTACGCACGAGACATTGGTCGCATCTGGCGGGTTAGTGAAGGTATTGAATACGGGATAGTCGGAATCAATGAAGGCATAATCTCCACTGAAGTCGCACCGTTTGGTGGTGTTAAAGAATCAGGTAGTGGCCGAGAGGGCAGCAAGTACGGAATAGAGGATTACCTGGAGATGAAATATCTTTGCATGGGCGGAATTGATAGCTAAGTATAGAACCCTCAGTCCATGCTACGAGGAGTTCTGTTAGGGCTTAGTCTGGTAGCAACTGGGCTGAGCATAATACTTGCGTATGTCGCCTACGCGGCGCTCTCGATGATTGTCGAACTCAGTGACTCATATATAAAATTTACGCCCAGTGGCGTACACACCCGGGAAACGCAACTGCAGCAAGACGGCCATCCCAATGTGCGCCTTATTGGCATGATGCATTTTGGCGCGACAGCCAGTTACGACAAGTTGTATCGTTCGTTTTCAAAACCTCGATCATTAATTCTTGAGGAAGGTATCAGCGACAGGCAAAGACCTAGGAGAACCAATTACCGATGCGCCGCTCAAACAACATTACGTGCGACGCGCAGTGTGATGGAGCAACCAAGCCTTTGTATTATTGACGGTGCATATCGCGTAGCAAGTGTGTTTGACGCCTTGGGCAGCACAGGAGTGGATATCGTCAATGCGGATGTGTATCTTCAAGACATGTCACCGCAGACTCAAGAGTGGGTCACGCTGAATCTTGGTCTGCTCAAAAAATTCACGGCCGGCGATGTGAGCGATCTCGACTGGCGCTATGTCTTTGATCAGCTCTCAAACCCCATCCCAAAGCAAGTCTGGGATGTGTTCTTTACGCAAGGAATGAACGTGTTATAGAGTCATTTCAAATAGCAGGTGATAACTACGATAATGTCGTCATTCCCTGGGGTGCGATGCATGGGCCAGGATTACAACAATCTTTACTAGATCTTGGCTTTACGGCAACCGACAGTAAGTATCACCTTATTTTGCCTTGGAGCGCTCTACTGCAAGAATTGCGCTGAGACGATTACGTCAGCACAACCGCATCAGATGTTAGGATTACCACAAGAATAAAAAGGAGTTAGCTATGGACTATTCAGAGTTGCTCATTGGAATTGCTGAAATAGCGGTTGCGCTGGCAGGATTTACGGGTGTGGTGGTTGTGTTCGGCAGTCGCAAGGACGGCACCGGGCGATCGGCTGAGACTGGGATTCTTGTTGGAGGCCAGTTTAACAGCTGGAGGTTTTAGCCTGTTAAGCCTGATTCTATTCCATAGCCTGGAATCGCCTGGCGTCGCCTGGGTAGTAACCGGCGTGATATGGGCTGCGTTTATGGCGTTCTCTCTTTATTCCTCCAGACGGCAGATACAAATAGATCAGGATGCGCATGGCGACGTTGATCGAATCGCCAACACAATAGTATCTTTGATTTTTATTTGTCTGATAGTACTGCAAATAGCGAATATCTTTATGTGGCAAGAATTTGCACCACTGCTTGCGGCACTAACGTTCAACATTGCCGGTGCTGCTATGCAATTTGCGAGGTTGATTCGTTCGGCTTTCGTTTAGACACCACATTGTAACTTGCGAAATATATTCACACGCATAGGTTGCTCAAACTCCACCCCCTGCTCACAAGGCGCGCCTAAGGTAGTAAACAACGTCATGAGTTCATTTTCCATCGCCGAAATAGGCTTGGCGCGAGATGGATCTATGCGAATGAGTTGATCTTTGTATTGCGCAAAATCTGTATAACTATAGCGTGTGTCGTAATAAATCTCTTGGGTTTGAGTAAGACCATGCTCAGTCGCAGACTGCATTGCTTCTACTGCTTTTTGCCGCACATGTGTTTCATCATCTATCGGTGCATGCACCTCGAAACCACTCCCTCTTGCCAACGGTTCGGCCACGTAAACAAAACCATTGTCTTTGACGACCCGTGCAGCCTCCTGCAGTGCAATAGGCATATCGCCTTCTGGTACATGGTGTAACGACATAAAAAATGTAGCCGCGTCAAAAACCGCATTCTCAAATGGCAATGCCTGCCCTACTCCCTGCATGTATCGTTCGCTACCCACAACCGGTATCGAGCTTGCCTGAGCAAGTTGTTCAAGGCCGCATTCAAGGCCAACCACTGTCGCACCCGCCTCCGTCATAAAACGCACCATGGCGCCATCACCTGAACCAATATCAAGCACGCTTGCGCCCTGAAGTGATAGCAATTCAGTTAAAATCTGAGTGTTGCTCGTTATCGAATTCATAGTATTTGTTGCTGGTTTTGTGCTGCTCGCAGGGCTTGCCAATCTCAAGATTTCAATGTCAGTTTACCATTGGCCACATAGCTCTCAAGCTCTTCCTTTATGGCGGCGTCCATCGGCGGCGGTCGATACTGCTCCAGCGCTTGCTTGTAAAGGGCATTTGCTTTTTCATGGGCTTGTGGACTGCCCATCTCCAGCCATGACTCAAAATTGCGCCAGTCGCTGATCATAGGCGCATAAAATGCTTGTTCATATCTTGCCTGCGTATGCTCAGTACCAAAGAAGTGCCCACCACTGCCCACTTCTTTGATGGCACCCAAGGCCAGAGTGTCTTGGTTGATGTCGATACCGCGCAGATAGCAGGCCACCATTTGCAGCAGGTCGGCGTCCAGGATCATTTTCTCAAATGAGGCACACAAACCACCTTCCAGCCAGCCTAAGCCGTGCATTAGCATGTTGCAGTGCCCGTTGACGGCACCCCAGAGCGAAAACACGGATTCGTATGCGGCCTGTGCATCTACCGAGTTTGCTGCATTTACATTGGAAGATCGATATGGCAAGCCATAACGCCTGGCAAGTTGACCACCGGCTGTTGCAGCAAGCATGTATTCCGGTGTGCCGAACGCTGGCGCGCCAGATTTCATATCGACATTGGACGTAAATCCGCCATAGACTACTGGCGAACCCGGCCTGATTATTTGCGAAAACGCAATGCCCGCAAGCGCTTCCGCATTCTGTTGAGCCAGTGCACCGGCAATGGTGACCGGTGCCATAGCACCCGCAAGCGTGAAAGGAGTAATCACAGATACCTGATTGCGACGCGCCATTTCAATAATGCCTCGCAGCATGGGTTCATCATACGTTAGCGGCGAATTGGCATTGATAATTGTGCTTAGGCATGGCGTTCTGTCAAACTCTGCGTCTGACAATCCATACCCTATGCGTGTCATTTCAAGCGCATCGATATTTCGTTGTTGGCCAAGTGAGTAGATCACATAGGCTTTGTCTGACAAGGTCAGAAAATCGTAAACACAATCCAGGTGCCGACTATCAGGGTACAAATCTATCGGCTCTACCGGATAGCCGCCGAACATGTGCATGATATTCAGACTTTGCCCGAGGCGAATAAAATTTCGAAAGTCCGCATGGTTCCCTGTACGTCGTCCACCATCAAGGTCGGAACAATTGGGTGCGCTGGCAACAGAGCATATGGCGAGATGGTTACCACCAATAGTTAGATGATGCGCTGGGTTGCGGGCATGCAAGGTAAAAGACGCTGGCGCTTTGGCGACATTTGATAAGACCAGGTCACGATCGAATTTGACCAGTTTTTTAGCCTCATCTACGTCCGCACCGGCTTCGGCCAACAAAGCCCTGGCATCTTCCAGAAGAAAAACAAGACCCTGTTGTTCGAGAATTTCCAGCGACGCTTGATGAACCTGCTCCAGTTGTTCCTCACCCAATATGGTGGCTGGAGCGTAAGGATTACTGAGCGTCTGCCACGGCAGCTGTTCCAACGCTTTGCCTGCGCGATTGGACAAGCGTTTTCCGCGACCTGCACGTTTATTTTTCATCATTCAAAACCTCCCGGACCCGGCTCGCCGGTTACCTAACCCAACACCGAAAAGCTGCTATCGGGATTAATAATACGATTGCGCGAACACATTCCGGTATTGATGCTGCGTTCGATGTACTTCAGATGAAAGTCAATAGGGGCGGCATCATGGTTGTTGCCATTCTCAGTGGACTCAACAATGTCTGCCATTATTTGCCCGGCAACCGGCGCGTTTTTGAATTGGTTGCCACTGGTCCCAACGGCCATGTAAAAGCCGGGCAAATCCGACGCGTCATAAATAGGTGCCCAATCATCTGTCACGTCGTAGAGTTCGACGACACCTTTTGCGGTATTGGGTATACCCAGTTCGGGTATGCGCTGTCCAGCCCGCATAACCAAGGATTGCCACATTGTCGAAAAATCACGATTGAAGTCATCTGGGTCAACCCATGTATGGTCGTCACACGGCGGGTCTTCGCTACCGAGCAAAATGTTGTTGCCCACTTCAGGTCGCATATATCCACCTATATCGCTGTCTGAAAATATGCAACCAGCATGCTCATAGTCAAACCCCTTTGGCGCCGGCACGTGCGCAACTTCGTGCCGAAGCGCACGCGTTTTTATTTTCATTGATTGATCTACGCCGGCCATCGCATTTATTTTTGCAGAATGCGGCCCGGCAATATTGATCACCACAGCTGCGCTTATTTTCTCACCGCTTTCTGTTCTAATTCCCTGAACGCTACCCGATCGTTGGATGATCTCGGTTACCGCAGTATTGAAACGATACTCAGCACCGCTATGCTCGGCGGCACGCTGCAGGTTGTGCGTTGCTAACTGAGGATCACTGACATAACCCGCTTGATGGAAGAATACGGCACCAATCAATTCCTCTGTATTTGGTAAACCGAATCGTTCATCGTCGATTTGTCGCACCGGATAAAATGAGTCCTTGCACAACATCGGCAATTTCTTCTGCATTTGCTCAACTGTCAGGTGTTCGTAAGTCGCACCAAGCTCATCCATAATCGAACAGGCGTCTCGCAGCTCATTATTATGCGGCGTCTTGGTGACTAGGGCGCCGCAGTTGTTATAGCGCGCGAAACCGCGTTCATCTCTGCTGCCCAAATAATCCTGCCAGTCCCGCCAGTAAAAGTGGCTTTCAAACGCGATGGCCGACGCGTCTACTGTTGAATAGTAAGGCCGGATAATGGCGCAAGAACCGGAAGTAGACCCGTAACCCGCCGCCGGCAGTTTATCCACGTTCAACACCTTCCAGCCTTTTCTGGACAGTGACAATGAGGTTGCGGCGCCAATCACACCGGCGCCGATAATGATTGCATCGTAGTTTTTCATGATATTTTGCTCATCTAATATTCCTAAAACTCATACCCTGCGACTTATTCTGTCGGCCATGGGCCAAATTAACGCTACGCCATACTTTGTTAGTAATCATTGTGATAGGGTCTCTTTCTGAACAAAAACATAACAATGTGAGATTCGAGTGACTGAACAAATCGCGACCGACGACGAGAATTATCAAACCGATCATGAAGTTGGGGAGCACAATGTTCAAATATTTGGTCTCGATGTTCATAACCCTGTATTTGCAGTATCCGCCTCAGCAATAGTGATATTTGTTGTCTATACCTTACTGTTTCCACAGCAAGCTGCAGAGCAGTTCGGCACGATGCGACCTTGGGTTACGGAAAATCTTGATTGGTTTTTCATGTACTCCGCAAATTTCTTTTTACTATTTGTCATCATCATTGCCTTGTCGCCCATGGGCTCTATTCGACTAGGCGGCCCAGATGCCACACCCAAATATTCCATTCTCAGCTGGGTGGCCATGCTGTTCGCCGCCGGCATTGGCATAGGTATTATGTTCTACGCGGTGCTGGAACCCATGAATCATTTCCTTGCACCGCCATACGGTCTTGAGTATCAAACCGATCAGCGGGCCCGTGAACTTGCTATGGCAGCCACCTTGTATCACTGGGCGTTTCATCCATGGGCGGTGTACGCTGTTGTTGGGCTTGCATTGGCGTTTTTCTGCTACAACAAGGGGTTGCCGCTGCTGATACGTTCTGCCTTTTACCCATTGTTGGGCGAACGCATCTGGGGCTGGCCAGGACACATTATTGATATATTGGCGGTTATTGCGACGATGTTTGGTTTGGCCACATCGCTGGGGTACGGTGCTGAACAATCTGCGGGCGGTTTGAACTATCTGTTTGATATTCCGGGCGGCGCTTCTCTTAACGTTATTATTGTGGTGTTGATTACCTGTGCGGCTCTTGTGTCGGTACTTAGAGGTCTCGATGGTGGTATTAAGAAACTCAGCGAGTTTAATATGCTGCTGGCGCTGGCGCTCTGCCTGTTTGTTCTGGCCGTCGGGCCAACTATTGAGTCTCTGAAAAACGTATTTCATTTCAGTGTTGCCTATGTGACTGAGCTGCCCGCTTTAAGCAGCTGGGCAGGACGAGACGATGGCTACTACATGCACAACTGGACAACGTTTTATTGGTCATGGTGGATTGCGTTCTCGCCGTTCGTTGGCATGTTTATAGCCCGCATATCAACGGGACGTACTGTGCGGCAGTTTATTATCGGCACACTATTGGCACCGTCAGCCATCTTTACTGTGTGGATGACAGTGTTTGGCAATTTCGCAATGGACCAGTACTTGATTGACGGATACAACGGCGTGGTCGACACGGTGAATAACTGGCAGCCGGAAATATCTTTGTTTGCTTTTCTGAGGGAGTTGCCTTTCAGCAACGTGACATCGGCGATCGGCATCATCCTTGTGTTAGTTTTTTTCACAACCTCCATGGATTCCGGCTCTCTGATAATGGATACCATGACGGCGGGCGGAAAAATTGAAACACCAACGCCACAACGTATTTTTTGGTGTGTTTTTCTTGGCTTGCTAGGAATCGCATTGTTGCTAGGCGGCGGGCTGGCGTCACTGCAAGCGCTTGCGTTGACAACCGGTTTGCCTTTCTGCGCGATTATGGTTGTGATGTGTTTCAGCATTACCAAAGGCCTGTGGGCGGAGCATCAACAAATCACGCAAGCAAGCAACTCGCCTGCTTAGCTGCGCAATCTTGCCCCGGCGGGATCGTAAAGCGGCTCAGATTGTAAAACTGCTGATTTAAGCTCACCCAAAATTTCGACCTCGAATTGCTCACCATCGTTTGCCAGTTCAGAGGGCACATAAGCCATGGCCACACTTCGCTGACTATGGTGCGCATAACCACCGGAGCTGACGTAACCTACGCATTCGCCATTATGAAACACCGCTTCATCGTGATGGCAGTCAATCTCTGTATCAACCAGTAAGGTGACCAGGCATTTTTCAACGGCCTGATCACGCTCAGCAAGTGCGGCTGCTTTGCCGACAAAATCAGCGGGTTTGTCGTAAGCGACAAACGCATTCAGTCCCGATTCCTTGGCGGTAAAATCCGGCCGAAAATCCAGAGTCCAAACTCCCCAGCCTTTATCCAGTCGCATCGACATTAAGGCTCTGGCGCCATACCATTTCAAGCCAAGCGCCTGACCAAATTCCTCAATCGCTTCGAACAGTTTCAATTGATATTGAGGTGCACAGTAAATTTCATAACCCAACTCACCAGAGAAGGAGACTCTTGCCAATGTCGCTGGCACACCGGCCACACAGGCTTCCCTGATTGAGCAAAACGTGAATGCATCGGCACTGACATCCTCGCGGCACAGTTTGCTGAGTAGCTGCCGTGATTTGGGGCCAGAGAGTGCGATTCCATGCATCTCATCACTTCGGTTTCTATAACTCACCCCCGAATCGGGGAGATGCTGCTCAAACCAACGCCTATGCATCTCTTGTGCCGCGCCCGAACCCAATATCAGATAACGATCTTCAGCAAGGCAGGCAACGGTTAAATCACCGTACAGCTTTCCTTTGGGTGTGAGCATCGGCGTAAGTTTCAACTTACCCGCCGCTGGCAAGGAGTTTGCCAGAAGGTGATCGAGATACTCACGGGCACCAGGCCCGGTGAACTCATGTTTTGCAAAATTTGCGATCTCGATAGCTCCCACGTTCTCGCGCACAGCACGAACTTCTTCCGCAACATATGCAAACGCATTGGAACGCCGAAAGCTTGGCTCTTCATGTGCGTTATCCGGTGAATCAGCAAACCACAGCACGTTCTCCAGACCAAAACTGACGCCCATCACCGCACCCTTGGCGACCATGCGATCGTACAAGGCAGTCGTTTTCTGCCTACGCATGGCGGGCAATTCTTCGTTTGGGTAGGTCAGCAAGAAACGCCGCTCATAGTTTTCGGTAGACTTGACTGTGCCATACTCGCGGGTCGCGAATTCTCCAAATCGGGCAATGTCCATAGCCCAAACATCAATGGATGGTTCGCCATCCATCATCCATTCAGCCATGCACAAGCCTACCCCTCCGGCCTGACAGAAACCTGCCATGACGCCAACCGCTGCCCAGTAATTTTTTAGACCGGGCACAGGACCAATCATTGGGTTACCATCTGGGCCAAAAGTGAATGGTCCGTTCACAACGGACTTAATACCTGCACGCCCCAGCGCGGGAATACGCTCAAAAGCCAGCGTCAATCGATCGCTTACCCTGTCCAGGTCGTCTTGCAATAGCTCGTGGCCAAAATCCATTGGCGTGCCATTCACCATCCACGGCGTACCGCGGGATTCGTAAGTGCCAAGCAGTAAACCATTGTGTTCCTGACGAAAATAGATATTGGCTTCATAATCAATACCCGCCGCTATTTCAGAACCGTGCCGGGTAATCTCAGGAATTTCTTCGGTGATGAGATAGTGGTGTTCCATAGGCTGCACGGGCAAATCAATACCCGCAAGATGCCCTACTTCGCGTGCCCACAAACCACCAGCGTTCACAATCATCTCGGCGTGAATGGTGCCATTGGGCGTTACTACATCCCAACCCCCGTCCGGTCGTGGGTTGGTTTCGATCACTGGCGTATTGCGGTACCACTTTGCGCCATAGTGCTTGGCCGCCTTGGCATAGGCGTAAGTAACACCAGAGGGGTCTATGTAACCATCCAAAGGATCGTACAAAGCGCCTAGATATTGCTTTGGATCTATCAAGGGGTTCATCTTGACCACTTCATCCAGTGGTACGAACTCCTGATCGAGTCCCATGTAACGGGCTTTGGAGCGCTCTTGCTTAAGATAATCAAGACGTTCCGGTGTGGAGGCCAAATAAAAACCGCCACAAGCATGCATTCCAACGGATTGGCCGGAGAGTTCTTCTAACTCTTTGTATAAGTTAATGGTGTAACCCTGTAACCGCGAGATGTTCGGATCAGAACTGATCGTATGAATCTGCCCGGCCGCATGCCACGACGAACCTGACGTTAGCTCCGAACGTTCAAGTAATACCACATCTTTCCAACCAAACTTGGCCAGATGAAACAGAATGGAACAGCCTACAACGCCGCCACCTATTACTACTACTTTTGCATGTGTTTCCAATTTATTATCCTAGATATTAGGGGCTTTTTCTCAACTAGTCTTTGTCGGGATATTGCCGCGTCCAATTCAAGTACGAGGCAGCTTAGGCGAGGTATCCCACTCGACAGACCCGCCGTAAACCCATCCATGGGGGCTTGTTTTCGACATCCATGTCTCAAACAGTCTGCCGAGCGGGATACCTCACCTAAGCTTTAATACAAACCTATGCGGTTCTAACACGTTTATTTTTTCCACTTCCTTTAAATTCTGCGATCACCGCTTTTTTACAACATGAATTACGCTAGGAACTCTCAAGCAGAGTATGACTTGCCACCCACCAGACCTTCAAAAAGAGGGACCTTTTTGAAGAGCCCCCATGGATGGGTTTACGGCGAGTCTGGTGGGTGGCAAGTCATACTCTGCCCTGGCACGATCTTTCTAGCTCAACCGAACTCAATACCATCTATCTTCCGTCCCACCCTTAACTTTCGCCATAAACTCAAGCAACTCCTCATCCTTAGCCTCATCCAACGCCGGCACCTCATACTCCGCCAACATCTCCTTCCACTTCCGATTAGCCCTCTGCGCCGAATCCAGCGCCCCCTTATCTTCCCATTGCTCAAAACTCTCCGAGTCTGACATCTGTGCATCATAAAACGCCGATTCATAGTTGCGCATGGTATGCCCGCAACCCAGAAAGTGCTTGCCAGGCTCAACCTCATCGTAAGCATCAGCCGCTAGAGCATTGTCATCCACCGTCATGCCTTGCAACATTCGTTGATAGCCGCCTAAACGATCTGCATCAAGGATGAGTTTTTCGTAGCCCATTGTCAGCCCGCCTTCTAGCCAACCTGCCGCATGCAGCACAAAGTTGGCGCCGCCCAGTGCGGTGGAATGCATGCTGTCAGCACTTTCACTGGCCGCCTGGGCATCGCAAATTTTTGAAGCAGTGAGGGAGCCTCCGCAACGAAGGGGCACGCCCAGCCTGCGAGCCAACTGCCCAATGGCGTAATTGGACATTATCGGCTCCGGCATTCCGAATGTTGGGGCGCCTGATTTCAGGCTCATGGATGACAGGAAGTTGCCTAGAACGAATGGTGCGCCCCTGCGCACCAACTGACTGAATGCACCCGCTGCCATACCTTCCGCTAATGCCTGGGCGATTGCGGCCGCCGTGGTAACCGGTCCCATGGCACCACCCAAAATAAACGGCGCCACGATAATGCCCTGATTCGCTCCACAGTAGACTTGAATGGCTTCACTCGCCACCTTGTCGAACATTAACGGAGAGTTCGCATTGACGTTGCCTATCACACAACAGTTCTGCGCCATGAAATCTGCACCGAACAATATTCTCGTCATACTGACAGAGTCTTCAGCACGGTCTTTGGCGGTAATCATCCCTAGGTAGGGTTTGTCAGAGTATTTTATGTGTCCGTATTCAATATCAAGATGACGTTTGTTAACGGGAATATCGCAGGGCTCAACCGGAATCCCACCACTGTGATGCAGCCACGGTGAGGCGTAAGTTAGTTTCACCAGGTTATTGAAGTCTTCCAGTGACCCATAGCGTCGGCCTTTGTCCAGGTCGCGAACAAACGGCGAGCCGTAAGATGGTGCAAACACGGTATTGTCACCGCCAATAACAACATTGCGTGCCGGATTGCGGGCGTGCTGCGTGAACTCAGCCGGAATAGTTTTGCACAATGTTCTGGCCATACCAGCGGGCAACCTAACCCTTACGCCATCAACATCGGCACCGGCTTCCCGCCATATGTCCAAAGCAACAGGGTCATCACGAAATTCAACGCCCACTTCCTGCAACAGCCAATCGGCTTGTTGCTCTATTCTGAGCAGCGCTTCCTCAGAAAGGAAATTAAAATACGGGATGTTGCGCTGCACATACGGTGGCGCTAGTGTGGCTTGATTGCCTGCCAACGCGCGATCACGTGCTCGGCTTCGTTTTCGGGCCATATTCAGACCAGCTATAAATATTATTGATTGCTACTCAACAGCAACTACACCGGTAAGCGCCGTTATTTATACTTTATTGCAGCTTTTAACCGCGGTAAACTACAAGAAAATTGATACTTACATAAATTATATTTATTCAAAATACAATTTCCATGAGTGGCTTAAAAGTCTTTTCCAGTGCTGCCCGGCATCTGAGTTTCACCTTGGCGGCAGAGGAACTTGGCCTGAGTCAGCCGGCGGTTAGCCATGCAGTTAAGCAGCTTGAGAAGCAAGTTGGTACTCCATTGTTCTCCAGGCACCACCGCAGTTTGGTGCTGACAGCGGCTGGGGAGAAGTTCTATGGCGATATCACTATTGGCTTGAGCCATATCGAGCAATCAGTGCAATCCTTGCAACTCATGGCCGCCAACGATGAACGTGTGACTCTGTCAATCTCAACGGCGTTTGCCACTCATTGGTTACTGCCGCGGGTTGCAGGCTTCAAGGCGAAGCATCCACATATTGACCTGCGCTTTCAAACCACGGCGTATGATATTGATTTAAATCAAGCAGGCATTGGTCTGGGTGTACGATATGGAGACGGACGTTGGCCTAACTATCACAGCTGGCGCATTTTCGACGAGGAAGTGCTGGCAGTGTGCAGCCCGGCCAAATCGCGTGGAACGTCACAAATTGTCTTCATTTTGTACTGGAAGATACAGGGACATAACCTATTCTGTGAGAACTGAAAAGGGACCTACTTCAGTTTTAATTTTTGTCTTCTTCACTTTTGCTTCTTTGCTATTGGGGGCATCTGCAGCACTTTTTCTTTTTCGATCACTTTGACTTTTACCAGCTTTTTCTTTTTTCGTTTTTGTTTTACTATCACCATCAGTTTGAACAACAGACTCAACTTTGGGAGGTGTTGATTT
>JBCCIP010000018.1:0-108854 GCA_039111475.1 Pseudomonadota bacterium | reverse complement strand
GGTGGCTCCGGTGGCTGCGGTGGCTGCGGTGGCTGCGAGCGATGGCACCGGGGCTCGGGGTCGCAGCGCTCGGTCTGGCCCTCATGGGAGGGCAGGCCCGGCCTCGCTCGGCTTCACCTGCGGCGCAGCCCTGTGTTCGGGCGGTCTTGGTCGATGGGCAGCTTTGGTGCGACGACGAACTGCCCGCCTCGCCGGCGTCGTTGTGTATCGGTCGGGGCGCCGGTTGGGGCGCCGGTTGGGGCGCCGGTTGGGGCGCCGGTCCGGGGCCGGGTGGGGCACAACTCCCCACGGCCCTCCACGTCGAGCCCATCGCGGCGGGCGACGTCTTCGAGACCGCGCAGTTATGTGCACACCGTGCACACCGTGCACACCGTGCACACCCCGGTGCGCGGCCCGATGGCCGTCGGCGGGGGCGGTCTCGCATGTCGCCGTCCGATCTGGCTGCCCTAAACCAGCCGGTGAACATCAATCGCGCATCGGTGTCCGAGTTGACCAGCCTGCCGCGGGTCGGCCCCGTGCTGGCCCGTCGGATCATCGAGGGTCGTCCCTATGCCGACCCGGATGCCCTGCTGCGCGTGCGCGGCATCGGGCCGGCGACCCTAAGGCGGGTGCAGGCGCGCGTCACCGTGGAGCCCTCACCGCCGTGAGCTAGGTTCCGGCTCTGCGCCGTCGTCCGCTCGCTCGTCGCATTGCATGTCCCCAGAAGCTGCGGGATCGTTCTTTTTACATGTCGTCGCGTCAGCTCACCAGTCGCCTCATCAACGAGGTACGGCAGCATCTCCAGGGATTCACGCCCCAGCGATCCACCACCGATCGCGAGCAGCTGGCCGCGCTGACCAAGGCCGTCATGGGCTCGGTAGACGTCCGGGATCTGCGGGGCGTGCCCAGCCCCAAGCTGCTGACCCAGTTCGAGGATCTGCTGACGCTGCTCGAGCAGCGCAAGAAGGCCGAGATCAAGGTGCAGCTGCGCTATCAGGACGACACCGACACCCTCGTGGTCGAGAGCTGCCTGGAGGATCAGCCCTTCTTGGTGTCGACCATGCGGGCCGCCCTCGAGGGGGAGCACTACGAGGTCCGGCGGCAGATCAACGCGATCGTTCGGGTGCGCCGTGACCCGGCGGGCAGCGCAGAGGCGTATTGGCAAGCTTTGAGTTCAGAGGGCTTGCGCCTTTGTTTCAGGGCCAAAGAATAGTATTGCGACAGGTTTCTGATGAGTTGGTTCAAGCGTTACGCTGTGATGGAGTTGTTGCTGTTGAAGCACATCTTAAGTATCAGTCAGCGGCTAATCTAACTGCCCGATAACCCGTAATTTCTATTTAGTCGAGTAGAGTGTCGCCTCTGGCGCGGGAATTGTGCGCCTCTGTCACTTTTCCGTATAAATCTTTCACCCTGTAAGCGCTACCTACCATTCCCGGTTGATCTGCGAAGGACATAATCAATAGCAGGCGATCGCGCGTGCCAGTATTAGGTGTGACCTGATGGAGTGAGTAGCGACCCAAAAACAGTTGTAAGTCTCCGGCATTTAACTCCAACTGTTTTACTCGACTACGGTCGCCTTGCAATACCGATTGAACTTCGGCATAACATTCGTTGTCGGCGGTTCTCAAATCAGGAACGTATTCAAATACGCCACCCTGTTCTGCGCCTTGCAAAAGCATTGTTATCGTAAATTCATTAGTGTCGAAATGCCAATTGAATTGTTGTTGTGGTTTGCCCAGATTGACAATCATATTGGACACAGGGTCTTCGTAGATATGAAGTTCGTTCTTGCCCAGGCAATCACGAAGGAAATCTTTAAGCGGCGGCCAGTAGTATAAGTGGCGCGATACAGTGTCCGACCCATAAAGGTCTGCCGTTATAAAACCGTTGCTGCGTTCCAGGAAAATATTTTGCGGATGATCGGCAGGTTGATCAGGGTTGTTGTCGCCAAGATAGACGTTGCATTCTTTTTTCGGTGCGTAATAGGCTTGGTCAGCACGAGCTTTTGCCTCCTTGAGCAGGGAATTTAGGCCGTCTTGGCTGAGAAACCCCGGTATTACCGCACAACCGTCCTTGGCCAGCGCCGCTTTTACTTGCTCGATCAACGTTGAGCGGCGGAAACTGTTAGGTTCATCGATCGGGTATGAAGAATGATTGATTATATCCTGACAGCGCATGTTTCAGCTCTCCAGAAGAAAATTCTTAACCGTTCTAATTGGCCTTTCGATAATTAGTGATATCGCCAGATTCCAGCCGCTGGGTGTAACTCGCCATTTTCTTGCGCAGAACTGGCGTAAGTAAGTAAAGACCAAGAATGTTAGGCACGCATATCACAAACACCATGGCGTCTGAAAAATCTAGCACTGCGCCTAGCTGGATTGAGGCTCCAAGTACGATGAATAAACAGAACACCGCCTTAAAACCGAGATCTGCGGCTCGGCTTTCTCCAACCAAATAGGTCCAACCTTTCAAACCATAGTAAGCCCAGGCAATCATCGTAGAGAACGCGAATAATATACCAGCGATAGCAATGGTATAAGGTGACCAGGAAATATTGCGTTCGAATGCCGCTGAGGTCATGGCAATGCCATCAAGCCCTTCGGTAAAATTCGGGTCGTAGTAAAACGTGGTTACGATCACCAGTGCTGTAATCGTACAAATCACAACGGTGTCAATGAAAGGCTCTAACAGCGCAACATAGCCTTCGGTCATGGGTTCGCTGGTACGAACGGCGGAATGCGCAATTGCGGCTGAACCAATACCAGCTTCATTAGAAAATACAGCACGTTGAAAGCCAATAATCATCACGCCCAATGCACCACCGCTAACGCCTTCAGGGCTGAAAGCCCCTTGTACGATTGCCGAGAATGCAAACGGCAAGGCTTCATAGTTCATCGCAATAATCACCAGTGCACAGGTGCAGTAAAACAAAGCCATAAACGGAACGATCTTGCCTGTTACGCGGGCAATACTTTTAATGCCGCCAATAATGACAGACGCCACAACGCTGGCAATGATAATCCCAAACAGCCAACCTTTATCACTGAACCAGCTGCCGTCAATGCCACCGGTAACGTTCACAAATTGCACGTAGGCTTGGTTAGACTGGAACATATTGCCTATGCCCATGCAACCAATCACGATACCCAATGCGTAGAACTTTGCCATGCTTTTGCCCAGTTTGCTCATTCCACGTTCTGCGAGGCCATGTTCCAAGTAATACATTGGCCCGCCAGAGATAGAGCCGTCGGGGTTCTCACGTCGGTAGATGGTGCCCAATGCGCATTCAACAAACTTGGTCGACATGCCCAACAAACCCGCTAGAATCATCCAGAATGTTGCACCCGGACCACCCATAGATATGGCCACTGCTACACCACCGATATTACCAATACCTACGGTGCCTGACACAGCTGTCGCCAAAGCCTGGAAGTGCGACACTTCGCCTTTGTGGTCTGGGTGGGAGTAATCGCCGCGTACCAGTCGAATCGCATGGCGGAACCCGCGAATAGGGATAAACGCAAAGTAGACGGTAAAGAATAATGCGCCGATTACCAGCCAAAGTACTACCAGCGGTAAGTCGGCACCAAACAAATGCACTTTGAAAAAGATTATGCTGGAGACAAAAGCGGTTATGGGTTGTACGGCTGCGTTAATTATTTCGTCCACTGTTGTTCCTTTTTATTTGTTATTTATGTGTATGCAACACGGCTACTATTGCAGCTGATATTTCTTAAGGTACTCGCTGAAGTAATCATCTGCAGATATTTCCCTTGGCGGAATAGTGCGCGCCACGCGGGTTATATTCATATAGTGCTTATAGTGAACGTTTTCGTCGGTAACGTTGCCGCCCCAGGTGCCGCAACCCATGGATAATGAGAATGGCAATCCATTGTCAAAACTGCCGCCAGTGGCAAAGCAGTGTGCCTGGTTAACGATAACCCGGCTAACCGGTAACTCCAAACCCAGTTGGGTGGCGCGTTGTTCCTGTTGAGTGTGCAGTCCCAGTGAATGGCCTGCACCCTGGTAACTCAAAATACCAGTAGCTATGCATTTTGCATCATCAAAGTCATTGGCTCGATACACGGTAAGCACCAGTGACATTTTTTCGCCGGAGAAAGGTGCATCCGCACCAGATTTACTTTCTTCCACCATCAAGAACCGCGCGTCCGCCGAGGCTGGTCTGGTCAGGCCGGCTGTTTTGGCAATACTGCTACAGGGCCTGGCCAAAATTGCAGGGTTCAATCGGCCTTCAACCCACATGGCGTCTTGTAGGGTTTGTTTCTCTTCCGCATTGAGCATGTCGGCGCCGCAGGCTTTCAATTCACCTAGCATCTCCTCATACACGCTGTCTACAATGACCAGGCAGTTTTCAGAAGAACAGCTGGTGGCATTATCGAAGGTTTTTGATGCGGTGATTTTTGCGGCCGCATCATTGAGGTTTGCGGTTTCATCGACAATTACAGTAACATTGCCCGCACCCACACCGAAAGCGGGCGTGCCACTTGTGTAGGCAGAGCGCACATTATTTTGCGACCCAGTGGCAACAATTAAGTCCACCTGACGGAGCAACTCCTGGCTTAATTCTTTGTTTACTGGCGCAGGGAGTTGCTGAACAAGATCAGCGGGTGCACCAACACGTTCAAGTTCGGCATGAACGAGCTCAAGCAATCTTGTACAGGAAGGCTGACCTTTAGGTGAAGGCGACAAAATAATCGCGTTGCGGCACTTCAGCGCATTCAGAATATTGTTCATCGGTGTTGCCAACGGATTGGTAGATGGCACAATCACACCTACCACGCCCACTGCTCTGCCTATTTCGATCAGGCCTCGTGTGCTGTCTTCATTGATAACGCCCACT
Organism: Pseudomonadota bacterium; assembly: GCA_039111475.1. Lineage (GTDB taxonomy): Bacteria > Pseudomonadota > Gammaproteobacteria > Pseudomonadales > JAUIET01 > JAUIET01. Next base: position 104,014 of record JBCCIP010000018.1, on the reverse strand, counting down.
GTTTTGACATCTTGCAGATCACGCAATAAGCCAAGCGTTTTACGGTGGTTCTTGGTGATCTTGTCATTCACATCGCCAAGGCCGGTTTCTTCCACGGCGAGTTGAGCGAGACGTTGATTGTTCTCAGGCTTCATCAACGCCCACGCAGCGGCGGTAACCACTTCGTCTACTTGTGCCTGATAGTAATCATCAAATATCGCCTGTGCGGCTCGCGCTTTTGCTATCAGTTCGCTGACGGCATCTGCTGCGTTGCTCATCAGGAGCTGGCCCTAACTAATCGTCCAGGTCGCGCTTTGGTAACGCTATCGCGGTTAACCACTTGCTCGCCGCTGACGAAGGTGGCGCGATAACCGGAGACGGGCTGCAATAAACGTTGGCCGCCAGCGGGCAAGTCTTTGACCATTTCAGGCACGCCTAAGGTCAAGTCATCGTAGTCGATCACATTAATGTCGGCCTTGAGCCCCACCTGCAGCCTGCCTCTATCACTCATGCCCAGGTAATCCGCTCCTTCGCTGGTCAGCAGTTGAATCGCGCGGCTAAGCTCAATGCCTTCACCACCGTGTTTAATGCGATCACGCGTCCAATGCGATAACAAGTAGGTTGGGAAGCTTGCGTCGCATATAGTACCCACATGCGCTCCACCATCAGACAGTCCTGGCAATGCGGCTGGGTGTTTTAACATGGTGTAAACATTGTCGTAGTTCATTTCCGTGTAGTTATACACTGGGAAGTACAATAGCGATTTGCCGTCATCTTCCAACAGCAGGTCATAACTCTTCTCCCAGACAGTGACGCCATCTGCACGTGCCATACCCGCCACGGACGTGTCGCTGCCTTGTTCGTAATCAACGACACCATCACGCTCTAGTTTGAAATGTTTTTCAGCCAGCGATTCATAGGCTTCGATAAGTAAGTCAGTGATCTCTGGGATGGGCGAACCAGGTCCGGCCAGCTTGACCGGGGTTTCAGACAACATTTGCTTCTTGAAGTCAGGATCGCGCATGATCGCCACGCGCTCGCTAAGCGGTTTGTCTTTAATTTCTATATAGCTGGGAAAGGCCATTACCGGGTGGAAGGTGCATTCCAGGCCCAGAAATACACCTATAGCACGCGGTGCAACTTGCAGCCGGATATCCATGCCTTCGTCATTCAGCTTTTCGACACGGTCAATGATCTTTCGCCAGTCATCCGGAGCGAAATCACGCTGCATTAATGACATGGAGCCAGGTCGGCCGCCAGAATTTCGAAAATAGGCTTCCATTAACTCAAATTCGTAATCGAAATTGTCTTGCGGGCGAACCATATCGAAATCGTTTACCGCCTGGAGAACACCGTGGTTTAAACCCTGAAACGCTTCAGCAATGCCCGCTAATTCCGCCTTGCCTGCTTCACTGGCCGGTGTCCACTCACCATCAGCGGACTTGTGCAAGTCGCTGCGGCCGGTACTAAAACCTACAGCACCCGCTTCCATGGCTTCGCGGACAATATCGCGCATCTTGGTAACGTCTTGTTCGTTGGAAGGTTCGTCATAAACCGCTCTGTCGCCCATGGCATAAACACGCACCGGGTCATGCGGAACCAGCACCGCAAAATCGATACTGTGGGGTAGGGCATCAATGGCATCCATATACTCGGGGAAGCTTTCCCAGTTCCATTGAATACCCTCGTGCAGTGCAGTGCCCGGAATATCTTCTACTCCTTCCATCAGGCGAATCAATTTGTCGCGGTCTTCACTGCGACAAGGCGCAAAGCCTACGCCACAGTTGCCGAGCACGGCGGTAGTGACACCGTGGTTTACGGAGGGCCTTAACTCCTCGTCCCAGCTGATCTGGCCATCGTAGTGGGTGTGCACATCGACGAACCCTGGCGTGACAATGGCGCCTTTCGCGTCCAGAGTTTCGACGGCATCACCTTTGCATTCACCAATATCCACAATAACACCGTTTTTGACCGCGATATTGGCTTGAAAGGGCTCAGTTCCGGTGCCGTCGATCACCCGGCCACCGTTAATTTTAAGGTCGTACATACTGTCTGGTTTCACCGTTTAATTCGCATTGTGGTATTTTAGCGCAAACCTGCGCCAAAAGTTCGAATTAGGTATGTACAACACCTTCCAGGCACAAACGCTGCACTATTTCAGTCGCCCACACAGCGCTATGCCGAAATCCTCGATAGAGAGCGTGGCGGCTTGGCGTGCAGAAGATATGCGCGATGAACAGCGTTGGAGTTACACGCTGAATGATCAGCAGAGATCAGAGATTGAAACTGCAGTATCCAAAGCAAGCCAAGATTATAAAAGCCTGCATGAGCGGCAGGCCGAGGATTTGCCGATACCAGGCCTGTGGCCACTGATAAAGCAGTGGCGAGAGCAGCTTAAATCGGGTTTGGGCGTACAGAGAATACGAGGCATTCCGATCGATAAGTGGGACACCCGGCAACAATATTTGTTTTACTGGTGTTTTGGCCAACACCTTGGTGTGGCTGGCGCGCAAAATAGGAGTAACGAGCTATTAGGCCACGTTCGAGACGATGGCTCGGATGTAGACGACCCAACGGTTAGACAATACCGAACAACCTCGGCCATTCCATTTCACTGCGATGCGGCTGATGTGGTTGGTCTATTGTGTTTGAAAACCGCGAAGGAGGGGGGTGACAGCCGATTGGTGAGCTCTGTAACCGTTTTCAATGAAATGCAACGCCGAGCCCCTGAGCTTGCCAATGTGATGTTCGATGTATTTCCATTGGATTCGCATCTGGAAGGAGGAACCTTCAGCCTACCAATCAAACCCTGTCGGTTTCACAATGGCGAGCTTAGAACATTTGGCCACAGCCATTATTTTCGAACAGCGCAGCGTTATGCTCATATTAAACTAACTGAGCGGCAGCTTGATGCTTTGGCACTCTACGATGAGATATGCGACTCGGCTGATTTCTATATTGATATGACGCTTGAGCCTGGGGATATTCAGCTAGTTTCAAATCACACGGTTTTGCACAGTCGAACGCATTACGTTGATTATGGCGATGAAGAGCGGAAACGTCATCTTCTTAGATTGTGGATTTCTTTGTCGCAGGATGATTCTTTTTTTGAACGTGCTTTAAGGTTTCGCGAACGGATTGGGCTGATTCGATCTGTTGTATTCGAGCGAGCGAGATTTCGATTGAAGAACTATTGAACATAGGATTGCGGCCTGCGCTCCCAGAAATTGCCACCGACTTAGTCAGCCACTACCTTACTGAGGTATCATTGGCAGTAACATTGTATCTGAACGATATTGCCAAGGATGGATGTCAGGCAAGCAGCGGGCAAGAAATTCCTGTTTAACTACAGGTTCCATAACTACAAGAGATTTCCCCATGTCAGAATCGAACAGCCCGGTTGAAGTGCTGCACAACCCCTATGCGAAACCCAGGGCTGCTTACTACGCCCTTGGCTTGTTAACGGTGGTTTACAGCATCAATTTTATAGACCGGCAGTTGCTGGCGATTCTGCAAGAATCGATTAAGGCAGATCTGGGTTTATCAGACGGCCAGCTGGGCCTGTTGACTGGCTTTGCTTTTGCTGTGTTTTACGTTACGGCGGGCATCCCCATAGCCCGCTGGGCCGATCATTCTAATCGGCGCAACATTGTTGCCCTGTCGCTGGCAGTGTGGAGCGGCATGACCGCGATCAGTGGCTTGGTAGGAAATTATGCCCAACTGTTGGCGGCCAGGATAGGCGTAGGTATCGGTGAAGCTGGGGGCAGCCCACCGTCACATTCAATGATCTCCGATATATTTCCGCCGCAGCGTCGCGCCACCGCACTGGGCTTCTATTCAATGGGCGTGAACATTGGCATCCTGTTCGGGTTTTTGCTGGGGGGCTGGATTAACGAGTTCTTTGGCTGGCGTGTCGCTTTTATGGTAGTCGGCATTCCCGGTGTATTGCTGGCTGTAATCGTACGTTTCACCTTGGCGGAGCCCATTCGAGGCCTGGCGGATAATAAGCAGGTGAGCAGCGAGTCCAATTCCTTCGGTCAGGTTCTGAACGTGTTGTGGTCCACCCAAGCCTTCAGGCACATCGCCATGGGTGCGGCACTCAATGCGTTTGTGAGTTACAGCACCAGCAACTGGACAGCGTCTTTCATGATTCGCAGCCACGATATGACTACCGGCGAATTGGGTACCTGGTTGGCGATGATCATGGGTTTTGGTGGTGCGGTGGGCGTGCTATGCGGTGGCTTGGTCGCTGACCGTCTGGCGCGTCGTGACAAGCGCTGGTATGTCTGGCTGCCAGTTGTGGCGGGATTGATTGCCTTGCCCTTTATCATAGCCGTCTATCAGGTGGATGGACGCTACACAGCGTTGCTCTGTATGATCGTGCCGGGGGTGATGTCCAACGTTTACCTGGGCAATGCCATCGCTACCGCGCATGGCCTGGTTGGACTGCGTATGCGCGCCATGTCGTCAGCAATTCTGTTTTTTATACTGAACATTATCGGACTGGGTCTCGGACCCTGGGTGATTGGCGTGGCAAGCGATTACTTGTCACCAACACACGGCAGCGAATCACTGCGATTGGCGATGGCATACATCCTGCCTGTAGTAGCCTTCTGGTCCGTCTGCCATTTCTATCTCGCGTCAAGAACGTTACGAGCAGACCTGGAAGCTGCTCCGGATTAGTCTAAGCCATGCAGGGAATTACATACTGACATGATTTATTGCATCAAGACAGGCGAGAATGCGAGCTGCAATTCAGGGGACACGCCACGTCCCGCTAGTAGAAATTCAAACTCGAGCCGGTCCACAAGGTCCTATGAATCCTCATCACTCTTGGTCTACCCACAACGTTGCAACACTGTTCGTTTAACAATAATCAATATTAGGAGACAACCACAGTGACCACAGCAAAGCGCGCCCAGGAAATGCCCTACGCAACGGACGTAGAGGCCGGTGAATCGTATTTCTGGTGTTCCTGCGGAGAAAGCCAAAACCAGCCTTTATGCGACGGATCACATAAGGGGTCTGACTTCACACCCATAAAATATACGGCTGAAGAAACAACACGGGTTTATTTTTGCGGCTGTAAAGCCACTGACAAACCGCCCTTGTGCGATGGCAGCCACGGCAAAGCTTCCTAGTCGTGTTATTGCTGGCGCACTATGTAATGTGCTGGCCTCGCGCCGCCTTTTGATCTGCGCTTTTTCGCCTGCGCGACCGTCTCTATCAGCGAAGCACGCTCTATCGCCTGCTTATGATTGACCGGTACCGGTTCTGCTGCATCCGGTGCCGGCATGTCGGCTGCGTTGTAATAGCCAATAGGCGATTTATGGCCGCTTACATCTGCTTCAGGGTTTATGTCGCGCTCGTTTGTGGCGCGCGGTTTGCGTATTTTCCCGTCGACCATTTCAAGGTCTATCCACCAGCGCTTAATCGGGTTGCGTTTGCCAAAACCGAGTGTGTCGTCAAGTTTTACAGCAATAGGAACCATAATCGGTTTCAACCATCGCGCATTGATTCCTAACCAGGTGCCCACGCGGTGCAGTAGTGAGCCGTCGCTTGAAACTACCTTATTGAGTGGGCAGGTTTTCATACAGCGTCCGCAGGCCGACCCACGCGAATTATTCACTCTGTAGCTGGTGCAGCGCTCAACATCCGGTTTCCATATTTCATAACCGTTGAACATGACTTTGTCGCCGAATGGGATGGCACTGACCGGGCATTCGCGGGCACACTTCAAACAGTTGCTGCAAAAATATTGAAGGCCAAAATCAATTGGCTTGTCGGCAGTCAGTGGTAAATCGGTGGTGAGAACGACGGATTTAAAACGCGGCCCCACAAAAGGGTTGAGAACCAGCTCGCCGATGCGGCTGAGTTCACCCAGTCCGGCAAGCAAAACCAATGGAATGTGCAGTACATGGCTGTCTGCGTTGGTTTGGGCGCGTGAGCTGTAACCTTTGCGTCGGAGAAACTCAGCCATAACACCGGCTATTTCGGCGCCGCGCAAATAACCGCGCATGGATTGGCAGCCGGATATCCAGTCATCTCCACTGGCGCCTTCCATGGTGTCATAGCCCTGATCAATAAGCATAACAACAGCATACTTGTGATAAGGGTGAAGAGCATTGCCATCAATGGTGTGCGAGTACCACGCGTAGTCAGGAATTTCACATATGCCAGTGAGGTCTGCGCCTAAATGGTGGGCGAGAGATTTTATGGCTTTGGTGTTCGCCGCCGCGTCTTGCAAAGATTTGTCTTGCTCTGATGCCGCCTTACCATCTTGATGGGGAACAAGCGCGCGCAGTGGTCCCATCATTCCCAATGTTAGCGGATGTTTAAACGCAAAGCGTTGCACTTCCTTAAACGCCTTTTTACCTAAATCACCGGTTCGCGCGCGCGCAAAAAATTCAGCGCGTTTTGGAACTCTGGGAATTTCATCATCCAGAATAAGTGTGGTGGGCTTATCAACCCTTTTGACTTGCTCCATTGGATAGCGGCTTAAGTGAGAAGCACGCTGGTTGAGTCTATTGCGTTCGCGGCCAGACATTGCGCCATTAATGCCCAACCAATGCCTCCAACCACTGATTTTTGCATCATCTGCCAACGGTGTGTCCACTGTTAACTCGTAATCAGTGCTGATCGCAGCCAGTGCGAATCGTTCACCTAAAAACGGGTTAGAAAGCCTAACTGCACCGGAGGTTTGTGCGATACCGGCCCGCACTGCCAACTGCTCAATGTCCAGTAGACGGTTGCCATCTATATGAACGCGCGCATTAAAACCAAGAGTGCGAATATGCCCACTTAGACAGCATGCGATTTCCAGCGCGCGTAACAGAGCAATGTCATGATCTGCATTGCCAATCCAGCGACTGGCGAGATTGTCGGCTTCTATTTTGCGACCGAACTCAATCATTAACACAATTGCAATTGGGTGTTCCAAGGACGTATTGGCTAAGTAACTGCTAACCGGTACCTCGCAAATACCCACCTGCGACGCATCAAGATAATAAGCGGCACCTTTGATTTCCGCTGTTCTAGCAGCGAGGTCATCAGGCACAGGTGCTTTCTCGTCGGCCGAATTACCTTCAACAAAAGGCGTGTAATAGCTCGCGTACAAGCTGGCGACGCCGGCCAGTACGTTGCTGGGTTTTTTGTCTGCGTCGGCTGACTTGTGAGTAAAAGCTATATCATTTTCGCAAAGCAAAGAGTCTTTCTTTAGTGCTTCAAGTGGCCACGGGCCTGCTTGTACTGGTCGCTTGCTGGATCGTTCACGCAGCAGCATTTTGATCAGCATTTGATGTGGAATAGGTGAGTACTCCATCATCAAGATTGGCTTTGCCTATTACTCTCTTTTCATAGGTGTAGTTTTGCGTATTCATCCACGGCGTTCGGTCACCTTGTTTCGGAAACAGGTGCATGGAGCGGGCCATGTAGCCAGATGGAAAGTCTTCAATCCACTGTCGTGGCGTCATTTCCAGGTCGCTCTCTCGCAGCCGCGGTGTCACTGTATTCGCGCCTTTGCTTTGTGTGTGGTTCAGCAGTCGGCAGAAAAAATTCGCAATCAAATCGGCACGTAACGTCCAAGACGCATTTATATAACCAAACGTGGCCACCATGTTGGGCACGCCGCTGAACATCATTCCATGGTATGACCATGTGTCAGCGAAATCGATGGCTTCTCCGTCGCGGGAGAATTTGATTTTGCCATTCACCGCCAGTTGCAAACCGGTTGCGGCCACTACTATGTCAGCCGGCAGTTCTGCGCCAGATTTCAGTTTTATACCTGATTCGGTGAAGTGGTCGATGTGATCCGTGACGACATCGGCCTTACCCGATTTAATGGCCTCAAAAATATCATTTTCTGGAACCGCGCACAGTCGCTGATCCCATGGGTTGTAAGAAGGAGTGAAATGAGTGTCTACGTCGTAGTCTGGTAGTTGTTTGCGAACTTGTTTCAAGAACATTTTCTTGATGGTGCCTGGCCAACGCCGAGTGGCACCGTAAAGCATGCGTTGCATTGTGGCATTCTTCCAACGGATGAAGCCATACAGCGTCTTTCTAGGCAACAATTTGCCAAGCACTTGTTCCCAACGATCCATCTGAGGGCGGTTTGCCATATAAGTGGGTGAACGCTGCAGCATGGTGATGTGCTCAACGTCTTCAGCCATTGACGGCACGATCGTTACCGCTGTAGCGCCAGACCCAATGACTACCACGCGCTTGCCACGGTAATCCAGTGACTCGGGCCAGTGCTGCGGCCGAACATATTCGCCTTTGAAGTTTTCACGGCCAGGGAACTCGGGCTCATAGCCGGATTCATAGTTATAGTAGCCAGAGCATAACAACAACATGTTCGCTTGATGCTGAAGAATTGAGCCGTCGCTAAGCTGGCTTGTTACTGTCCAGGTCGCGCGACCACTGTCCCAATCGGCGCGTTGTACCATCTGATTAAATTGTATGTGTTCAACAATATGGCTGTCTTCCGCGGTTTCTTCTACGTAACGTCTGATGGCAGGGCCATCGGCAAGTACTTTGCCGCCGTGCCAGGGCTTAAATTCATAGCCCAAAGTGTACATATCACTGTCTGAACGAATACCTGGGTAACGAAACAAATCCCAGGTGCCACCTATTGCGTCGCGGCCTTCAAGTATAGAAAACGTTTTGCCTGGACATTGGCGCTGCAAATGATAGGCAGCACCAATTCCTGATAAACCAGCGCCCACGATAATGACATCGTAATACTGCATGCAAATGAGATCCCTGTTGTTTGTGTTTCAATACTATACCCTTAACTGCCGCGACATGCAGCGGCTTAGCGTATGAGCAATGATTGAATGCGACCCGGCTTAGTATTCAAAAAAGGAAGTGTTTTCATTGCCCTAGCTGCTGGACAATATCGCCTACGCCGTCAATTAAAGGGTCTACGCAGGGCATTTTGTACAGGCGCCGGTATTCCTCCAACACGTCTTGTCTATCATCAGGATGAACGTGGGAAGTATTCAGGCAAATACCTGCCCAGCGCACATTCTTATTGGTGAGTCTGGCCAGAATCAGATAATGCTGCAGGTGGTCTTCAATATTGGGTATACGGAAGTCGGGGTATTCATCGATTTCGTTACGTCCATGGTCATGGCAAAGAACCAGGGCATCTGGCTGTGACCCATGCAGTAAACCCAGCGTAACCGCAGCATATCCAGGATGGTAGATGGCACCTTGTCCTTCGACAACGTCCCAATGATCCGGGTCGTTGTCGGGTGAAAGCTCCTCGGCCGCGCCGCTGATAAAATCGCTGATCACAGCGTCAATTGGAATGCCGGAACCGCTGATCAAAATTCCCGTTTGTCCACTCGCTCGAAAATCGGTGTTTACGCCGTCTTCAAGAAGTGCGCGATGAATGGCAAGCGCCGAATATTTTTTGCCAACGCAGCAATCAGTGCCAACCGTCAGTATTCGTTTTCCTGAGCGTTTGCGTCCACTGGCCACATTAAACGGTCTATCGGTATCACGCACATCAATTAACTGGCTGCCGCTTTGCCCAGCCGCCTGAACAAGTTCAGGAATCTGGTTCAAGCGTTGGTGCAAACCGCTGGCAACGTTCAAACCAGCATCAATTGCAGTTAGTACATCCTCTTGCCAGGCGTGGGGAAGTTTACCTCCGCTGGGGGCAACACCGATAATTAAGGTTTTTGCGCCGGCCATTTGCGCTTGCGAAATATTCATATTGGCCAGTCCGAGATCTACCTTACATGTTCTGCGCTTGATCTGAGCAACACAGTCTTCCGGCCGCCACTGGGCGAGACCAAAACCGGTTTTAGCATCCAGCGGGTTTTGTACATTACCAAGGTAGATTGCAAAAGGTGGTTGCAAGGTAATCATAGCTGGCGACCTGCTCGGCGCAATACTCTACCGGGTCTTTGAGGCGTGCTAGTGCCGTCTTCGAACACTGTAACGCCGTTTACCCAAAGCTGTTTTATTCCAACAGACTGCAGTTGTGGATATTCAGGTGTCGCCCTGTCATCCACCGTTTCCGGATCAAACAAAACCAGATCGGCAAATGCGCCTTGCTGAATAATGCCTCTTTTTTCCAGGCCAATATTCTCGGCTGCCTGCAAAGTCATGCGATGTACAGCTTGCTCCAAGCTCAGGTAGCCGGTATTACGCACCATCCAGCGCAGCACCCTTGGAAAGCTACCGGCAGCGCGCGGGTGTCTGTCATTCAATCCGCCATCAGTACAAATGTTGCTGAATGGCCAGGCAATTAGGTCTGCGACGTCCTCACGAACCATGCTGGTGCCAATCACCATTTCACTGCTAACGATGGATCCATCATCCAACTTGTTGTCGCGGGAATAACGTTGCGCGTCAGCGATCAGATCTAACAGTGTTCGCGCTTCGCTGCGGCCGCGCGCTTTTGCTATCTGAGCTACTGTCTTTCCAACAAGTTCAGGCTCTGGAAGGTACTCCGACATGAGCAGGCCGTACGCTGGTGCGATGTTATCCAAAACCTCCTGTGCTGTTGTAAGACTGTTGAAATCGCGCTTTGGAAACAACACTTCAAGTGTTGACTGCCAATACTCGTAAGGATAAACATCTGCAGTCACGTTCACACCAACATCTCTGGCGTAATCGAGTTTCTGCAGCAACCAATCGCTGCGACCCCATAAGGATTTCATCGCCAACTTCAGGTGAGAAATATGAACCGGTATTTTGGCACGTTGTCCAATAGTGAGCGCTTCATTGATAGCAGATTCGAAATGTCTGTCTTCACTGCGAATATGGGAAGCGTATCGGCCGCCATGTTGTGCAGCCAGTTTTGCTAACGATACGACTTCATCTGTATTAGAGAATATACCGGGGTCGTATTCCAGGCCGGTTGCCAAACCCAGGGCACCACTTTCCAAATCATTTTGTAACATGGCGCGCATTTGTGTGACTTCGTCCAAGGTTGCGTGCCGTTGAAAATCACTGCCCATTACTTTGTGCCGCAACGTGTTGTGGCCTGAGAAAGACGCAATATTGATGGCTGCAGGTTTGTCCGCCCAGGTGCTATAAAAATCGCTGAGCGGGTAGTGTGATTCACCGTCCTGACCAAATACGACAGTGCTTATGCCCTGGCTGGTCACCGGAGTGGCCAAAGGCCTTGTGCTTAAGTCTTGGTCAGCGTGAGAGTGGGTATCGATGAAGCCAGGCGCGAGCACATAGCCACTGGCATTGACTATTTCTTCGCCTCGCTCAGGCGTGAGTTGGCCCACGTCCATGATAATTGCACCGCGCACACGAACAGAACCGACCAGACCGGGCTTGCCGGTGCCATCGATAATTCGAGCGTTCTGGATTAACCAGGTTTTCGGGTTTTGCGAACTTGATGTTGCGCAAGCCGACAGCAAAACCAACAGCAACAACAGGCTAACTCCTGAGAAAGAGCGATTCTTATGCATTCAGTACTCCTTGGCTGCGGAATAATATAGCAAGTAGAGTCGTTGAGGTGGTGTGAGGCTGGTTGCCTTTGGTTAACGTCCGATAATGACCTATCTGAGGGGGGTCGCACAAACCGTGGATCGGCGTGGTGCACAGCGCAACACCGCGCTGAATGGCTTCGTACCCGTATATTGCGATAAGATTACTGGCTTGCCGACATACGCACTGGTTGAGAAAAAAAGGATGAAAAGAAACTATGTTGCTGCCTTGCTCATAGGATTTTTTGCGATCTCTTGCGCCAATGATCCAAACACAGCGTCATCAAATTCCATGGCCACGGATGTCTATCACAACGGCACCATCATAACGGTTGCCCCTGATAACCCCGAAGTTGCTGCGATCGCTGTGAGAGACGGTCGTATTCTGGCCATCGGTAGTCTCGCCTCGGTGTCTGCTGTAGCTGGTGATAATGCAACATTGCATGACCTTCAAGGTGCAACCATGCTGCCCGGGTTTATCGATGCGCATGGTCATATCAGTTTTACCGCCTTCAATCAGGCATCAGCCAATGTATCTGCGCCGCCGGTAGGGCAGGCGACCAACATGGATGAAGTTGTCTCATTGTTAAGTCAGTTTGCGGAGAATAATCCTAACGAACGTTGGATAACAGGATGGGGTTATGACGATTCACTGTTGGACCAGCGCCGCCACCCAACCCGACACGATCTGGATAAAGTCTCAACAGAAAGACCAGTGGCAATCCGACATGTGTCAGGTCACTTTCTTGCCTGCAATACATTGTGCTTGGAGCGTGCGGGGGTCAATGCTGATACCGAGGACCCGCAGGGTGGCATTTTTCGTCGTGAAAAAGCGAGTAATCAGCCCGATGGCGTGATCGAAGAATCAGCCATGGCGCCAGTGTTTGCCGTAATGCCCGAACCGGACAAAGCCAGGCGCCTGCACCTACTCAAAAAAGCGCAAGACTATTATGCCAGTTATGGCGTTACCACCGTTCAGGACGGCGCCGCCGGCGCCAGTGATATCGATTTGCTTAGAGAGGCCGCCTCGAACGGTGAGCTATTCCTGGATATCGTCGCTTATCCATACGCCGCTTACATGGGTGAGCAACTTGAGCAATATACACCTACTGCGTATCAGGATAACTTTCGAATTGGCGGCTTTAAAATTGTGCTGGATGGTTCGCCGCAGGGAAAAACGGCCTGGTTGACCAAGCCTTACCTGCATCCTCCTCACGGTCAAGAGGAAGGTTACCTGGGGTACGCAATTCTAAAAGACGAGCAGGTACAGAAATATGTAGAGCTAGCCTTGGGAGATGGGATACAACTATTGGCACATGCCAATGGCGACGCCGCGGCAGACCAATTGATTGACGCAATATCCGCTGCAGCCGAGAAGTTTGCTGCCAAGGATCATCGTACAGTAATGATTCATGCCCAAACCGCAAGAGATGATCAAATTGATCAAATGCTGGCGCTTGGGATGATACCCTCGTACTTTTCAGCGCACACCTTCTATTGGGGTGACTGGCATAGAGATTCAGTGTTCGGTGAGGAGCGTGCTAAGCGAATCAGCCCACTGCGCACCAGCGCGGATCGAGGTTTGCGTTATACCACGCACAATGACACGCCCATAGTTCCCCCGGATATGATGCGTTTGTGGTGGGCGTCGGTTAACCGTATAACCCGCAGTGGTAAGGTGTTAGGATTTGAGCAACGTGCAACCGCGATGGAGGCACTTAAGTCGATGACAATTGATGCGGCATATCAGTACCGTGAGGAAGACGATAAAGGTTCTATTGAGGTTGGAAAAATGGCCGATTTGGTCATTCTTGAAGAGAACCCTTTTAAAGTTGATAGCCGAAACCTTAAAGACATCACCGTGTTGCAAACCATTAAGCGCGGCCGCAGCGTTTATCAGCGATAGAGCAAGAATAATGATAAGATTGTTTACGTTCTTTCTAACAATTGTCCTCATCGCTTGCAATGGCGGAAAGCAAGCGCCGCCAGAGTTTTTGGAAAAGCCCAAAGAGAAAGTTACGGTTTTCCTAGCGAAGAAAATCCACACTATGGATAACATACTGTCCGTGGGCCAAGCGGTGGCTGTGAAGGACGATAAGGTTCTAGCTGTTGGTTCGCTGGATTATGTTAAGCGGATGCTTCCAACTCATGAGTTAGCAGTGGACAAACGCTTCGCTGATAAAGTCTTGATGCCCGGTTTCATAGATAACCATCTTCACCCAGCGTTGGCGGGAGTGTTGTTGCCAGCCAGATTTATTACTCCGTATGATTGGGAATTACCGGGGCAATCAGTCATTGGCGTGCACGGCGCAGACGCATTTCGCCAAAGACTTATTGAGCTTGAAGGTTCCATCGCTGACCCGGACGAAATGCTAATCAGCTGGGGCTATCATCAATTGTTCCATGGAGAATTGAGCCGGGCAGATCTGGACGCGGTTTCTACAACGCGGCCAATCATAATATGGCAGCGATCGTTCCACGAGATTATCGTCAATACGGCGGCATTAAATCGACTTGGCGTCGGGATTGACGAGTTTACTGACCATCCTGCAATTAATATTGATACAGGTCACTTTTGGGAAACTGGTTTGTTTGCAGTATTTCCGAAATTGGCACCGATAATTCTAGATCCTGAACGATTTGCCAAGGGTATGCGCGATGGCCTGGTGCATGCTCAGATGAATGGAATAACCACTGTGTGTGATCAGGGCGTGCCTTTGTTTGACTTAAACAGGGAAATGTACCAGCTTGGTAACGTAATCGAGCGCAATGCATTGCCGCTGAATATGTTGTTGATTGGAAATGCCAAATCGCTGGCTGTTGAAAGCATGCAGAAAGGTTTCGAGGCAATGGAGCAATTGCCCCAGCGAAATAACGCACAGCTAACATTCTTACATAAACAAGTAAAACTGTTAGCTGATGGCGCTTTTTACTCCCAATTAATGCAGATGCAAGAAGGCTATTTGGATGGCCACGAAGGTGAGTGGATCATGGAACCGGCCGCTCTGGAGGCGGCCGCTCGTATGTATTGGCTTGCTGATTATCAGCTGCACATTCATGTGAATGGCGATTGGGGTGTGAAGGTTGTTCTGGATATTATTGAGAAGCTCAATAAGGAAAAACCCAGAATTGATCATAGAACTGTGCTGCACCACTACGGCTATTCTGCAGAAAACCAAGCCGAAAGAGTGTCGAGACTCGGTGTTTCAGTATCGGCAAACCCTTTTTATCTTTGGGCGCTGGGGGATAAGTATTCACAAGTGGGGATAGGTGCAGATCGGGCCCAGTACATTACTCGTTTGGGAGATCTGGAACGAAATGTTGTACCAGTGTCTTTCCACTCTGATTTACCCATGGCACCTGCGTCACCGCTGACATTGGCGGGTGTGGCCGCGTCACGTGTGACCGCAAATGGTAATGTCTTGGCTCCAGCTGAAAAAATGTCGCTTTCTGCGGCTCTTAAAGGCATTACGATCGAAGCAGCGCGAGCCATTCGGCAAGAGCAACTGATTGGCTCAATAGAACCTGGAAAAGCAGCGGATTTTGCGGTTCTCAACAGCGACCCCTATGAGACCGCACCTGAGAACTTCCGCGATATTGGAATCTGGGGAACCGTCTATAGAGGTATTCCCTATCCTAGGCCAGCCGATTAGTCTCGACGACTAGGCCGATTGAGTCGATTTCTTTTTCCGACTGGATTTGCCTGCGGTTTTCGCTTTTGTCTTTGCTTTAGATGTTGGCACCGGCGTTGCGATGGCTGCTTTCAATTCGTCGAATGATTCCTGAAGACATTGCGCATAGAAACCAGGGTCTGGCAGCATGTCTCGGCAGGCGGTAAATGACAAAGTGATTCGGCCTTCCTTGTTCTGCACCGAACTGTACACAATATGGAAAAGCCCGACGTTGGGCAGCAATGGCCCAAGGCTGAACGAGTCGACCAGCTCTGCACCGCACATGAATAATTGCATAGGTGCACCCGGTACATTTGTGACTACAGTATTTTGAATCACACTTGCTTCAACGAGACCGGTTGCGCTGGCGGCACGCAGCGCAAGTGATAGTACGTTGCCAGGCATTATGTCTGTCAGATCAATGGCTATTCTGGGTCCAAGTGCTTCAGCGTACGCTTTCGCAGACCGTGACTCTTCCTGCACCGCTTTTAGCCGTTCTAGTGGCGAGTCAAGGTCGGTGCGCAGAGCAACATTCATGAATCCCACCATATTACCGCCCGCCGCCCGCTCTTCTGGCGAACGAACATCAATTGGACAACCAGAAACCAGAGTTTGCTCGGGCAGTTCGCCTTTGCTACTCAAGTATTTCCTAAGGCCACCCGCAACGATCGTTAGCATGGCATCATTGATTGTGGCGCCCTGCACAGCGTTTTTTATGGCACGTATGTCCTCAAACGCAAAGCGACGTGCCTCCACAGACCGGTGAGGAGAAATTTTGCCTTGAAAACGCGTTCTTTGTTTATCATCCAGCTCGTGAAAATCCTGGTTTTCCCTACCAGTCTTTATTCTTCGATAAGTGGGTAAGGCCTGTTTAAGCATGTCGAAGGTTTGAGCTGGTTTTCTCCAGGCATCAACGTAGGCTCTGCCCAGCATATAGCCCTTGGAAGGACGCTCGATCACGCGCGGTGGAATGTTTTCATGAACAGCAATGTCGGGTGTGAAATCGTGCATAACATTCATAAATTGCGCACCGGTAGCACCGTCCATTGCGCAATGGTGAACTTTTAACAGCAGCGCGAAACAGTTTGAGGGCAGGCCTTCAACATTATCCAGACCCTCTATTACGTAAAACTCCCATAGGGGACGCGCTCGATCCAGAGGCCTTGAATGCAGGCGTGCTGCCAGTATGCACAATTGCCGCCAGTCTCCTGGTTTGGGCAGCGCTATGTGTCGAACGTGGTACTCAAGGTCGAAATCGGGGTCTTCCACCCAATACGGTCGACTGAGCCCCATTGGCACTGTTTCCAGTTTACGGGTGAATATCTCCGAAAGATGTAAGCGATTCTCAATAGTCGCCAGAATATGTTTGAAACGCACAATACCATCAGGTGCCGTGCTTTGGTCATAGATGCTAACACCGCCAATATGCTGTGGTAAGCCTTCGAGCTCCATGTGCAGAAACATGGCGTCTTGACCAGATAATTGCTCCATTGTTTAGCTCCTCTTTGTATTATGCTGGCTCAACACTACGCCCTCCGGAGGAATTGCGCAAGACGAGAAACACTAGCAATGAGGGCAGAATACAGGGTTATCTTGTTGCTACTGCATCGGGCTAAAGGATGCTTCGGGTCACCTCAGGAACAGGTTGTGGGTGCTGGGCCAAGTCCTTATCCAGCAGTGTGTCCCAGGTTTTTCTAAAGTGCGCCAAGGCAGAATCTGCGGCGATGCCACGTGGTTGAAACGGATCATCAAGCTCCAACAGTTTTTGTTGAGCTTCAATAATCACCTTGTCTTCCCAAAACCCCTCCAGCAAGCTATCGCGCAGAGAGATCGAAATACTCTCATCCGATAACTCGTAGTTGCGCAGGTAGTTCCAGAAGAAGTGCGCCGTACTGCTGGTTTCCGGCGTCATGTACTGGCAATTGCGGTACTGCTTTACGTCGCTTTGATCTTGGTTTTGGTCCCAGCCCACCGGGCCAAATGCGGTCTGCATTAAAAAAACACCGGGCACAAACATTTGCACATAGTTGCGCCTGTCCACCACGTTGGGGCCGTTTGGGAACGCTTTTACATGGTAAGGAGCGGGCGCACTTTTTCGATGCCAACGTTCAAATTGAAAACCGTTTTCCAGCCGTTCAATCTCCTGTTTGGTCTCTACCGCGTAAGCTTCGGAGCCACCCAGGGTGTTGGTGTGGACAAATGCAAGATGCGAAAAGTCAGCCAGATTATCAATGATCAGCATCCAGTTGCAGTCATAGTGCAAATAGGCTTCCTCAGGCAGGCCCTGCCACTGCGGATCAGTCAGCGGCTCATAATCGATGATATCTCGAGAATCGGCAAGGTTAGGGTCTCCCATCCAGATCCATAAGAGATTTCCACGTTCCTCTATCGGATAGCTGCGCACGCGATGGGTGGCTGGAATTTTATCCTGGCCTGGAATTTCGACACATATTCCATCGGCATCAAATTTCAGGCCATGGTACATACAGCGTATGCAATCACCCTCTACTCTTCCCATCGCCAATGGCGCAGCGCGGTGGCAGCAGCGATTGTCCAACGCGACCAAGCGACCAGACTCCCCACGAAAAATTACCACGGGTTTGTCGAGAAAAGTTCTTTCTAATTTGCCCGCCGTCTCTACCTCGTGCGCCCATGCGGCGGCATACCAGCAGTTCCATATATAGTTGCAGTCTGAGTCACTCATCGAAAATCTCCGGTGCGGTCGCGCTTCCTGTTGTTATGCTTGTTTAACTAAATATACTCTCATATGAGAGCATATAGCAAGTGATTTAACACATTTAGTTGTAAAAAACCTCGCTGTTAGTGGATAAAGCTAATAATATGCTCTCATTCAAGAATATATAGTTAGGGGTGCGTTGTTGAACGATGATCGAACGTTGGTGTTAAATCAGTTCACACCTTATCGCCTGGTTAATCTCGCCAAACGCGTTAGTGACGCCTGCAATGAAGACTTTGGCGCGCCCAACGGCGTTAGTGTTGCGCAGTGGCGTGTGCTGGCCCGGCTTGGTGAACATGATGAGCTGAGCTCTAGAGGGTTGCCTGACTCAACGTTCATGGATAAGTCTCGATTGTCTCGAGCGATTGCCTCGCTGGAAGATAAAGAGCTTATCCATACGCGAACAGACCCCAACGATAACAGAGCCAAGATTATTGGCTTGAGCGCCAGTGGCAGGGCCTTGTATCAAAAGATGGTACCGGACGCATTGCGATGGGAAGCTGAGTTTCTGTCTACATTGTCCGTGCCAGAGTTGCGAGATTTACTGATGTCATTGAGTAAGTTGGAAAGAAAATTGGATAACTCGTAAATTGCACATTCCACAGTGAGCCAAGACGTAGTCTTGCAAATCAAGTTTGATGCTTCCAGCAATTTTAATCCTTCCCGTCAGACTATTTTAAGCTTAAAATAATCGTTCGCTTGGAAGATGCCTGCGGAGAGCATTTTGAGTACAGTATTTGACGAATTTAAGCGCACGCATCAGCGCGCGGCTGAACGGCCTTTTCTGCATATTCCTGCCATCGCCTCTAAGGCTTATTCTGACCATGGCATCGATTTGAGCTATGGAGAGGCGTATTTGTTAGTGCTCTCCTGCAGAGGTAAATACGCGGCGCAAGGTCTGCACTATGGGCAACGTGTAGCATTGTTGCTTGAAAATAGAGCAGAGTTTTTTATTCATTGGTTGGCTCTTAACAGTCTGGGCTGCAGTGTTGTTCCTATTAATGGCGAAATGCCAGCCGAGGAAATTTGCTATTTTATCGAACACAGCGAATCGGTGGCCGTCGTTTCGATCGCTGAGAGAATTAAATTGCTTGAGCAGGCGGTTGAGAGCATCAATGAGCCACCGCCAATTGTTGCGCACGACGCTATTGAGCGATTGCGGGTGTTTGCTGACACGCCTGATCGCTGTGAACCGAACGCTTCCAGCGAATGCGCATTGCTTTACACCTCGGGAAGTACCGGCAAGCCCAAGGCTTGTATTCTCACCAATGAGTATTTTACGGCGTTTGGCTGCTGGTATCGGAACCTGGATGGCCTGGGTCAGATTGAATGGGGCAAGGAGCGATTGCTAACACCGCTGCCCCTGGGCCACATGAATGCCATGGCGGTATCCAGCACAGCAATGATCATGAATGCAGGTTGTATAGTGCAGTTGGACCGCTTTCATCCGGGCAGCTGGTGGCAAACAGTGCGAGAGTCCAAGGCAACAATTGTGCACTACCTCGGCGTACTTCCGGCCATTTTGTTGCAGCTTCCTGAAAATGAGTTAGATGATTTTAGCAATCAAATCAAATTCGGCTTTGGCGCTGGTGTTAACCCAAAACATCATGCACCGTTCGAACAGCGTTTCGGTTTTCCACTCATTGAAAGCTGGGCAATGACTGAATGCGGCTCCGGAGGTTGTATTACAGCGAACATTGAGCCCAGGCATGTGGGCACCAGTTGCTTTGGCAAACCGGATGATTCGGTAGAGTATCAATTGATAGACGAGAAGGGGCAGGAAGTATCGCCTGGTAAGCAAGGTGAGTTACGCGTGCGAGCTGCAGGGCCGGATCCTCGGCGGGCATTTTTCTCGGGCTACTTCAAGAACTCAGAGGCTACGGAAGAAATTTGGCAAGATGGCTGGTTAAATACTGGCGATGTTGCGCGCCAGAGTGAAGACGGCAGTCTGCATTTCGTGGACAGGCGCAAAAACGTGATTCGCCGTTCTGGCGAAAACATTTCAGCACTTGAAGTTGAAGCTGCCTTGTCCTTGAACCCAGCGATCGTCGAGGCATTAGTAAGCGCTGTTCCGGATGAAATGCGTGGTGATGAGGTTGCCGCCTGTGTTATTGCTGCGGCCGGACAAAAAGCTGGAGAAGCGCTTGCTCATGCGATAGTACACGATTGTCTTGGAAGGCTTGCTTATTTCAAAGCACCTGGGTATGTGTTGTTTGTTGCAGAGCTGCCAAAAACAGCTTCGAACAAACCAAAAAGAGCCGATGTAAAAAAGCTTGCCAGAGAAGGTGTTGCAGCGGGCAATGCGATAGATACGCGTACTCTCAAGAAGCGTTAAGCCTCAATCAAGGCCGCCGTCAAAGCCTCACGTATCTGATCAGGAATTGGCGTTGGCTTATCGCTTTCCCTGTCCACAAATACGTGAGTATAAGTGCCCCAAGCAGCTGCAGAGCTCTCGTCCTCAGCGAATACGGCAACACCGTACTCCACTGAACTGCTACCCAGTCGGTTAACTCGAAATGCGGCATCGATAGTCGCCGGGTGTGACAGGGGCGCTAGATACTGACAACTTGAAGAGACGATAAAGCCGATAACTGGCGCAGTGTGCGGATTGAATCCGGCGCGGTTTATCAAATATTCATTGCAGATTGTATCGAAGTAACTGTAATAAACAACGTTATTGATGTGCTGATAGATGTCGTTATCCATCCAACGAGTGGTAATTTTTGAAATATAGGCGTAATTTTGACGATGAGTGTTGTGGTCTGACATGGTGTTCAAATGTGTGCGTTAACGGGTCTCAGTACGCTTGCTGATAAATGCGCAAAGCATCTTCGCGTTCAAGTGTTCTAGGGTTGTTGATTAACAACCGCTGTTGCAGCATCGCATCATCGGCGAGTGACTCTAAACTGTCTAGGGGTATACCCATTTGGTTCAGACCGGTTTCTAAGCCCAGTGTCTGCGCGAGGGCAAGAAAGTGATCCGCTAAAACATCTCCAATGGTGTTTTCTTTGATCAGGGTTTCAGCCGGCAATAGTAGGCGTGCCAACTCACAATACAATCCGGATGCAGCTTGGCTATTAAAGCGAAGCACATGGGGTAGAACCAAGGAGTTACTCAGACCATGCGGAATGTGATAAACACCACCCAATGGGTATGCCAATGCATGAACCGCTGCAACCGGTGCGTTAGCGAATGCCTGACCCGCCAGCATAGCGCCCAGTAACATCGCACTGCGCGCTTCAAGATCTTGGCCGTTGTGTGTGGCGGCTTCGATATTGGGTGCCATTAGGCTCAAAGCTTGGCGCGCGGCCATGTCCGATAGGGGGTTTTTCAGCCTGACGCTAGTGTAGGCTTCTATCGCGTGAACCATGGCGTCAATGCCGGTCGCTGCCGTCACATGTGCCGGCAATCCCACGGTTAATTCCGGGTCTAATACCACATGGTCTGCAAGTAGTTCACGGCTTACCACACCGGCCTTGGTGCTTTCCCCGGTGGTTACTATTGCGACCATCGTTACTTCAGATCCGGTGCCAGCTGTTGTCGGCACCTGGATCAATGGCGCTCTGCCGCCAAGCAGCTGATCAACACCGTACATTTCCGACAAGGGTTGATTACCAGCCAATAGTGCAGCAACCAGCTTGGCGGTGTCCATGGAACTACCGCCGCCGAAACCAAGTACGCCGTCACAATTTTTTTGTCTTGCAAGTTCTGCGGCGTCAATAACTGTTTGCTCAGGCGGATCAGCGATAACATCAGAATATAACTCCACTCCAATGCCGGCCGACTCTAGGCTTTCATGCGCTTTAGTCAACAAACCATGTTCAAGAACGCCTTTGTCGGTAACCACAAACAAGCGGCTGACGACAAGGCGTTTGGCGATATCGCCCAACTGATTCACGGCACCTGCACCTATTGCGAGATCCGAAACGCTGTTAAAGGTAAAGTTTGTATTCATTTGTTAACTTGTAACACCCATCAAATGATCGGAAAATAATAACTTAATAAAAGAACTCCGGCATCAAGCGCACCGCGAAATACCAATATCAGAGCTCACTATATGTCTATTGTACCTTTTTTGCAGCAGTACACGCTTGGCACTTTAGTGTTGAGTATTTTGCGCCGGCCAGTCGCGGCGCTTCTGCTCGGTGTCACGTTGACTACGTGCTCAAATGGCGACAGTGAAGTCGGATTATTCGGGGAATTTGAGCCAAGCCCAATGATTCCTGACAATGTAACTCTGTTAGAAGCAGGGCCGGATCTTGAGCAGCGCGCTCAAGAAGCGCTGATTAATGCAGACCCTGGCGATATCATTGAATTTCCGGCTGGAAATTTCGACTTTACGGATGAATTGAGCGTGAGTGTGAGTGGTGTCACGATACGCGGCCAGGGCATGGATGAAACCGTATTGAGTTTTGCCCAACAAGGTTCAGGTGCGCAAGGTATTTTGGCAACCGGCGACAACTTCGTTATTGAAGACATTGGTGTTGAAGATTCCCCCGGCGATTTGATCAAGATAGAAGGGAGCAATGGCGTGACTATTCGTCGCGTTAGAGCGGAATGGACCAATGGTGCGAGCACAGACAATGGCGCTTATGGTTTTTATCCAGTTCAAACTCGAAACGTATTGATAGAAGACAGTGTTGTTATCGGCGCTAGTGATGCGGGTGTTTACGTGGGCCAATCTCAAAATATTATCGTGCGCCGCAATCGAGCAGAGTTCAACGTAGCCGGCATAGAAATAGAAAACTCCACGTTTGCGGATGTATACGAAAATGAGGCCATCAACAACACCGGTGGAATATTGGTATTTGATTTGCCCAATATTGAAGTGCAGGGTGGCGAGCAAACTCGTGTCTACGATAATATTGTTCGCGACAATAATACACAGAACTTTGCACCGGAAGGCAACATTGTTGGCAGCGTGCCTACGGGTACAGGCATTATGATCATGGCCAACGATGATATTGAAGTATTTGGGAATACCATAGAGAACAACCAGTCTGTCGGTGTGGTGATCGTGAATTACCTGATTGTCGCGACCACAGATGACCCCAACTACGACCCGCTTCCGGAACGCATTTACATTCACGATAATGTGTTCAATAACAATTCCTACAATCCAGTTGATATCGCCGCCGCAATTGAAGGCGCATTTGCAGGTCAGGGCGAGGCGATGCCGGACATTTTTTACGATGGTTTGGGTACCACAGGACTATTGCCGGAAAACCAGCGCATTTGCATTCGTGACAATGGTGATATCCGTTCGGGCGTACTTCTGCCTACAACGATGGTTGATGCGGGCTATTTTGATTGCGCACATGCGTCATTGCCAACAGTTGCCTTGGACACTCCAGAGGTGATTGAAAATGGAGCGACTCAGCTAAGCGATGAGCAAGTGGCTGAAATCTGCGGTGCTGAAGTTGATGGAATCAATCATCCAGCAAAAGACGTGGATTGTCCGAAATTGTCCAGTTATGGTCTGTTCGCCGACAGTGCAGATCCCACGCAGAACCCGGTAGACGGTACACCTTACGATCTAATCTCCGAGCTATTCACGGATTACGCACTTAAGTACCGTGTGGTATTTCTTCCTGAGGGTACAGCTGCGGCTTACAGCGAGCAAAACGTTTTCGATTTTCCTGTTGGCACCGTTATTGCGAAAACCTTCACCATTGCCAACGACCTGCGTGACCCAAGTGCCGGTGAGGAAATTATAGAAACGCGTTTGCTGATTCATCGTCAGGATGGCTGGGTAGGATTGCCTTATGTATGGACACAGGATAAAACCGACGCTCAACTCAGCGTTGCCGGAGCGACGCAATCAGTCAGTTGGATTCACACCGATGGTTCGGCGCGCAGCACAAACTACCGCGTGCCAGACTCCAATGATTGCAAGACTTGTCACGGCGAAGACGAAACCATACCAATAGGCCCTAAGGCCAGGCATCTGAATCATGACTTTGCGTATGCGTCCGGTACGGATAACCAGCTGATGCAGTGGTTAGCTGATGGTATTTTGGCAGGTGTGCCAGCCGATGCGGCGGGCATTGTTACTGTACCCGATTGGGAAGATGATACGGCAGGCCTAGATGATCGAGCCAGAGCCTATTTGGATATCAACTGCGCCCATTGCCACAGTGAAACCGGTATGGCAAGAACCTCACAATTGTTTCTGGAATTCTGGAGACCCTTCGATATCAGTTACGGCCGATGTAAACCGCCGGTTGCCGCTGGTGCAGGTGCAGGCACACTAGAATACGACATAGTCCCTGGCAGTGCAGACGAGTCAATCCTGGCTTTCCGCATGGCGTCCAATGAACTGGACATCCGCATGCCAGAAATTGGTAAAACGATCATACACGACGAGGCCGTTAGCTTAATTCGCGATTGGATTGATGCGATGCCACCTGAGGTTTGCACGAACTAAATCATATCTCGCTATAAAGAGGAGATACAACAGATGTGCGCATGCGCTCAATGGTTAGCAAAAACTTCTATTCTTTCCATTTCGGATGATGGGTAGCGCCAACTCTGGCCTGAAAAACCCGCAGGGCCCAAAGCACTCGCTCCGCTCGCGGGACCAGCATTAAACCCATCCCTGGGGGCTTCCCTAAAGGATCTACTGTTTGCAATTTGGACTTCCTGTCTCAAATGGTTTTTCAGACCAGAGTCGGCACTACACACCTGCATCGAGATAGGACTTCCATTCAAAAATTTACGCTAGATCACATCAGAAATAAACGGCCCATCAACACACAACCTACGCCCATCCGGCGTACCACACGCGCCACAAATTCCAACGCCACACTTCGTGTGATAATCAATCGCACTGAAGATTTGCTCGTTTGAACAAAATTCTTCCTGTACCGCCTTCGCCGCATGCACCATAGGCTCAGGACCACAGTTGTAGAAAACTGCTTTGTTTAACTCATCAGTAGTTAAGGTCTGCAAATGCTCACGTAATAATTCCGTCACCAAACCATGGTAACCCGCGCTGCCATCATCGGTTGCGATATGCAACTCGCTGAAACTTCGGCATTCGTCTTGGAAATACAATCTTTCTGCAGTACGAGCGCCCACAAACATGGTTGCGCTACCGTCCGGACCGTCTGCAACATGATCTCTAGCAACTTGGTAAACAGCGGCCAGCCCTGTGCCGCCGCTTACCGTGATAAGCGGCGCATCAGATGGGTGTGATGCAGGAATTCCATGCGGCCCGCGCACATAGGCCTGTGTGCCAGGCTCTAGCGTCATGAGCTTTGCAGTGAATTCGCCGAGGTTAATTACAACCAGAGAGAAAGGATCATCCGTCAATGCAGAGAACGGTTTTTCGCCTAAGCCTGGAATCCATAAGAACAGAAACTCACCACCCTGGATATTAACCTTGCGGTCAAACGTCAGAATGGAAATATCATCAGTGACGCGTTGATTGTCTACCAGAGTGACCGGCCGGAAGTCCATATCTATGTCGTAGCGAACCAGCTGCTCGGCTGCGCCTGACTCGGCATTGTGTGCCAGTTCTGCTGACAGCGCGCTAAAGTAATCGCCCATTTCAGCGCTGGTCATTCCAACCAGGGCCGAGCCTACGCCAATGATGTTCGCGCCTTCCTGCTGAAATGCGCGCACGTCGTTTGCGCTGCTAATGCCGCCACAGCCAATGATGGGGCAATCAACTGCTTCGCGAATTTGTTTTATGCATTTCAGGCCAATCGCCAATACGCCTTTACCCGACATGCCGCCAAGTTCGTTGCTGAGCACTGGCTTGCCATGCGCCGTATGGTAGCCCGGTCCTACGGTGTTGATAGCACACAGACCGGCTGCACCGGCCTCGACGGCGGCTTCTGCGATGGAGCCAATATTGTCTGTGTTAGGCGTCAGCTTTGCGATTACCGGTAAATCTGTGACGGCAACAACCGCAGCTACAATTTCGCGCACCATGTCCGGGTCCTGGCCGATAGCCATGCCATACCCTTTGGCGTGTGGACAAGACAGGTTGAGTTCCAGACCATCGCTTAAGGGCGCGAGCATTTCTGCTACTTGCGCAAATTCCTTTGCGTTAGCACCAAAAATCGAGGTGAGCAAGAAGCGGTCTTCGGGAATGTTCAGCGAAGATAAGGTTTTAATAGATTCTTCAGCGCCTGGGTTGGTCAGGCCAACAGCGTTGACGAAACAGCCGGGTGCGTACTGACTGAGTACCGGCTCGCGATAACCCGCTTTAGGTGCTAAACCAATGCTCTTAGTGGTGAGAACCCCGATCTCGGGAATGTGATTGATAATGTAATCTATGATAGGGCCAGTGGTGGATACAATTCCGGATGGAATTGTGAACGGCCCGGATAAGGTCTTGCCAAAAAATTCTGTGTTCAATTTGCCTCCGCTGCTTGCGGGGCGGCATTATACATGGAAAGTAGATAGCAATTCGATCAGTTGATCATTCTGCGCCGGCGTGCCAACAGATATTCTGATGCAGTTTGGGGTAAGCGGCTGCTGCGAAAAATCACGTAACACAATGTTCTGTTGAGCGGCATAGGCCAATAGTTCCTGAACACAGTTTAGAGCCACCAGTAAGAAATTTGCGTCACTGGGATAGATTTTGGTGACGAAGCTGGCAGACTGCAGAGCCGCCGCAAGGCGCCTCCTTTCCTCGCGTAGTGTATTGATGTTGGCTTGAACCTGCGGCTGCAAGTCGTCTGACAGTGCTAGTAATGCAGCGTCTATCGACGTTTTCGTTAATGGGTAGGCATCAAGGCATTTGCTACGCACAAGTTGTACAAACTCTGAATCGGAATTTAGCAGGCCGCCCATACGCATACCGGCCATGGAGTAAGATTTTGACATCGTCCGTAACACGATAAGGTTAGGGTAGTCTCCCAACCAGTTAACCATGCTTTCCTGTTCGGCAAAGTCTATATAAGTTTCATCCAGAATAACCATGCTGTAGCCCGTCGTGGCCGCACAGATGGCCTGTAAGTCTGACAAAGGCAAACTGTTGCCTGTGGGATTATTGGGTGAGCAAAGAAACACAAGCTTGCAGTGTGGATTTTTAGCGGACTCTATAACGGCGCGGGTATTCACAGAAAATTGGCCGTCGGTTTCCACGAGCGGCACTTCTATAGCTGAAGCCGGTGCAGCAAGCGCGTTGACTTTGTACATGCCAAACGCTGGCGGACAAATCACCACGCCATCTGCTCCGGGTTCACAAAACAGTTTGGTTATTACAGCGATGGCCTCATCGGCGCCGCGCGTAGCCACGACCTGGTCTGCATCGACGCCATAACGTTTTGCGTAGGCGTCCAGTAGAACGGGGGGTTGCGGTTCCGGGTATCGATTGAAGCCTTCAAGACCAGGTAATTCGAACGGATTTTCGTTTGCGTTCATAAACACCCGCGTGGCGTCTTTGCCAGCTTCCATGCCGGCGGACACATAGCCTTTCATGGTTCGAAAATGCGGTCTGACCAAATCGGCAATAGCAGGGTTCATGGCTGGCCTTGTCTCACGCGACCTTAAAACTCGCTTTCAGCAAGTGACATGATTGTACTGGTGCCGGCCTGCATGGCCTGCCAGTGCGCCGATGAGCGCGGCAAAATATTGTTCAGAAAAAATCGCGCAGTCGCCAGTTTTGTATTCAAAAATGACTCATTACTATCGGAGTCTGCCAGTTGCTGTTCGGCAAGCAAGGCTTTTTGGCTGAGTAGCCAGGCGCCGGTCACATAACCGCTAAGCATGAGGTAATCGAACGCAACGCTGCCGGTTACTTCAGCTTCTTTTGCATTACTCAATACCCATTCGCTGGATTGCTGAAGTGTATCTTGGCCGCGAGCAAGCGCGTCATGAATGTCAACAACGGATGCTCCCCGATTTTTTAGCGCTTGCAGGCTTGAATCGATGTCAGCGATTAACGCGGCCATCATCTTGCCGCCGTCGCGAGTCAGCTTCCGGCCGATCAAGTCCATCGCCTGAATACCATTGGTACCTTCGTAAATCGCCAGAATACGGGCGTCTCTGTAGTGTTGTGCCGCACCGGTTTCTTCTACGAAACCCATGCCACCATGTATCTGCACACCCAATGAGGTCACCTCATTAGCAATTTCGGTTGTCCAACCTTTCGCCAGTGGCGTCAGCAAATCAGCGCGCTGCTGAGCAAGCTCGCGTTGCTCGGCTGTGGCACCAAACTCGGCGAAATCCGTACTGGCGTAGGCGCTGTAACATAATGCGCGTCCTGCTTCTGTCATTGCCCGCATTTGCATCAACATCCGACGCACATCCGGGTGTCGGATAATGGTTTGCCCGCCGCCCTGAACGCGATCTTTTGCGTAATACACGGCGTGTTGATAGGCGCGCTCGCTGATACCAACACCCTGCAAACCAACACCAATACGAGCGTGGTTCATCATGGTGAACATAGCGGCAAGGCCTCTGTTCAGCTCTCCAACCAGATAGCCGACGGCGCCGCCATTATCGCCAAAACTCATAACACAGGTTGGGCTGGCGTGAATGCCCAGTTTATGCTCCACGGAAACCGGATACACGTCGTTGCGCTCGCCAAGTGAGCCATCTGCGTTAAGCAGGAATTTGGGCACGATAAACAACGAAAGCCCGCCAGAACCAGCTACGGCGTCGGGCGTTCGCGCCAGTACTAGGTGCACAATGTTCTCAGTCATCTGGTGGTCACCCCAGGTGATAAAGATCTTTTGTCCGCTCAGCAGGTAGTGATCACCGGTGGGGGTGGCGAGGGTTTTTACAACGCCAAGATCCGAACCCGCCTGAGGCTCGGTCAGGTTCATCGTGCCTGTCCATTCACCACTGATCAGCTTGCCCAGATAATCTTGCTTTAGTTCCTCAGAGCCATGGTTGTTTAAGGCCGAAATAGACCCCTGAGATAATAGAGTGACCAAGGAAAATGCCATATTGGCCGACATAATGCTCTCACCAACGCCGGCCGCCAAAAGCTCGGGCAAGCCCTGACCGCCGTACTCTTCACTGGCTGATAAGCTGCTCCAGCCGCCTTCAACAACTTGTTGGTATGCTTCGGCGAACCCTTTGCTCTCCTGCACTGCTCTATCAACAACTTTTGTGCCTTCTGCGTCCCCAGTGCGATTTAATGGGGCAATCACGCCACTGGTAAAGCGTGCAGCTTCCTCCAAAATAGCATCAACGAGATCATCACTCAGTTCGCTAAATGCGGGCAGAGAACTCATCTCAGGCAAGCCTGCGACGGCTTCCATGGTAAACTTGATGTCAGCGGTTGGGGCGTGATATTCACTCATTGTCTGGTTTGTCTCGGTGCGAATCGGCGTGGAATTATACACGGTTAGATATTATTCTTAGCACGCTGTTGGCCCAATATTTGGGGGATTTTCCATGACAGAAGCCATGTTACGCCAGCAATTGGTGGACGAATATCGAGAGCTTGGCGACGATGGCTTGTTGGCTTTGTCGACAGGTAATTTGTCTTGCCGCTTCGGTTCTGGCATGTTGATTACGGCCAGCGGCATCAGTGCAACGTCCATCAGTGTAGACAATATTGTGCGTTTGTCATTGCGCGGGGAAAACGACAGCGCGCTTAAACCCTCGTCTGAATGGCAAATGCACGCAGCGGTATACCGTGCATTCCCGGATACGCAGTCCGTTGTGCACACCCATTCTGATCATTGCGTGGCGGTTGCCAGTCATGGCAAAGACCTCCCTGGCTTTCATTATATGATCGGTATGTTGGGATCGGATCATGTACCCTGCGTGAACTACCATACGTTCGGTACAGCTGAGCTGGCAGATGCCTCGGTACAGGGTTTACAATCATGCAGGGCGTGTTTACTGGCGAACCACGGCATGCTGAGTAAAGGCAATGACCTGAGTGACGCGGCACAAGCCGCTCGTTTGTTAGAGTTGTTGTGCAAGCAATATTTGCTGAGTCTTTGCCTTGGCCCTCCAGCCAAATTGAGCGGTGTACAGTGGGCTGATTTTTTCGAGCAGATGAAACGAACTGCTTATCGGGCAGTCCAATAATTATGTTGTCTAACCTTGCAATGTACTTCAGCCGCTGCATTGTCTTGCTGTGCTTTGTCGCGCTGATAGCCTCTTGTGCGTCTGTGAGTAGACCGGAAAGTGCCACCAGCAGCGCCGATCCTGAGTTGCTTGACGAAATACTCAACGGTGTCGCCATGCTTGGCCGACACATTGAACCCGGCGAGCTTCCAAACGAAGATATTCTTGAAATTGATGACGGGATGCGCGAATTTCTGCAACGACACGTCATACCGTACAAGACAAAAACAGCAAAGGTTTCCAATTTATTGCGTGCCGTTCTTAGTCCAGGTGTTTTAGGGTTGAAATACGATGATACGCAAACCAAGACAGCCGTGGGTGCGTTTCAGGCGCAAAGAGCAAATTGTCTGGCATTTAGCAATTTGTTCGTTGCCCTGGCTAGAGAAGCGGGATTACGCGCTTACTATCAAGACGTATTGGTTGCCCCGGAATGGGAATTGGAAAGCGGGTCAATGACCTTGCGCAGGCACGTGAACGTCAAAATCAAGATCAGTCGGCAATACGATCAGGTAGTGGATATCAGCAGGGCGCAGAATAATGTGCTGCGCCTTGAGTCGAGCACGCTGAGTGACGATCAGGCATTTGCACAGTATTACAACAATCGTTCCATCGATTACCTGCACTTAAGAAATTACGAGCAATCTTTTTTGTACGCTCGCAAAGCGCTGATGCTTGACCCCAAAGCCGCGTTTGTTTGGTCCAATCTGGGCGTGATTTTCAGTCGTGTAGAAAAGATAGAGCATGCGGAAGCTGCGCTGTTGAAAGCGGTTGATCTGAATTCCGAGGAGCAGGCCGCCTTATCCAATCTTGCGTCAATGTACAGAGCGCAAGGTGATCTTGAAGTGGCTAAATATTATGATCAACTGGTGAAGCGGTATCGCGCGAAGAATCCTTATTATTTGTTACTGGCTGCACGAGACGCTTTCAATAACAGTGATTACGACACCGCGATGGGTATGTTGCGCAAAGCCTTGCAGTTAAAGCAAGACGAAGCTTTACTGCATGAATTAAAGTCCCGAACGCATTTAGCACTGGGCGAGCGTTTTGGTGCTATAAAGTCGTTGCAGAAAGCCATTGAGGTTGCTGAAACGGTTTCTCAGCAGCGACAGTATGGTGAGCGCCTTGAACTACTGCAGGGCAACAATAAAACCACTAGTACAGACATTTAGGCCTGAAAAGATCATAGGCGTATGAAAGCGATACAGGTAGACGGTGAACATCTTGTTTGGCGCAACACCCCGAGGCCGGAGATTGGCACCAATGATGTGCTGGTGCGAAATTACGCTACGGCGATCAATCGTGCCGACTTGATGCAACGCGCGGGCTTGTACCCGCCGCCTCCAGGGGCCAGTGACATAATGGGTTTGGAATGCGCCGGCGTTATCGAAGCCGCCGGTTCAAACGTGAAGGAATGGAAAAAGGGTGACCGGGTGTGTGCCTTGCTGGCGGGTGGAGGTTACGCGCAGTACAGCGCGGTTCCGCAGGGCCAATTGCTGCCCATTCCAGGCGCGCTTAATTTTGAGCAGGCGACTGCATTGCCGGAAGTATTCGCTACCGCTTATTTGAATATTTATATTGAAGCCGCCGCACAACCGGGCGAACGTGTTCTGCTTCACGCCGGTGCGAGCGGTGTTGGCACTGCTGCAATTCAGCTATGCTCGGTTTTTTCCAACCCCTGTATGGTGACGGTGGGGGGTGCAGACAAAATTGAGTACTGCCAATCGCTGGGGGCTTCCGCCGGCTTCGATAGACGCGCCGATGATTCGTTTGTCACCAGCGTCAAAGAGTGGGCTGGCGACACGGGTGTTGATGTTATTCTCGATCCGGTAGGGGCCTCATATTTGGCTGATAATCAACAATGCCTTGCCGTAGACGGACGAATAGTAGTGATTGGATTGATGGGTGGGTTGAGCACAGAGCTCAATCTGGGCGCCATGTTAATCAAGAGGCAACGTATTATTGGATCGACCCTGAGGTCACGATCGTTGTTAGCGAAGGCTGAGCTGATCAGTACACTGCGAGAGCACGTTTGGCCTCAATTCAGTGATGGCACCTTAAAGCCTGTGATAGAAAAAATACTGCCGATTGAAGAAATGGAGCAGGCGCACGCCTTGGTTGGAAGCAACAAAACCATCGGTAAAGTGGTTCTCAGTATCAGTCAGGACTAGAGGGCAAAACCTGCAATCAGCGGCTGTTTGACGCTATAATTGCGCGCTCATTGATCGGGACTACTTGACATGAATTTAGGACTATTGCTGGGTTACTCGGGCAAACAACTTCAGATACCAATGCCAATGGTGCACGAGGCTGAGGAAGCTGGTTACCATTCGGTCTGGGTGGCAGAAGCCTATGGTTCAGATGCTGCTACGGTTAGCAGTTGGATTCTGGCGCAAACGGAGCGCATCAAAGTGGGCACTGCGATTTTTCAGGTGCCAGGGCGAACGCCTGCAATGACCGCCATGACCACTATGTCGCTGGCGCAATTGTCCGGAGATCGATTTATTCTTGGTTTGGGTGCATCCGGTCCTCAAGTGGTTGAAGGTTGGCATGGGATAGGGTACGCAAAGCCTTTGACTCGTTTGCGCGAGCACATTGAGATCGTCAAAAAAATAATGAAGCGGGAAGGCCCTGTCGAATTCGATGGCGAGATTTACCAAATGCCGTACGATGGTGACGGTTCCGTCGGTCTTGGTAAGCCGCTGAAATCCATCCTCGGCGCGACCGAAGTACCTGTTTATACAGCATCATTCACTCCCGGTGGCTTTCGTGTTAGTGGTGAAGTAGCCGATGGATTGTTCCCATCGTTTGCGTCGCCGGATAAGCTGAGCCTAATTACCAAGCCGGTAGAAGAAGGTTTTGCCAAAGCGGGCAATGGCAAAGGTTGGGATGATTTTGATATCGCGCCATTTGTTGGCGTGTTTTGCGGCGAGGACCCTGAAGAGTATCTGTTTGCAACCCGTCAGATGCTGGCCTTGTACATAGGTGGCATGGGAGCACGCAACAAGAACTTCTACAACGCCATGGCTTGTCGGATGGGCTATGAAGATGCAGCAGCGAAAGTGCAAGATCTTTATCTAAGCGGCAAGAAAGAGGAGGCTGCGGCTGCCTTACCAATGGAGCTTCTTGAAGAAGTTTCTCTATCGGGCACTAAAGATCAGATAGCCGCTAAGGCCGAAAAATGGAAAGCTGCCAGGGATGATGGCTGTGTAAAAACAATGATACTGGGCATTCATCAGCCGGAGATGATTGGCTTTATGGCAGAGGTATTTCAGGACTAATCATGGTTGAGTACGACTACGTCAAAACCCGGCGCGAAGACGTTCAAGTTTTCGAAGAAAAGCAGCTTAAATACGCCCGCCCGATTATTAAGCTGTTTACCAAGCTGAATGTCTGGACCTACAAGGTGAGCAAAGGCAGAGTATGGAACACATTTCCAGGTGGCTACCCAATTTGTGTGCTGGGCTCCAAAGGCGCAAAGTCTGGAGATTGGCGCGAAGTAGCCTTGATCCATTTACCATACAACAACAAAGAGCTGTTGGTTGCGTCACAAGGTGGTATGGACAGGAATCCGAACTGGTTTTATAACGTATCGGCTAACCCTGAGGTGGCTATTACCGTTACTGGTGAAACTCGCCAAATGCGCGCACGCCGAGTAGACGATAAAGAAAAAGCGGCACTGTGGCCGCATTTGCTAAGTCTTTATCCAGATTTCGATGAATACCAGGCTCGCACAGATCGCAATATCCCGGTGTTTATGTGCGACCCGATTTAAATAAATCTCAGTGAATACTTGCCCAAGAGCCACCGATAATGCCTGTTAGAAGTCATATAGAAAACTACGTAGCGGAAGTTTGTATGGACTTTCCTAAAGTGAATGCGCTGAACATCAAGGAAACGCTGGAGGTCGCTGAAGAACTGACCACTCTGGGTAAACGCGATGACGTGCGAGTTATCCTGCTGACGGCGGCTGGTAAGTACTTTTGTGTTGGTGCTGATGTCAAAGAACTCAATTCAGACGCTACGCTTATTGGTGCTTGCAATCACGGGTTCTACACCATGTTCGCCGCAGTGTATGACTGTCAGGTTCCAGTAATCAGCGTTGTACAAGGGCATTGTTTGGGAGGAGGAATTGGGCTTGCCGGCGCGTCTGATATGGTGTTTGCCGCAGAAGACGCCTTGTTTGGATTACCGGAAGTCAAAGTCGGAGCACTTGGTGGTGCAACGCATTTGATGCGTTTGGTAGGTGTTCAAAAAACCCGGTATTGCATGTATACCGGCGAGCCATTAACAGCCGCTGAAGTAGCAAGTCACGGCAGCTTGCACTCTGTGTTGCCAAATGAAGAAGTATTGCCGGCTGCTCGCGAAGTCGCCGAGAAAATAGCCGCTAACGGTCCGGACGGAGTGCGATTGGCCAAAGAAGCGCTGAATGGTATCGAGGGTAAAGACATCAATAAATGCTATCGCTGGGAGCAGGGTTTCACACTGGAACTCTACACCTCGCCGGAATCTGCGGCGGCCAGGTCGGCTCAAGTGGAATCCGGTTTTAAAAAGTAGGCGCACCAGCTAACGACTGTTATTCAGCTGCTACACCGATCTCTTCTATTAGCGAGCAGAAATATCTTTGTAATCGCGCTGGGCTGAACCAGTGTAAAGCTGGCGCGGGCGGCCAATTCGATATTCACCACTGATCATTTCGTGCCAGTGTGCTATCCAACCGACGGTACGGCCGGTCGCGAAAATCACTGTGAACATGTTTACTGGAATACCCAGGGCTTTCAGAATAATGCCCGAGTAGAAGTCCACATTCGGGTACAGCTTCTTCTTAATAAAGTACTCGTCTTCCAATGCGATCTTTTCCAGACGGCGAGCAATTCGGAATAGCGGGTCGTCTTCCATACCCAGCACCTCCAGAACCTCATCACAACTTTCACGCATCACCTGTGCGCGCGGGTCGAAATTTTTGTACACACGATGGCCAAAGCCCATCAAACGGAACGGATCGTCTTTGTCCTTGGCGCGCTCAATGAACGCATCGATATTACTTTCATCACCAATTTCATCCAGCATCTCTAGCACGGCTTCGTTCGCACCACCATGGGCGGGGCCCCACAGCGCGGCGATACCGGCAGCGATACAAGCGAACGGGTTGGCACCGGACGAGCCGGTCAGGCGCACTGCACTGGTGCTGGCGTTTTGTTCATGATCAGCGTGCAGCAGAAATATTCGGTCCATCGCCTTGGACAGCGCCGGATCAATTTTGCTTTCTTCACAAGGATTGCCAAACATCATGTGCAGGAAGTTTTCGGCGTAATCCTTTGAATTATCTGGGTATACAAACGGCTGGCCAATAGAGAACTTGTAACTCATCGCGGCCAGTGTTGGCATTTTTGCTATGAGGCGGAACGCCGCGATTTTTCGATGTTCTTCGTCTGAGATATCCAGTGAGTCGTGATAGAACGCGGACAATGCACCTACAACGCCACACATGATGGCCATCGGGTGGGCGTCGCGACGGAAGCCTTGAAAGAACGTGCGAATTTGCTCATGCACCATGGTATGGCGAGTGATGATGCCGCTGAATTCGTCGTATTGCTCTCGGGTAGGCAGCTCTCCGTAAAGCAGCAAATAGCAGGTTTCTAAATAATTAGAGTGCTCTGCGAGTTGATCGATGGGGTAGCCGCGATGCAACAGCTGACCCTTGTTTCCATCAATAAAGGTAATTTTCGACTCACATGATCCGGTGGAGACGAAACCAGGGTCGTAGGTGAATAAACCTTGTGAAGTTAATTTGCTAACGTCAACAACATCCGGGCCAAGAGTACCAGAGTAAACGTCGAGATCAATTGGATCGCGACCTGGTACGGTGAGAGTGGCCTTATTATCGGACATCGAGAAGCTCCTGATTATTGGTTTACTGAAATGAAAGTAAAGCGTGGCACTTGGGCGTAAACTTGCCGCAAACCCAGGAGGAATCATAAATTGATTGTGAATATTGTCAATGAATAGAGTGCGACCCAGATATCATGGCATAGCTGAGAAGAGCGCAATTGTAATTCAAAAGCCTAAACTCTATAATCCAACGCCGTCTGTAGCGCGTATACGCTATGCTGTATCTCCTGAATCTTCAAATGGAAGGCAGCGTGGACTGACCCCTTGAGCTGCGAAGAATAATCGTGAAAAAAGAACGACCTGTTGACCTGAATATTGCGGCATTTCGCTGGCCCCTGGCAGCGATTATGTCAATAACCCACCGCCTGACTGGCGTGTTTTTATTCGCCGGAGTTGGTCTATTGATATGGCTGCTGGATGCCAGTCTTAGCTCGGCTCAGGGCTTTGCAGACGTTAAAGTGATGTTGACCAGCACTGGCGCCAGTTTTGCACTGTGGGTAGTGATTGCTGCATTGGCATACCACACTGCCGCTGGTGTTAAGCATTTCTTTATGGATATGGGGATTGGCGAATCACTTGAGGGCGGTCAGCTGGCCGCCAAAATTACATTGGCTATTGCCATCGTGTTGATCGTTCTTGCGGGGTTATGGATATGGTAACGTCGGTCACAAATTTTGGGCGCAGCGGTCTGTTCGACTGGATGGCGCAGCGAATCAGCGGTGTTGTGTTGCTGTTTTACGTGGTGTTTCTTACATTTTTTCTTTTGACCAATCCGGCACTAACTTTTAACGAGTGGGAGGCCTTGTTTCAGCAAAATTGGATGCGGACCTTCAGCTTGTTGGCCTTGCTCTCAATGATCGTGCACGCCTGGGTGGGCTTGTGGTCGGTGACTACTGACTACATTACCACACGTCAACTTGGCGCTGTCGCAACACCTCTGCGCTTTTTTCTGCAGGGAATCGCGGCACTGATGGCCTTCTATTACCTCGTGTGGGGTATACAAATTCTCTGGGGAATCTAATGAGTAAACCTCGCACTATTTCATTCGACGGCGTTATTGTCGGCGGTGGCGGTGCCGGAATGCGAGCTGCACTGCAGCTGGCGCAATCTGGTTATAAAACTGCGGTTATCAGCAAGGTGTTTCCGACCCGCTCGCACACAGTATCGGCGCAAGGGGGTATTACCTGTGCAATTGCCAGCGCAGACCCAAATGATGACTGGCGCTGGCATATGTATGACACGGTCAAAGGCTCCGATTACATCGGTGACCAAGACGCGATAGAGTATATGTGTAATGTAGGCCCGGAAGCCGTATTTGAATTAGAGCACATGGGCTTGCCGTTCAGTCGAACCGAGGAAGGACGCATTTACCAGCGCCCATTCGGAGGTCAGTCCAAAGATTTCGGCAAGGGTGGCCAGGCTGCTCGTACCTGTGCGGCGGCTGACCGGACGGGTCATGCCCTTTTGCATGCGCTTTACCAAGGGAACCTGAAAAACAATACCGTTTTTTTCAACGAATGGTACGCAACCGATCTGGTCAAGAATCAGGACGGCGTGGTAGTCGGCGTGATGGCGATCAACATGGAATCAGGTGAAGTCGTGTACATCAAATCGAAAGCGACGGTATTCGCCACCGGTGGTGCTGGGCGAATATATGCGTCGACGACCAATGCTCACATCAACACCGGTGACGGTATCGGTATGGCATTGCGTGCGGGATTGCCAGTGCAAGATATTGAGATGTGGCAATTCCATCCTACCGGCATTCACGGCGCTGGTGTGTTGGTGACGGAAGGTTGTCGCGGAGAAGGCGGCTATCTGGTTAATAAGGACGGCGAACGCTTTATGGAGCGCTACGCGCCCAACGCCAAAGATTTGGCAGGTCGTGACGTAGTTGCTCGATCAATGGTTTTGGAAATTCTGGAAGGGCGCGGATGCGGAGCGGATGGAGACCATGTATTCCTGAAACTGGATCATTTGGGCGAAGAGGTTCTGCAAAGCCGTTTGCCTGGCATTGTGGAGTTGTCGCGAACATTTGCGCATGCCGATCCAGTTAAAGAACCGGTTCCGGTTGTTCCAACCTGTCACTATATGATGGGCGGGATAACCACTAATGTAGACGGTCAGGCACTCACCCAGAACGCGGCGGGTGAAGATGTAGTGGTAGAAGGCCTATTTGCTTGTGGCGAAGTAGCGTGTGTATCTGTGCACGGGGCAAACCGACTGGGTGGCAATTCATTGCTTGATCTCGTTGTATTTGGCCGATCTGCGGGCTTGTTCATAGAGAACTCTCTACGTGAAGGTATTGAACAGCGTGCGGCCAGTGAAACGGATATTGATCAGGCGATGTCGCGTTTGCAGCGTCTCGAATCGTCTACGAGTACGGAGAGCGTGGCGGGTCTTCGAACCGAATTGCAGAACATTATGCAGAACCATTTCGGTGTATTTCGAAATGGCGAATTTATGCAAGAAGGTATCAGAAAACTGGAAGATTTGCGCCCTCGCGTAGACGGTGTTGCAACTGGCGATAAATCTCAGGCCTTTAATACAGCGCGTATTGAAGCCCTTGAGCTGCAGAATTTGTTCGAGGTGGCCGAAGCGACTGCAATCGCAGCAGAAGAGCGTAAGGAAAGCCGTGGTGCTCATGCGCGCGAAGATTTTCAGGACAGAGATGACGAAAACTGGTTGTGCCACTCCATGTATTTTCCTGATGAGAAACGTGTTGGAAAGCGCTCTGTGAACTTCACGCCTAAACTGGTAGATACTTTTGAACCAAAACTGAGAACATACTGAGTACCGTTTGTACTTATGACACCAGCAACTTTCTAGGAATGATGGCCAATGCTGAACGTTAGCCTGTATCGCTACAACCCCGAAACTGACGAAGCTCCCTGGATGCAAGACACCCAGATTGATACCGCGGGTAAAGACCTGATGGTGCTGGATGTGTTGGAAAAACTTAAGGCGGAAGACCCGTCATTGACATTCCGGCGATCATGCCGCGAAGGCGTTTGTGGGTCGGATGGCCTTAACATGAACGGCAAAAACGGTCTGGCCTGTATCACACCATTGTCTGAGACTGTCAAAAACAACAAACTGGTGGTGCGACCACTACCAGGGCTGCCAGTTGTGAAGGACCTGGTTGTCGACATGAGTATGTTTTACGCACAGTACGAGAAGATTCAGCCTTATTTGATCAATGATAAGCCAGCACCTGCTATCGAACGCCTGCAGACCCCTGAAGAGCGAGAGAAATTGGATGGTTTGTATGAATGCATCCTGTGCGCATGTTGTTCAACCAGTTGTCCTTCTTTCTGGTGGAATCCTGATCGTTTTATTGGACCGGCCGGTTTGCTTCAGGCGTATCGATTTTTGGCGGACAGTCGCGATACAGCGACAGAAGAACGTTTGTCCCGATTGGACGACCCCTTTAGCGTGTTCCGTTGTCATGGAATACAAAACTGCGTATCCGTGTGTCCTAAAGGTCTGAACCCGACACGAGCAATTGGTCACATCCGAAACATGTTGTTGCAGCGCGCAACCTAGCCGCGACGACGTCGTTTTCTGACTATTTTTCATACAGAATAATTCTGTTAGTCGGTTTTTCGATGCAAAGCACACAGGCGTGAAGTCTGGCCAAGCATTTGTGTTTATATATAGAACAAGGCTACACTCTTGAAGTAATGCGGCCCTGGAACTTTCGATTAAGGGCGCCAAGACAGGACAGTCAATGCAGAACGATTCAATGCACGCATTGTGGCGCACCTCGCACATATCAGGTGGCAATGCGGTTTATGTAGAAACAATGTACGAACAGTACATTGAAGACCCTAATTCGGTACCCCCTGAATGGCGAAGCTACTTTGAGCGGTTGCCGCAGGTCAATGGCACAACCCAGGATATTCCTCACTCGACGGTCCGCGAGTATTTTCAGTTGCTTGCCAAGCAACACGCACGGGGTGTACGTCCTGAAGCGAGTTCTGAAAGCACCAGCACAGAATATGAGCGCAAACAGGTTCGGGTTGTTCAATTAATATCCGCCTACCGTCAGCGAGGCCATCAGCACGCCAAACTTGATCCTTTGGGCTTGTGGCAACGGCCACGTGTTCCAGATCTTGAACTGGCCTACCACAAACTCTCCGAAGCGGACCTGGATACTATTTTCCAAACTGGCAGTCTCTACATAGGCAAAGAAGAAGCCACATTGAGGGAAATTCTCGATGCCGTACAGCGCACCTATTGCGCGAGTGTGGGTGCGGAGTTTATGCACATTGTGGAATCAGAAGAGCGCCACTGGATTCAGCAGCGTATGGATAAGGTGCGCTCAGCGCCTGAATTCAGCGTTGAAGAGCGGGTTCATTTGTTGGAGCGATTAACTGCGGCGGAGGGGCTTGAGAAATATTTGGGCTCCAAGTTTCCTGGTACCAAGCGCTTTGGCTTGGAAGGTGGTGAAAGCCTGATTCCCATGTTGGACGCACTGATCCAACGTTCTGGTCACTATTCGGCCAAAGAGATAGTGCTGGCCATGGCGCATCGAGGCAGGTTGAATGTGCTGGTCAATATTCTTGGCAAAAACCCCGCCGAGTTGTTCGACGAGTTTGAAGGGCATGTGTCAATGGAAACATCCGGTGACGTTAAGTACCACCAGGGTTTTTCTTCAAACGTAATGACTGTTAATGGTGAAATGCACTTGGCGTTGGCTTTCAATCCCTCGCATCTGGAGATTGTCAGTCCGGTTGCTGAGGGTTCGGTTCGCGCCAGGCAAGATCGCCGGAAAAATACTGCGAGAGATCAGGTAATACCAATCATCATGCATGGCGACGCGGCGTTCGCTGGACAGGGTGTAGTGATGGAAACTTTCCAGATGTCGCAAACCCGCGCCTACACAACCGGCGGCACGATCCACATTGTGATCAATAATCAGGTGGGTTTTACCACAAGCCGACAAGAAGACGCGCGTTCTACCGAGTATTGCACGGACATTGCCAAGATGGTGCAAGCGCCAATCTTCCATGTGAATGGCGATGACCCTGAAGCCGTGTTGTTTGTCACTGAGCTGGCGATGGACTATCGCCAACAGTTTGATAAAGACGTGGTCATTGACCTCATCTGCTATCGACGCCGAGGACACAATGAAGCAGATGAGCCTGCTGCCACACAGCCATTGATGTATCAGCATATCCGTAAACAAACAACCACCCGCGATTTGTACGCGAAAAAATTGGTTGCAGCCGGTGTCATTGATGAGCAGCAGGACAAAACGCTAATAGACGAATACCGCGCAGCACTCGATGATGGCAAGCATGTTGCAAAGAGTCTGGTGAGTGAGCCCGATCAGGCAATGTTTGTAGACTGGAGACCGTATCTGGGGCATGACTGGACTGCAGAGTTCGACAGTCGACTGGACTTGAAAACCCTGCAACGCCTGGGTGAGTCGATCAACCAAATACCGGATGGGTTTGTTCTGCAACGCCAGGTGCAAAAAATTGTTGAAGACCGCCGGAAAATGGCAGCGGGCACGCTAATGTTGAACTGGGGTATGGCGGAAATACTGGCTTACGCCAGCTTGATCGACGCCGGCTACCCGATAAGACTGACTGGACAGGACGTAGGGCGCGGAACGTTTTCGCACCGTCACGCCGTATTGCACAACCAGAAAGATGGTTCAGTCCATGTACCTCTGCAGCACCTGGCCACTGAGCAGCCAGCGTTTGATATCTACGATTCTTTTCTCTCCGAAGAGGCGGTTCTCGGTTTCGAGTACGGCTACTCAACGACGGCGCCAAACAGACTGGTTATTTGGGAAGCGCAATTTGGCGACTTTGCCAATGGCGCACAGGTGGTTATCGACCAGTTTATTACCAGCGGTGAACACAAGTGGCAGCGCTTGAGCGGTTTGACCATGTTGCTACCGCATGGCTACGAGGGACAGGGCCCTGAGCACTCAAGCGCTCGCCTTGAGCGATTTCTGCAAATGTGTGCTGAGCATAACGTTCAGGTATGTGTGCCAACCACACCTGCTCAAGTGTTCCACATGCTCAGGCGGCAGGTGATTCGTCCCATGCGCCGACCATTAATTGTGATGACACCAAAGAGTTTGTTAAGACACAAATCGGCTGTTTCAAGCCTTGAAGAATTAGCCGACAATGAATTTCAAAATGTCATTGGTGAAACCAGGGATACAATTAAAGCGACTGCGGTTAAGCGTGTAGTACTCTGTTCTGGAAAAGTCTATTACGACTTGCGGGAGCGCAGAGACGAGCTTGAGCTGCCGCATATAGCGATTGTCAGGCTGGAGCAGTTATATCCTTTCCCTGAGCTTGAGCTTTCTGAAATTCTGGCACCATACAAGAATCTGAGTGAAGTGGTTTGGTGCCAGGAAGAACCCATGAACCAGGGTGCCTGGTACTCAAGCCAGCACCACATGCGCAATGTACTTCACAAGCACAAACGCAGTATTTTCCTTGAATGTGTTGCCCGGCCTGCCTCGGCGGCACCGGCGGCCGGTTATATGTCGCGCCATTTGCAAGAGCAGGAAAAACTAATTAGTAATGCACTGACCAAGGACGCTGGTGTTTTTGAATAAATCCAATCGAATAGCAAAACTCAGTAGAAAACGCGGAACAAAACGGAGAGCACAATAATGGCGATAGATATAAAGGCGCCACAATTTCCAGAATCAGTGGCAGACGGTAGTATTGCCACCTGGCACAAACAAGCCGGTGAGGCGGTGAGCCGAGATGAGCTGATCGTAGACATCGAGACTGACAAAGTCGTGCTAGAAGTGGTGGCCCCCGCTGATGGCAGCATCAGCGAGATTCTAAAGCAAGAGGGCGATATCGTATTGTCCAATGAAGTGATTGCGCACTTTGAAGAAGGCGCTGCACCGGCTGAGGAAAAACCTGCAGCAAATGACATGCCTGATCAAAGCGAAAGCTCCGGCGATGCTGAGGAGAAAATTCTAAGTCCCGCTGCCAGAAAACTGGCTGAAGAAGAAGGATTGGACCCCGCGAGTATTCTTGGTACCGGTAAAGGTGGGCGTGTGACTAAAGAAGACGTGATCAAAGCGGCTGATGCGGCTCAAGCGTCAAAGCAAAGTGCCAGTGCACCAGCTAGCCCGGCGGTGGCCGAGGCTGAATTGGTAGCACCTGGAGAGCGCGTTGAAAAACGCGTACCGATGACGCGGCTGAGAGCGAAAGTCGCTGAGCGATTACTGCAGGCCAGCCAGGAAACGGCGATGCTCACCACTTTTAACGAGGTGAACATGAAGCCGGTGATGGACTTGCGCAGCAAGTTCAAGGATCAATTCCTGAAAACCCACAATACCAAACTAGGGTTTATGTCATTTTTTGTAAGAGCGGCTACTGAAGCCCTGAAACGATTCCCCGCCGTTAACGCATCTATTGATGGCAACGACATTGTCTACCATGGCTATTACGACATTGGCGTAGCCGTCTCCTCGCCGCGTGGTTTAGTTGTTCCAGTACTGCGTGATGCCGACAGCATGAGCTTGGCTGGAATCGAAAAGAAGATTATTGATTACGGCACTAAAGCGTCTGAGGCTAAGCTAAGCATCGACGAAATGACCGGAGGTACTTTTACAATATCCAATGGCGGAGTGTTTGGTTCCATGTTGTCTACGCCAATTTTAAATCCGCCGCAGACGGGTATTCTTGGCATGCACAATATTCAAGACCGGGCCATGGCAGTCAATGGCGAGGTAGTGATTCTGCCAATGATGTACCTGGCCTTGTCATATGATCATCGCTTGATTGATGGCAAAGAAGCAGTGCAGTTTCTGGTGGCGATAAAAGGCATGCTGGAAGATCCAGCACGAATATTGTTAGAGCTATAGCACGGGTGAGCAAAGAATATGTCAGATAAATACGATGTAGTAGTTGTTGGCTCAGGGCCTGGTGGTTATGTAGCTGCTATTCGCTGCGCACAGCTGGGAATGAACACCGCCTGTGTTGAGCAGTGGGTTGATGCCAAGGATAACGCCGTGCTGGGCGGTACGTGTCTCAATGTGGGCTGCATTCCCTCCAAGGCTTTGTTAGATAGCTCGCATAAATACGCAGAAGCTAAAGATCATTTTGATGTGCACGGTATTAGTACTGGTAAAGTGACTATGGATGTCGCGCAGATGTTGGCGCGCAAAGATAAAATTGTGAAGCAGCTAACGGGTGGCATTGCGGGCTTGTTCAAAGCCAATGGCGTGACACCAGTGCAAGGCCACGGCAAAGTGCTGGCTGGAAAAAAGGTGGAAGTAACTGCTGCGGACGGTTCCAAATCGGTGTTGGATGCCGACAATATCATTATTGCAGCCGGCTCACAGGCCATCAATATTCCACCAGCACCAACCGACGATGAAACCATAGTGGATTCTACTGGCGCACTGGAATTTGAGGCCGTGCCAAAGCGTCTTGGCGTGATTGGTGCTGGCGTTATTGGGTTGGAATTGGGCAGTGTCTGGTCTCGCCTAGGCGCAGAAGTCGTTGTGTTGGAAGCGCTGGACGATTTTTTGCCGGCAATGGACGAGCAAATTGCCAAGGAAACCAAGAAAATTCTGACCAAGCAAGGTTTGGACATACGACTGGGTTGCCGTGTGACCGGCAGTGAGGTAACCGGCACTAAAAAGAAATCCGTCAAGGTCAGTTTCACAAGTGGTGACGAGAGCTCAACCGAAACCTTCGACAAGCTAATTGTTGCTGTAGGGCGTAAGCCCAATAGCGAGAATTTGTTGTCTGCCGATTGCGGCGTAAACATGGATGAACGCGGTTTCATCTTCGTTGATGATTACTGCGCAACTGAAGCGCCAGGCGTGTATGCTATCGGCGACGTTGTGCGCGGACCTATGCTTGCACACAAGGCGTCTGAAGAGGGCGTGATGGTGGCCGAGCGAATAGCTGGTAAGAAAACGGCGCTGAACTACGATTGTATTCCCAATGTGATCTATACCCACCCCGAAGTGGCCA
This sequence comes from Pseudomonadota bacterium, assembly GCA_039111475.1. Lineage (GTDB taxonomy): Bacteria > Pseudomonadota > Gammaproteobacteria > Pseudomonadales > JAUIET01 > JAUIET01. The sequence goes on along the minus strand of JBCCIP010000018.1, from coordinate 59,262 downwards.
GCGTGGGCAAGACCGAGCAGCAGCTCAAAGCAGCGGGTGAGGACGTAAAAGTAGGCGTGTTTCCATTTGTTGCCAGTGGCAGAGCGCTAGCAGCGAACGACAGCGATGGGATGGTCAAGATGATCGCTGACAGCAATACGGATCGCATACTTGGCTGCCATATCGTTGGCCCAAGTGCAGCTGATTTAGTTCAACAGATTGTCATAGCCATGGAATTTGGTTCCAGCTCAGAAGATATCGCGCTGACTGTTTTCGGTCATCCGACATTATCTGAAGCAGTACATGAAGCAGCATTAGCGGCAAATGGACATGCCATACATATTCAAAACAAACGGCCCAGAAAAAAGAAGTAGGGCCGTAGTTACCCAGATATTACGTGAGAGGGTTGCTCTCACATTGATAAACCACGCCGTTTACGGGACAATACGCGCCGCTGGTGCGACTGTGCCTGAACGTCCTCACGGGAACAACAGTGTTCCAAACTCAAAACCAACAAAGGTGTTGCAATGAATCTTCATGAATACCAAGGCAAACAATTGTTTGCGGAATACGGACTGCCTGTCTCAGAAGGCTATGCAGTTGACAGCGCAAAGGAAGCGGTTGAAGCAACCGGTAAATTAGGCGGCGATATCTGGGTTGTTAAAGCCCAGGTTCATGCGGGTGGCCGTGGTAAGGCAGGTGGCGTTATGCTGGCCAAAACCAAGCAGGAAGTGGAAGACTTTGCACACAAATGGCTTGGCAAGAATCTCGTCACTTACCAGACTGATGCAAATGGCCAGCCTGTCAGCAAAATATTGGTCGAAGCCTGCACAGACATAGACCAGGAATTGTATCTTGGTGCTGTCATAGACCGATCGACTCAACGCATTGTCTTCATGGCGTCTACTGAAGGCGGCGTTGAAATTGAAAAAGTGGCGCATGAGACGCCCGAAAAAATACTCAAAACTGAAATTGATCCGTTGGTTGGCGCGATGCCTTACCAGGGTCGTGATCTCGCGTTTCGTTTAGGCTTGAAGGGTGTACAGATCAAGCAATTCACCCAGATTTTTCAAGGTCTTGCCAAGCTGTTCGTAGAAAACGATTTGGCGCTTTTGGAAATCAATCCCCTGGTGATCACTAAAGAAGGCGATCTGCATTGCCTGGATGCCAAGCTTAATATTGACAGCAACGCGTTGTATCGTCAGCCGAAATTACGTGAGATGCATGACAGCTCGCAAGAAGACGAGCGTGAAGTGCATGCGGCACAGTGGGAGTTAAATTATGTGGCGCTGGACGGCAACATCGGCTGCATGGTGAACGGTGCTGGCCTTGCCATGGGTACTATGGATATCGTCAAGCATCATGGTGGCCAACCAGCAAACTTTCTGGACGTGGGAGGTGGTGCGACCAAAGAGCGTGTTTCCGAGGCGTTCAAAATCATTTTGTCAGATGACAATGTGTCGGCGGTTCTGGTCAATATTTTCGGCGGCATCGTGCGCTGCGACTTGATTGCTGAAGGCATCATCGGCGCTGTTGAAGAAGTCGGCGTAAGTGTTCCTGTCGTGGTTCGACTCGAAGGCAACAACGCCAAACTGGGCTCCAAGAAACTGGCCGACAGCGGTCTTAACATTATTGCTGCTTCATCATTGACCGATGCGGCGGAACAGGCTGTGAAAGCCGCGGGAGGCAAATAATGAGCATTCTGATCGATAAAAACACTAAGGTTATCTGTCAGGGCCTGACCGGTTCGCAGGGCACTTCTCATACTGAGCAAGCGATTGCGTATGGCACAAAAATGGTGGGTGGTGTGACGCCGGGCAAGGGCGGTCAAAAGCACCTGGATTTGCCGGTATTTGATACTGTTGCCGAAGCCGTTGAGCAAACCGGTGCGCAGGCCTCTGTTATCTACGTGCCGGCACCATTTTGCAAAGACTCTATATTGGAAGCGGCAAACGCCGGACTGGAATTGGTCGTGTGCATTACTGAAGGCATTCCTACGCTGGATATGCTGGAAGCAAAAATCGTATGTGACCGCAAAGGCGTAACCTTGATCGGCCCCAACTGCCCAGGTGTAATTACACCTGGCGAATGCAAGATAGGCATTATGCCTGGCGAGATTCACCTGCCCGGCAAGGTCGGTATAGTGTCGCGATCTGGTACCTTAACTTATGAGGCGGTAAAGCAGACAACAGATCCAGGTTTCGGTCAATCAACTTGTGTAGGTATTGGTGGTGACCCTATTCCTGGCTCCAACTTTATCGACATTCTTGGACGGTTTGAGCAAGACCCTAAGACCGAAGCGATTGTGATGATCGGCGAAATCGGTGGAACAGCCGAAGAAGAAGCGGCTGCGTTTATCAAAGACAATGTTAGCAAGCCCGTTGTGAGCTATATTGCGGGTGTCACCGCACCGGCTGGTAAGCGCATGGGCCATGCCGGTGCGATTATTGCTGGTGGCAAAGGCACTGCGGATGAAAAATTCGCAGCGCTTGAAGACGCTGGTGTGAAGACGGTTCGTAGTTTGGCGGATATTGGCAAGGCTTTGGGTGAGATCACTGGTTGGGCTTGATTCCTAACCTCTCAAGCGGAGGTATCCATCAGAGCACTCGTTCGTCTTACGGCGAGTGCTATTACCTGTTACGTTTTTCCAACTTCCGAGTTCTGAATGAGACCGGCGCCAAATCAAGAATTGGTCAGCGGGACACGCCGTGAACCCATCCATGGAGGCTTGTGTTTGAGGTCCCTCTCTCACACAGTGCCGCCAACCAACACTTGATTAAGCTCCTCAGTACCAGTCTTTGGATTCCGTGTTTTTCAAAAGTCAGCCAAAAGCCGTCAATTTTTATTCGTCGCTTAACTGAAACCGCCGACGTAAATATCTGCGGCAATCAAAACACTGAAACATCAATACACATAGACGCGGAATAATTTGATCTAAAAACCCTTGAAAGCACTCAAAGCGCCCCAATATAAGAGCAAAGTTTCAAGCAATCCCCACCAAGGAGATCCAATCCATGACCGCAGAGACGGCCGCCAAACAAACAATGGGCTTCCAAACTGAAGCCAAGCAACTACTTCAGCTGATGATCCATTCCTTGTACAGCAACAAGGAAATATTTCTTCGTGAATTGATTTCGAATTCATCAGACGCCGTCGACAAACTCCGCTTTGAAGCACTGTCTGACAGCGCTTTGTACGGCGATGACAGTGATCTCAAAATCCAGATCGATTTCGACGAAGACGCAAAAACCATCACTATTGCTGACAATGGCGTAGGCATGTCGCGCGATGAAGTCGTTACCAATCTTGGCACCATCGCCAAGTCTGGCACCGCGCAATTTCTTGAAAGCCTGACCGGTGATCAGCAGAAAGACTCGCAGCTAATCGGCCAGTTTGGTGTCGGTTTTTATTCGGCGTTTATTGTTGCCGAGAAAGTTTCTGTTGTTACACGCCGAGCCGGAAGTGCGGCCAATGAAGCCACAATCTGGGAGTCTGCTGGGGAAGCGGATTTCACCGTTGCTGACGCGGAAAAAGACAGTCGTGGTACTACGATTACCCTGCATCTTAAAGCGGACGAAACCGAGTTCGCCAACGCCTATCGTTTGCGCAGCATTATCAAGAAGTACTCTGACCATATTTCCATTCCAGTAATGATGGAAAAGCAGGCTGTGCCAAGCGCGGAAGAAGATGATGCTGATACCAAGGATGACGCTGACAAGGCGCCAGAGTATGAGGCCATCAATGCGGCAACTGCGCTATGGACTCGCTCGCGCCAGGACGTGAGCGACGACGAATACAAAGAATTCTACAAGCATATCTCACACGATTTTGAAGACCCTCTGGCGTGGAGTCACAATAGGGTTGAAGGCAAACTTGAATACACCAGCTTGCTGTATTTGCCAGGTCGCGCACCATTTGATATGTGGCAGCGCGACGCGGCCCGCGGTCTGAAGCTGTACGTGCAACGCACGTTTATTTTGGATGACGCCGAGCAGTTTCTACCCTTGTACCTGCGGTTTGTGAAAGGTGTTATTGACTCCAATGATTTACCGTTGAATGTGTCGCGAGAGATACTGCAGAACGACCCGAACATCGACAGTATTCGAAATGCAGTGACCAAGCGGATACTCGATACGCTTGCGAAAATGAGCAAGAACGAGCCGGAGAAATACGCCACGTTCTGGAAAGAGTTCGGCCAGGTTCTGAAAGAAGGACCTGCCGAGGACTACAACAACAAGGAAAAGATTGCCGGTTTGCTGCGTTTCACTACCACGCACAGTGAAGGCGAAGAACAGGATCAATCGCTGGCTCAATACATGGAACGTATGCAAGAGGGTCAAGAGAAAATCTATTATATTGCGGGTGAGAATCTGACGACCGCAAAGAATAGTCCACATCTGGAAGTATTCCGCAAGAAGGGCATTGAGGTGTTGTTGCTGCACGATCGCGTAGATGACTGGCTTATGGGCCATATGATGGACTTCGACGGTAAACAGCTGCAAGACGTTGCTAAAGGGGAGCTGGATCTGGGAGAGCTGGACAATGAGGAGGACAAGAAAGCCCAGGAAGAGCTGTCAGAGAAACACAGTGGTCTGGTAGAACGGGCCAAGGAAGCGCTGGGCGATGAGGTAAACGAAGTACGAATTACCAACCGCCTAACGGATTCGCCAGCGTGTTTAGTCGTTGGGGAGCACGATATGGGCGCGCAGATGCAGCGCATTCTGGAGGCGGCTGGACAGCAGGTGCCAGAAACAACGCCAACGCTGGAGCTTAATCCCGAGCATGCGCTGGTAGGCAAGCTGGATTCCGAAGCCGACGAAGACCGGTTTAAGGAGTTGCTAAGTGTGCTGGTAGATCAAGCGCGCCTGGCCGAAGGCAGTCAGCTGAAAGATCCAGCTTCGTTCGTAGCTCGTCTGAACCGCCTGCTGTTAGAGCTCACTGACTAGCAGTATACTTAGGTGCTTATGGCGGCACGCCGATGGCTTGCCGCCTGCCATAAAAAAGTGTGGGCCTATGCGCGGAAACGCAAAAGTCGCCGTTCTGGGCGGTGGCAGCTTTGGTACGGTTATCGCCAACATACTCTCTGGCAATGGCCATGACACAACCTTGTGGTTGCGTAACCCCGATGATGCTGAAGAAATAAACCGCGAACATTTTAATAGCCGGTATCTGCCGGAATTTCCCTTGAATGAAAACCTGAAGGCCAGCACAGACCTGCGCCAATCGGTCAGCAGCTGTGGTGTTGTATTTATGGCGGTGCCTAGCTCATCGAGCCGACAGGTCGCCAGTACCATGAAGCATTGGCTTGCTGAAGGTACACTGGTCGTGAGTATGACCAAGGGCATCGAGGCAGGGAGTTACAAGTTAATGAGCCAGGTGCTGGCCGAGGAATTACCGCGGGCTAAAATTGCGGTGATGAGTGGACCAAACTTGGCTAGAGAGATCGCGGCAGGGCAAATGACCGGCACGGTCATAGCCAGTGCCGATACAAAAGTTCAGCAGCTTGTTCAAAGTCTTCTTAAATCGCCCAACTTCAGGGTTTATGTCAATCCGGATGTGTTCGGCGTGGAATTGGGTGGCGCGCTCAAGAATATTTACGCGATCGTAGCAGGCATTGGCGCGGCGATGAATATGGGGCAAAACACCGTTGGAATGTTGTTGACCCGCAGTTTGGCCGAAATGAGTCGCTTTGCGGTTCGAATGGGTGCAAACCCTATGACATTTCTTGGTCTCAGTGGTGTGGGTGATTTGATTGTGACGTGCATGTCGCCATTAAGTCGTAATTACCAACTGGGGTACCAAATTGGTCTGGGCAAGTCACTAGAGCAAACTCTTGTGGAGCTTGGTCAGGTAGCGGAGGGCTTAAATACCCTGCAGATGGTGAAGCAGATGGCTGACGACAGCAAGGTTTACATGCCGCTTGTGAGTGGCTTGCACGCGATATTGTTCGCACAAAAAGATATTGGCGAAGTGATTAGCGGCTTGATGGGTGGTGAACAAACCACTGATGTGGAATTTTTGCAGGCGATTGATGTGATGTCAGCCTCCGCGAGCGATGGTAGTGCAGATGTACAGTGATTTGAATGACGTGGGCGAAGAGTGCCGATTTGATGTTGGCGATATGTGCTACGCCGCCAAGGTACATGGTCCGGAAGACGGCATACCCCTATTGGCATTGCACGGCTGGCTGGATAATGCGGCAAGCTTTGACGTACTCGCTCCCCTGCTGGATGCTTGCAGGGTGGTTGCCGTCGATTTATCCGGGCAAGGTCTGAGCAGCCACAGACCGTCCAGCAGCCAGTATTTGATCTGGTCCGATCTGGTGGATTTGCTGGCGATCGCAGACCAGTTGGGCTGGGATACTTTCAATGTAATTGGGCATTCTCGCGGCGGGATGATTTCAACCTTGCTGGCAATCGCGGCACCTGACCGTGTGGCAAAGCTGGTAACCCTTGATACCCTTATGCCGTTTCCAAGCCCGGCCGAAGAAGCGACTAAAAATCTCCGAGAATACGTTCGCGACGAACGCCGTTTCTTGGCGAAGAAAGCAGAGAAGTTGGAGCAGAAACCGTTTCCAACGCTTGATAAAGCCGTTGAAGTTCGGCAAATGTTGATGCCGATTGAGCACGGTTCGGCAATTAGAATTCTTCTTCGGGGCAGCCGTGAAGTAGAGGGCGGATATATTTGGCGACACGATGAGCGCATGAAAGGCAGGTCGGCATTTAAGCTCAGCGCCGAGCACAACGAGATTTTGTATCGGGATCTTGACAGTGCAACCTTGTTTTTTATAACTAAAAATCTTTTGAAGAGATCCCCGTATCTTGCTGAATTTGCTGCAAAAAATAATAACGTTGAAATGATCAAAGTAGAAGGTAATCACCATTTTCACCTGGAAGACCCAGTTCATGAGATAGTGCCCCGAATAAAGCAATTTTTGGCCAAGTAAAGCCGCACGTGAATGCGATGAACAAACGAAGACAACAAACAATTTATGCCTTACTGCTGAGTTTCTGCTTCGGCATGGTTAACGTGCCAGCCCATGCACAGCCAATAGTAAGCGATGTAGATGGCGGCGCTGATCTGAGCTTTCTTGCTCGATATCGTGATTCGGGGATTGTACGATTTGAGCAAAGTAAACGCTCAGACTTCGTGTTCGCGCTGGCGAGGGTTCGAAAATTAGACAACCGGTGGCAAGCCGAGCGTGAGCGCAGGGCGTACGGCGCGCTGACCAGTATTACCTACCGCGCTCCAGATCGCGTTGTTGCACAGAGTGTGTTTGAGCATTTCAGAGCACAGATTGATGACGCGGGCTTTGTTGAAAATTTTGACTGTTCCGGTCGCTCATGTGGTAACAGCAATAAGTGGGCAAATGTCATTTACCATGAAAAGCGCCTTTATGGGCCGGACGTTAATCAGCACTATCTGATAGCAAGCAAAGACAACGAAACGCTCTCTTTGTATGTGATCAAGCGCGGCAATAAACGGGTGTATGCGCGTATTGACCACGTTGTAGCATCGCAAGACCCTGAGGCGCAAAGACAGCTAAGCTGGTCTGAGCAATTGCAGAATGGCCGTGTTTTGCTTGAGCTAGCGAATAGCAATGACTTTGAGAAACTGTCCGCCAACATCAATCGATTGGCTATCTGGTTAGGCCGCTACGAAAGAACACTGCATGTGGTTGGGCATGCTTACGGAAAGGCCGATATCAGTGAGTTAAAGAGCCGGTCGATGGAGTCTGCTGCTTTATTTCGTCGTTGGCTTATCGAGCAGGGCGCGGATTCAGAGCTTATTCGGGCTCATGGGCTTGGGCCATTGGCGCCTGGTGCCAACTCAGCCCCCAGCTCCGGTCTGGACAGACTGGAACTGTTACTAATTGATTAACAGCACTAGCCTTTAACCAGAGAGAGAAATTCCATGCGGGTGACTTCACTGGAACGGAAGCTGCCGAGCATGGCTGATGTTTTCATCGCTGAGTTTTGCTTTTCAACACCGCGCATCATCATGCACATGTGCTTGGCTTCAACGATAACGCCAACACCGGCCGCGTTTGTCACGTCACGAATGGTTTCTGCTATTTGCAGAGTCAGGTTTTCTTGAATCTGTAATCGGCGCGCGAACATGTCAACAATCCGTGCAATCTTTGACAGGCCAATGACTTTACCCTGAGGCAGGTAGCCAACGTGACATCTGCCAATAAATGGCAGTAGATGATGTTCACATAAAGAGTAAAGCTCAATGTCCTTGACCAGCACAATCTCATTGCAGTCAGACGGAAACAAGGCATCGTTTACAACCTCATCCACGGTTTTGTCATAGCCGTTGCATAAAAACTGCATTGCTTTGGCCGCTCGAATGGGTGTGTCTTGCAAGCCTGGTCTGTCTAGATCTTCTCCGACAGCGCTGATAATGCTCTCATAGGCTTCTTTCATGACAATATTTCCGTACCGCTTGATGTTCGGCTGGCATAATATCAGACCTATTTCGCTAATGCAGACATCGCCTGCAGCTCGCGTTATCCAGCTGCGACACTGGCGAATAAGGATCGAGCTTGATGAATGATTTAGACGTTGCCAGCAAGGAACTGCATACAATCAGGGATTTTATCCGCTGGGGAACCTCACGATTCAACGAGAATAGATTGTATTTTGGTCATGGTACGGACAACGCCTGGGATGAGTCTGTGCAACTCGTTATGCACGCCTTGCATCTTCCAATGGAAACAGGCAGGGAAATTCTTGATGCCCGGCTGACGTCTGAAGAACGCAAATTGTTGACAGTAGTGCTTGCTACGCGAATCAAGGAGCGTATTCCAGCGGCGTATTTAAACGGCGAAGCGTGGTTTGCCGGGCTGAGATTCAAAGCCGATGAGCGCGCTCTTATTCCACGTTCACCAATCGCAGAATTGATAGAGCGTGGCTTCGAGCCCTGGAAGGTCGCAAACGACATTGGCAGCGTACTCGATCTTTGCAGCGGAGGAGGTTGTATAGGTATTGCAGCGGCACATTATCTACCTGAGGCCAAAGTAGTGTTAGCCGATTTAAGTGAAGCCGCATTGGAACTGGCTGCGATTAACGTTGGCGAACATCACTTGCAGTCACGTATTGAAATCTATCACTCTGACTTGTTTTCCGCGCTACCCGATAATGAAACATATGACGTTATTGTCAGTAACCCGCCTTATGTCGATGCAGACGATTTTGGCAGTATGCCGGCTGAGTATCGGCACGAGCCAGAAATGGCATTGGCAGCCGGAGATGATGGGCTGGATATCGTGCATCGTATTCTGCGTTATGCGGCGCAAAAACTTAATAACGGAGGTGTATTGATTGTTGAGGTTGGCAATAGTCAGCCGGCACTAGAAGCCAACTACCCCGCAATTCCTTTCAATTGGCTGGAATTCGAGCGCGGCGGGCACGGTGTGTTTTGTCTTGACAAAAGCGAGCTGGAAAAACATTTTTAACCGCATGCCATTAAGTTGCTTACAAGCGCGTATAATTCTCGCACATTTTTGTTGATCTGAACGTTTATGGCCGGTAATACGATAGGCAAGCTGTTTACTGTCACAACCTATGGTGAGAGCCATGGTCCTGCGTTGGGCTGCGTGGTTGATGGGTGTCCGCCGGGGCTGGCGATAGACGTTGCTGATTTGCAGCGTGATCTGGACCGGCGTAAGCCTGGAACATCGCGCTATACAACCCAGCGTAAGGAAGCAGACGAAGTCGAAATTTTGTCTGGTGTGTTTGAGGGTAAAACGACCGGAACCCCAATTGGTTTGCTTATTCGCAATACTGATCAACGTTCAAAAGATTACAGCAATATAAAAGACAGTTTTCGCCCAGCGCACGCTGACCTAACGTACCAGAAAAAATACGGTATTCGCGATTATCGTGGCGGCGGCCGTGCGTCGGCCAGAGAAACGTCAATGCGAGTGGCTGCAGGTGCCATTGCCAAGAAATATTTGCACTCCAAATTTGGTGTCAGAATTTTTGGGTTTCTGTCACAGCTGGGACCGCTGAAGATTCAAAACATTGACCTTGCAACAATAGAAGACAATCCATTTTTTTGTCCCGACCCAACGCTCGTGCCAGAAATGGAACAGTACATGGCCAAGCTCAACAAAGAAGGGGATTCCATTGGCGCAAAAATATCGGTCATGGCAACCGGTGTGCCGGTTGGCTGGGGTGAGCCTGTGTTTGATAAGCTGGACGCCGAAATCGCCTACGCGTTGATGAGCATTAATGCTGTTCGTGCCGTAGAGCTAGGTTCAGGCTGCGCGGTCGTTGAGCAGAAGGGCAGCGAACACCGCGACGAAATTAGCAGCTCCGGGTTTCTAAGCAACAACTCTGGCGGCACCCTGGGTGGCATCAGTAGTGGTCAGGACATTGTTGCGCATCTCTCACTCAAGCCTACCTCCAGTATTCGCCAGGCGGGCCAGAGTATTGATAAAGAGGGCAATGAAGTGGAGGTAGTAACCACTGGACGACATGACCCCTGCGTTGGTATTCGAGCCACACCCATCGCCGAAGCCATGCTGGCAATTGTATTGCTGGACCATGCTTTGCGAGACAGAGGTCAAAATTCTGGCGTTGCGCGTTAAAGCTTGCTGCATACGCAAAGAAAATGCCACAACGTTCCTTTTGAATGACTCGTCTTTGGCAATATTCAGTCTTCACATTGGCTTGCCCGCTTGAACTTGTTTTAATCCCCTCTGAAGAATTCGTTCAGTAATAATGTTAAGTATGCTTGCGCCGATTAGCGAAAATGAAACCACCGTATACGGCTTCGTCCGTGACGAGGTCATGCTTGCGCCATCGGTAGATACCCAAGACCGGTTGATCAGCAATCGAAGGGTATTGCTGGACTTACCCGAATTCAACGCGTGCACCTTGCTATATCGCGATATGTTCTCTATTCCAAACAGCAGTATTAATGCGGGTGGTTACTACTCTGCGTTGATGCACTTTGGCGCACCGTATCCCGGTGTTGAGTACGAATGGGAACACTGGCTGGAAGCCTTTGAAGACATGCTGGGCAAAATGTACTGGGTAAGCGCCGTTGTCCACCTTGAAACCCCTTATTCCGGAACCCATACCCACATTTGGGAAACCGCCGATGAGTGTCATTTGCCGGGCTCGCACGAATTTGAGATGCGTTGCGAATGGACCAAAGACAAAGGCTTTTTCCGTCAGCTGGACAACGCCTGAGCCATGGTGAGCAAGGCGCGGCGCCGTTGGCGGCTAGCCAAAACATTGATACTTGCGGTTGTTGCAACGGTTGTGCTGGTGGGTTCTGCGATTAAAACATGGGGTGCTGACCCAGAAGAGCAGTTCCAGTTTTTTTTGCTGTGTTTGTTGATGATCGCTGCTACAGCTGTTCTCGGCGCCTTATTGGCGGGCTTGCTTATATTTATCAGGGGCTTGCGTAAGTAGCTGTACGGCTTATTTCAGACTAATATCCAGGTCCAGCTCATTAGCGATTTGCTCCAGTTCGTCTTCAAACTGTTCCGCGTCCAAGTCAGATGGTACAGCAATATCCACTTCCGCATCGAATAATCGTTCGGCGCTCATAGGTGCGCTTCGAATTTCGCTGTTCAGCTGTTCCACATTTATATCCCACTTGCTGAATGCGCGTGACAGTTCGTGCACTATGCCGGGTCTGTCATTGCCTAGAACGTCTACGCTTCGCATGCTGCGCTCCTTTTCTGCGCCAGCTGATGCCTCATCGTGCAACGTGATAACAAAGTCTTCGTCTTGCAGCCCTTTAAGCTCAGATTTGAGAGCCGCCCCTTTGTCGGCTGGCACAGCGGCCCGCACGATGCCGGTAAACTGACCACCCAAGCGCGCCAACTTGCTTTCTAGCCAACTACCACTGTGCTGACTGACCGCGCCGGATAAGGTTTCCAGCAGTCCAGGTTTGTCTGGCGCCATGAATGTAAATACAATATGCGATCGCATCAATCTTACCTCGTTCATATTATTGTTTTGATTATACCCACAGATCGTTTATCGGCAGAGGCCGTGCTAGGGCTAATTGAAGAGTTCGTCAGTCGTGAAGGCACCGACTACGGGCAACAAGAGTTCAGTTTTGAACAAAAATGCGCCCATGTGCAGCGCCAGCTGGCGAGCGGCGGTGTAATCGTGGTATTTGATGCCGCCACCGATAGCTGCAACCTGGTGTCCAGTGACGACTTGCTGCCGCAAACGACAGCTGGGCGGGATCAACCGTGAACCAGCAATCAGCAGATCATGTATTGGACACAACAGGCCTGTTGTGTCCGGAACCAGTGATGCTTTTGCACAACAGCATACGCGACGCAGAGCATGGCGAGGTAATTAAAGTAATCGCCACTGACCCATCTACCCAAAGAGATATCCCAAAGTTCTGCGAGTTTTTGGGTCATGATCTGGTGGCGGACAGAAAGCAAAATGAGCATTATTTGTATTGGGTGCGCAAGAATCTGGCTGAATAGTCACTGTCTAGAAACGCTATCTCTGGACAGGAACTCGCTAAAATATGGTAAACAGTGTCAAAGCGATCGCCATCCCTAACAGGGGTACCAATACGGTGAGAATCGCTACAGGCGGATAGGCGTTCTGATAATTCTCGCCGCAAATTGCCCGAATGGTCGTTACTACATAGCCATTGTGAGGCAGCGAGTCCAGTCCTCCTGAGGCGATAGCAACCATGCGATGCAACTCGTCAGGATCCACACCTTGTTCCAGATAATGCGGCGCCACCGCCGGCAGCGCGATGGATTGACCTCCTGATGCAGATCCCGTTAGAGCGCAAATAACGGTAACCGCTATGGACGCTCCGATAAGCTCATTGCCTGGCAGACTGGTTAACCAACCAACCGCCAGATCAAATGCTGGTGAGGCTTTCGCTACTGTGCCAAAGCCAACCACCGCGGCGGTATTGCCAATCGCAACCAGCGCACCCATAGCACCGATTCCCAGCGCTACTCCGGGCGCTTTCAAGGTCTTTATATTCAAGGTCCAGGTTAGCAAGCAGCCTGCGCCAAGGGCGATGACCAGTGCGTACTTGCCCAGCGTTTGATGAAAGCCAAAGCTGAAGCCCAACACGGCGAGCAGCGGAAGCATGGAAATCATAGGGTTAGGCAAGTTTGACGTATCCGCTCGCGGGTCGTCGTCGCGAGCTATGAAATGTTCACCTGCGGCCACTGCATTACCCACCATACGGTTCAGCAAAACATAGCCCAGTCCGGCCATTATTATGGCTACCACTAGGCTTTCTTGCCACGCTGCATAGGGTGAGGTGCCAAGAAACTCAATGGGTATCCAGTTCTGAATTTCAGGAGAGCCCGCTGAGGTCATGGTGAATGTAGCGGAACCAAATGCAAGGCAGCCTGGAATAAATCGCCGTGGCAAGTTGGCCTCGTTAAACAGGCCGACAGCAACCGGATACACCGAGAAGGCGACGATAAATACGCTGACACCGCCGTAAGTGAGAATTGCGCAGGCTAAAACTACCGCCAGCGGGGCGTGTTGAGACCCAAACTTGGCCAATATCCAATGCGCAACACTCGCGGCTGCACCGCTGTCTTCCATAAGCTTCCCAAATATACTGCCCAGCAGGAACATGAAAAACCAGGCGCTGATAAACGCAGTGAAGCCCTGCATATAGGATTCGACGTAGTTGGCCTGCTGCGTGCTGCCGCCAAGAGTCGGGAAAAAATCCAGGCCTCCCGTTACAGCGACAATTATTGCGCAGGCAGGTGCGGCAACCAATGGATTTGCGCCACGCAGCGTCACCCACATCAACAGTAACAGCGCGATTATTAATCCGGCCAAGCTCAACATGGATTGCTTCTCATTGCTCAGTTCTTATTATGCGCTAGTATAGCGTTTCTTGATCCATGAGTTATTCAGGCGCGGCGTGAATCCATTACCAACAAATACCGTCGATGAAATGTTCCGCTTTGTTTATTCTGCAGTGCAATTGGCGGGCAAAGAGAGCCTGAAGTATTTTCGTACCAGCCTGAACGTAAACAACAAAGCTGCGGCTGGAAAATTTGATCCCGTTACCGAGGCTGACAAAGCGGTAGAGCGTCGCCTTCGCGAGCTTATTGAAGAGCGCTTCCCAGAGCACGCTATTCTGGGTGAAGAATTTGATCCACTTGTCGGTAGAGAGGGAAACCATTTTCGCTGGTTGATTGACCCCATTGACGGAACACGCTCTTTTATCTCTGGCGTGCCTGCCTGGGGCGTTTTGTTAGCGTTAGTTTATAAAGACCAACCGCTATTAGGTGTCATGCACCAGCCCTATCTAAATGAAACGTTTGTTGGATTGTTGCAACACAATGAACCGCAAGCCTGGTTCTTTCGAGAACAGCTTGTGTTGGATCAGCCGCTGGCGGTCAGCCGCGTTGATTCACTGGAGCAGGCAATACTGTTCAGTACTCACCCCGAGATATTTGAGCACATTCCTGGCGGGTTTGAGCGTTATCAGGCGGTAGCCAGGCGATGCAAGCTGATGCGCTACGGCGGTGATTGTTACTGCTATTGTTTGTTAGCGATGGGACAAGTTGATTTGGTCATTGAAGCCGACCTACAGGACTACGATATTCTGCCCTTAGTGCCTATTGTTGAGGCAGCCGGGGGGGTGATCAGCACCTGGGATGGGGCGCCCGTTCGTGCTGGTGGTCAAGTGATAGCCGCTGCAACGCCCGAACTGCACAAACAAGCGCTTAGCTTGCTCAATGAACGCCAGTGACTTAGCCAGCGAGCGCGAATGTGATCAGTTTAATGCCGATGATCTCATTCTACTGTTTAATGCTTTATTCGCTGTTAGTCAAAAAACGATATTGGTGAGTGGTGGCGAAGAGCCCCTGTATTTGCCTGCTGCACAAGACAATGAACTTGCCCGCGTGATTTTTACAGCCGATTATTTCGCCAGTGCTCTGCACGAGGTTGCGCATTGGTGTTTAGCCGGTAAAAAAAGGCGGGCTCTGGTTGACTATGGTTACTGGTACGTATCCAATCGCAATGTTGATCAGCAGCGGGAATTTGAGCGTGCTGAAGTAAAACCGCAGGCCTTGGAGCAGCTTTTCGCAGAAGCTTGCGGCTACCCATTTAAACCCAGTTTCGATAATTTGCGTGTTCCTGAATATTCAAGCGAGTGGTTTGATCGAAGTCGAGCGGCGCAAGTGCAGCATTTTCTGGAGCAGGGCTTACCCGTCAGAGCGAGACAGTTTTATGCAGCACTAAAAGCACATTACAGTCCATTTTTATGCAGAGTTGTTTTCAGTGGCTGATCGACAACCCGTCTTTCTGCTGGATGCCTCGATATATATTTTTCGTAGCTACTTTGCAATGCCTGATGCCTGGCAGAATAATCAAGGTTATTCACTAAATGCGGTCTATGGTTACACTTTGTTTCTTATTAAGCTGCTTACGGATTTAAAACCTGCGCGCATAGGCGCCGCTTTCGATGAAAGTCTGGGGCAGTGTTTCAGAAACGATATTTATCCTGACTATAAAAGCAGTCGTGCGCTGCCAGATGATTCACTGGCGTTTCAATTGAAAGCCTGCAAGCGAGTGACAGAGCTACTGGGCATTCGATGTTATGCGCACAAGCGTTACGAGGCAGATGATCTGATTGCAACCCTAGCCAAGGCGTCTCGGCCCAGTGGCCGACCTGTGCATATCTTGTCTAGAGACAAAGACTTGGCACAGCTGGTTAAGAAATCAGGCGACTGTGTGTTTGACCCAGTTGATGGGAGATTGCTTGACGCTGACTCAATTGCGGAAAAATTCGGTGTGCGCCCAGATCAGCTGATCGACTATCAAACCTTACTTGGTGATCCAATCGATGATATTCCGGGTGTGCCCGGCATTGGCGCTAAAACGGCGGCGAAATTGCTTCAGCACTTCGATACTTTGGCAGCGTTGCTGGACAACCTAGAAGAACTTGGCAACGGTCAGTGGCGAGGAGGTGTACGACTGCAGCGATCGCTGCAACAGCATCAAGAGCAGATGAGGGTGGCCACACAACTTGTGGCGTTGCGCGATAAAGTGCCTATGTCATTTACGATAGCGGACTTGAAATGGCAACTTCCATCCCAGGCTAGGGTAAAAAATTACCTAGAGAAAATTGGCCTGGATGGGCGAATACTTCGCACTATTGAGAACAGTGATATCTGGTGTTCTGCATGACAATAAAATTGCTGGCTGATGAAAACCTTGCGGGCCTTGAACAGTACTTTGGTTCGAACATTGAGCTAAGGACGCTACCAGGTCGAACCCTCAGTGCCGCAGATATTCGCGATGCTGACGCACTGTTGGTTCGCTCGGTGACGCAGATTGATGAACAACTGCTATCAGGCAGCTCGGTGCGATTCGTTGGTAGCGCAACAATTGGCATAGACCATGTAGACCTGGAGTATCTGCACAACGCCGACATCACTTTTTGCAATGCTCCCGGCAGTAACGCCGATTCAGTCGCTGATTACGTGTGTTCGGCGATTTCGGCGCTAGTACCCGAACCAGGTCAGATAGCGGATGCTAATCTACGCGCTGGTGTTATTGGCCTGGGCCAGGTAGGAGGCCGCGTGGCCAAACGACTAACCGCCCTAGGCTATGAAGTTACAGCCTACGACCCGTTTCTGAACCAGGCTGCCTGCCCATTAGTATCCGCACTTGAAGAATTAGCAGAATGTGACTTGATCAGTCTGCACGTTCCTCTAAGCCACAACGGACCGCATCCAACGGTTCGTATGATTGATGCTCAGTTCCTTTCTTGCATATCAAGCAGGGCCATATTGATCAGCGCTGGTCGAGGTGAGGTGATAGATACGCAAGATCTGATTGCTTGTTTGCGGGACAATCCGGGCATACATGCGGTCCTTGATGTTTGGGAGAATGAACCCGTTATTGACCGTGAACTGCTGCGATTGGCGAGTATTGCAACGCCGCATATAGCAGGCTATGCCATCGATGGGAAAATGCGCGGTACCGAGATGATTGCAGAGGCATTCTATCGATACTTTGGCGCGCAGCCAGATGTAGAGAATGCCAGCAATGCAGTGTGCATTCTGGATTGCGAGGGGCAAGCAAGTATTCGCGATATCATCTTGCGTGCCTACGATGTTCGAGAGGACGATTGGCGGCTGCGCAGTGCTTTGAATGATGCCGACATCGGGCACGCCTTTGATTTGTTACGCAAAACCTACCCGCGTCGGCGTGAATTCGGTGTGACCACCTTGCTGACGGATTCTTCTTTGCCCACCGAGAGTCGGCGCCTGTTGGGCGATTTGGGTTTTACCTTGGCATGATCCTGGATTTGTTAACCGCTGAATGTGATCTCGGCTTACTGGGTGTTGACAACGATAGTTGCCGAATATTCCACGGCCGTGGTTTACGTTATGCCGGTTTAGAGTCGATATGTGTTGATGTATTCACACCTGTATTATTGGTTAGTGCTTTTGACGAATCTATACCGGATGCGCTAATAAAAGACTGGGCACGCAGCATGATGCCGCGCATTGTACACAAAGGCTTGCATTGCATTGCGCTACTCAGGCGTTACGCCAAGCCGAGCAATATGGAGGTGTTAGAAGGAGAGATGCCGGATTCTGTATTTGCATCAGAGCATGGCGCGGATTTTGAGCTAAATTTTTCTGGTAATCAAAATGTTGGTTTTTTTCTGGACGCGGCGCCAGCACGCAGCTGGGTGCGACAGCAGTCCGGTACCCGAAAGGTACTAAACCTGTTCGCCTACACAGGATCTTTCTCAGTTGCCGCAATTCAAGGAGGAGCAACCAAAGTTGTAAACGTTGATATGAGCCGAAGCGCAATTCGAACGGCGCATGCTAATCACTGCAGAAACTTCGCAAGCGATTCAGAGCGACTAGCCAAAGCGAAGTTCATGCCCTACGAATTCTTTCGCTCCGTGTCCAGGCTTGCAAAGACAGGACCCTTTGATCTGATCATTGTTGACCCGCCCAGTTTCCAACCTGGAAGTTTTGTTGCTAAATCGGACTATCCTAAACTGATTCGAAAACTGCATCGCTTGCTGCGTAAGCGCGCCCTGGTATTGGCCATGCTCAACGCGCCCAATCTAGGTGAGAGTTTTCTAAAAGAATGTTTTGCGGAGAACTTGCCTGAAAGCCGTTACATAGAGCGTCTGGAAAATTCGGCTGCGTTTCCTGATATAGACCCTCAACGCAGTCTGAAAATGCAGGTATTTTCTTTATAGCGTCTTGACTTGTTGGCGTAGCTGCCAACCACGCCATAACAATCCAACGAGTGGCAGTGAGGCCAGTGAAAAAATAAGTGTTTTAGCGACGCTGTCAATTAATACTGGGTAGTTGCTGTAGTTGAAGTGCCATTGTGAATCGATCAATAGACAGGCTAGTGCACCGTAGCAAGCTGGCCAAGCGATCACAATCAGTGTTTGCAAATTGTTTTTCAGGGGACGTTGTAAAAGTTTGAAGATGTAGACCAAAATCAACAAAGCAGATAATACACTGACCGATGATGCCACCCATGTCACTGTTTCAACAGAGCCGCCTTGGCCAATGGCGGCGGCCACAACAGTAAGATTAAACAAGATCAGTAGTAGAGCCAACCACATTTGCTGCTTTTGTTTGTCGAACGTGAGCAGGAGCGAGTGTGATAGTGACCAGATTGATTGAAAATAAATGCCAATCAAGGCAATTCGTATCACGTCAAGTGCCGGAAAGTATGCGGGCAAAAAATATTTTAGTACTGGTTCAATCGCAAAATAGGTAAGGCCAAGAATGATCGGGGTGCCTATGCAAAGGAATTTCATTGGTTCAAAGAAGAGGTGTTCAATTTCCCGGCGGCTAGCACCATCGCTTTGCCGTTCCATCATGCGTGGGAACAGTGTTGCTGCCAGCGCTACAGGTACTTGGGTTACAGTCATCGCAACAAAATTTGATATGGCATAGTAGCCGGCCGCCACGCCGCCAATCAGAGCGTACACAAGAAACTGGTCAACGGCGCGTAGAAAAAAGAACAACGCCGCGCCCAGCATCACAGGCAAGCCCGCAGCTACAAGCTTTTTCGCCAATGTCGTCTCGAAATACAGACTGAGCTGTAGGTGTCCATTTTTATGCACGTAAACAATTGCAAGCACATGCGCGAGCAATAAACCGCACAACATTTCGGCAAGCCCCCAGAAGTACACCGCAACTAAACTAAACGCTGTGTTCAGCGAGGCATACACAAGCAGATAGCGCGCTTGAAAGTAGAATGCAGTTTGCGCCTGCAGTTGCCTTGGAATGTAATAGGTGATGGCCGACAGAACCATCACAACCAGGCTGATTCGCAGTACCGGTCCAATGTCAGGCATCAATGCGGTGAAGCTGAGCGCGAGCAGCACTATGGCAATGGTAATCGTTACCAATAGTGATAGGTTCAACGAAGTTTGCTGTATCGCATAGTCGTCAACAGAACTGCCTTTTCCGCGATTAAGAGCAACTTCTCTCAGCAGAGCAAAGGATGATCCCAAATTGCTGAATGCCGTGCTGTCTTGCAGTGCCTTCAATACGCTCCAGATTCCGTAGATCTCTGGTTGCAGCAGGGCGGCTACACCCACACCTCGTACCAAATAAATAATGCGGCACAGATAATTGCTGACA
The DNA here is from genome assembly GCA_039111475.1 of Pseudomonadota bacterium. Lineage (GTDB taxonomy): Bacteria > Pseudomonadota > Gammaproteobacteria > Pseudomonadales > JAUIET01 > JAUIET01. Next base: position 39,659 of record JBCCIP010000018.1, on the reverse strand, counting down.
GATAAAGTCAGAGCCTCTTTGGCAATTTGCGTGGAATTATCGGTTTTGCTCATCGCTGACGCAGCGCCTGACATTTGAGACGGCTAAACCTTAAGCGTAGCTGATGCTTGCAGTTGCACTAATGGTGATTATGCCGGTCCATAAGCCCGGTATTTTCAGAACGCGGGGCGATTATTCAACCAGACTAATAAAGGGCTTGGCAGCGGCTTCCACGTCTTGGCGAGCATCAATAAACTCGAAGCTGGCATTGGTCAGATTATCTGAAAGAAAGCGGTGCAGCTGCTGAGAGAAGCGACGTTCAAAGTTGAGGTTAAGTACTTTGTGTCCGTAGGTCTCATCCAATTTCATACTGATGTGTCCGGGTGTGATGATCACCTTGCTCACACTGCCTTTTTGAACACTGTATTGCCTGGACATGGCGCTTCGTTGGAATCGCACGACATTACCAGTGATTTTGATGCTCTTGAACGGGTCGCCCGGCATCAGCCCAAGCACGTATTCTACGATGAACAACAGGCACAGCAGGGCGATTGCAATCATCAGTTGTTCAGGCATGACCAATACCTCTAATTCGGTGTCAGAAGCCGAGAATTATCGCACCATGAGCACATCAATGCAGCAAGAAAGATCGTACAATTTATACTCTAAGTGATTGAAAAATATACATATATGGCGAAATAATAATCGAATCGAAGGATTTTTATTCGATTACCTTGAGGCAGCGATCATTGGTGCTCACGTGGCATTTTGCGCATCATAAATAGCTGGAATTTCTCCGCCGCCGTGTACCTCCAGACTGGTACCAGTCACAAAGCTTGCCAATGGCGAGGCAAGGTACAGGCAGGCATTGCCAATGTCTTGCGGGACAGCCATTCGTTGCATTGGTATGGTCCGACCAACAGCGTCAATACCCGCCTGGTCGCCGTAATGCAGATGGCTTTGTTCCGTTTGAATCAAACCGGCAGTAATCGCATTCACTCTGACTTTGGGGCCCCATTCAACTGCCAACGAAGTGCACAGATTGATTAGTCCTGCCTTGGCGGCTCCGTAGGCCGCCGTGCCTGGTGAGGGGCGGATCGCACTAACGCTGGCGATGTTAATGATGGAACCACCATTGTCCTGATCTTGCATTACTCGGTTAACTGCCTGAGCAAACGTAAACGGGGCCACCAGGTTCAGGCGGATAATGGCTTCGTTGAATCTTGGTGACGCGGTCGCCGAATCTGCGTGTGGTGTGCCGCCTGCATTGTTGACCAATGTATCAATCCGTTTGAATCTGGCCACCGCTGTATCTACACAGGCCTGGATAGAGTCTGAGTCTTTCACATCGCATTGCGTAAATTCGGCGGTGTTGCCGTTCGCCTCAGGCAACTCTTCGGGTTCAGTTCTGCCGCAGATCAGCACGTTTGCACCAGCTGCCAGAAAGGTCTGAGTTATGCCCCTTCCAACGCCTCTGGCACCGCCCGTAACAATTACGGCGCTGCCACTCATATCCAGGCTATTACTGACGCTCTTTTTCACGTTGGCTACTCGATGTTCTATGCGTACCTGCTATTAGACCAAAGAGTGGAGGCTTGAAACAATCGGTGGTCACGCATTAAACTGCCCGCCCTCTTCACAATATGACTGTGCAGCATGCTGCTAGTCTACACAAGGCTTTCTTTATGTCAGACGAATCTACGTCTCTTACAACAATTGCGATACTCGGCGGCACAGGTGCTCTTGGCACTGGGTTGGCCCGGCGGTGGACACAGGCTGGCTACTCAGTGATTATTGGTTCTAGAACCCAGGAAAAGGCTGAGGCAGCTTTGCGAGATCTCCAGCAGGTAATGTCCGAGCGTGGTGCCTCTGCTGAGGCCGTTAGCGCAATGGAAAACCTGGCCGCAACTGAAGCGGCTGATCTGGTGGTATTGACCGTCCCTTACGGGCATCAGTTGAGCACTCTCGAGTACGTTAAAAATGCGCTTGATGGAAAAATACTTGTCGATGTTACAGTGCCTCTGGTACCGCCTAAAGTGGCACGAGTGCAACTTCCTGAGTCAGGCTCTGCTGGCGCAGGGGCCCAGGCGTTGCTGGGTGATTCCGTGCGAGTGGTGTCAGCTTTCCAGAACGTTGCCGCCCATCATTTGCAAGAAGGCCACGGTCTTGAATGCGATGTATTGGTAACCGGCGACAATGTAGATGCCCGAAGCGAAGTCATCACCTTAATTGAGGCCGCAGGGATGCGCGGTTTTCACGCAGGCCCGATAGACAATGCCGCGGCTGCCGAGGCCCTTACCTCTATTCTTATTAGCATTAACAAACGCTACAAGTGCCATGCTGGTATACGTATTACTGGATTAGACTGAGACTGAACCGGCACCGGCACTCGGTATGTCGACTGCTCCTGGAAATGCCAGGCGAATGGAGATGTTTGCGCTCAGTGACTTTCCCATGGTGGAACCTGGTGATCAGCTCAGTGAGCTGATCCTTGCCAGCCTCTCTTCCAATGATCTGGCGCTGCGCGACAACGATGTTCTTGTTCTTGCGCAAAAAATTGTGTCCAAGGCCGAGAATCAATATCGTAACCTGAATGAGGTATCAGTGAGCGCGGTGGCGCTGCAGTTAGCTGAAGAGGTTGATAAAGACCCGCGTTTGGTGGAATTGGTTTTACAAGAATCAGAATCGGTTGTTCGTAAGCGCCCGGGTGTATTAATAGTGCGCCACCGCCTTGGCTTTGTGCATGCTAACGCAGGTATAGATCAATCGAATATTAAAACCTCTGAAGAGTCGCCGCGGGCTCTATTGTTGCCGGTAGATCCCGACCAAAGTGCCGCTGATTTGCGTGCAGAGCTGCAGCAAGCGACGAACTGCCGAGTCAGCATTATTATCAATGACAGTGCAGGGCGAGCCTGGCGCAACGGCACCTGTGGTATTGCGATTGGTTCGGCAGGATTTCAGCCGGTCCAAGACCTGATCGGTGATACGGATATGTTTGGCAATGAGCTGCGAGTGACAACGGTGGGAGTTGCTGACGAACTTGCTGCGGCTGGCTCATTGCTGATGGGGCAAGCCGGTGAGGCAAGTCCAGTAGTGCTTGTTCGCGGTGCGCCGGTCCAGGATTCAAGCACCGAGAATGCCAGACAGCTGATCCGTGACCCAGAACTTGACTTGTTTCTATGAGCCGCTCCGTCTTGCCCGTTCTAGCGCTCACAGGGGGTGTAGGTGGCGCCAAGCTGGCGGCAGGCCTTGCGGCAGTGTTGCCACCCCATCAGCTCGATATTGTCGCGAATACGGGTGACGATTTTGAGCATCTTGGCCTATATATTGCGCCAGATCTGGATTCCGTTATGTATGCCCTGGCTGGCATCAATGACCGCCGCCGTGGTTGGGGTGTTGCAAACGAGACCTGGAATTTTCTTGAAACACTTTCGGGTTTGAATGGTGCGAACTGGTTTAAGCTTGGCGACAGAGACCTGGCAGTGCATGTGCAGCGTACCGAGTTGTTACGCCAGGGCATGAGCATTTTCGAGGCAACTCGCGCCTTATGCGAGGCGCTTGGTGTCAAGCATGCGTTGTTGCCTATGAGCAACGATAGAGTGCGAACCATAGTTGATACTGCACACGGTGAACTCGAGTTTCAGGAGTACTTTGTTGCCAGACAATGCCAGCCCAGAGTAACCGGATTTCGATTTGACGGGCAGGGTTCTGCCCAACCGCTTCCGGCCTATCATTCTCGTTTGCAGCAAAATCTATACGGTGCTGTCATCGTGTGCCCATCGAATCCTTTTGTTAGTGTTGATCCGATTTTGGGTCTTGCGGGGCTGAAACAACGCCTTGGTACATTAGAGGTGCCAGTGGCCGCAGTGTCGCCCATTGTCGGAGGCAAAGCGTTGAAAGGGCCAGCCGCGAAAATGTTGTACGAGCTGGATATGCCGTGTGATGCACTGGGCGTTGCTCGATACTATGAGGGCGTAATTAGCCACTTTGTCATTGACGAGCAAGATGCCGCGCTGGCTAGCCAGATCGAACAGCTTGGCATGCAGGTGCTATGTATGCCGACCATCATGCGTTCTGTTGACGATCAGGCTCAGTTGGCCAGCACCTTACTGCAGCAGCTACGCCGAGAAACTGTATAAGATGCTCGCACAAACGATTGCAATAGTGCCTTTTCGCAGCCTGCAAGGTGGCAAGAACAGACTTGCACCGCATTTGAAAAACGGTGCGCGACCGGCTTTTGTAGAAGCGATGTTGAAAGATACACTGCAGTCGTTGCAAAACTGCGTTGATCTGGATCGAGTGATGCTGGTGAGCGATGATCGCGAAGCAGCCACAGTGGCAAGATCAATCGGTGTCACCGCGATCGCTGAACCAGAGGGTTGCACTGGGTTAAACCCGGTTGTGCAATCCACCGCCCAGGAGCTGGTAACACAGTGTAAACACTTATTGATCGTTCATGGCGACTTGCCCCTGTTACGGCCACAAGAACTCAAGCAGATGCTGGATGCACATGCTAGTGTAAACTGTGACCCTAAACTCACGATTGCACCAGATCGGCATCATTCCGGAACTAACTGCCTACTGGTCTCACCGCCAGCGGTAATGCGGTTTTATTACGGGAAAGGAAGTTTGGCGAAACATCTGGAATTCGCGGAGAAACACAACATACAATCGCAAATTATTGATCTGCCTGGAGCAAGTCTTGATATTGATGAAATTGCGGACCTGCAATTATTGAAGCAACATGGGCAGCTGGCCAAAGCGAAACATGTACACACTTTTTTGATGAAATAGAGAGCGCCGTTTGGCTATAGATAGTTTTACCGAGAAGCAGACAGCGGCAGAAGCACTGACCCAGTTGCGCACTGGTGAGGCATTCAACGATGAGCAGGCGCTAAGCCTTGCTGCGTTGAACGATACAGAGGTTCTGATACCAGAAGCTGGGCGATTACGTGATTTGGGTCACGGACAACTGGTGACATACTCGCGCAAAGTGTTTTTGCCACTAACACATCTTTGTAGGGATGTGTGCCACTACTGCACGTTTGCGCAAACACCTAAGCGAATTGATGTGCCATATATGCCGGTAGACGCTGTGCTGGAGTCCGTTAGAGGGGCAGAAGCACAGGGCTGCAAGGAGGCGTTGTTCACTTTGGGTGAAAAGCCGGAGCTTCGTTACAGTACTGCACGCCGTGCACTTGAAGAAATGGGGTTCGACACGACAATTGATTACCTTGCGCACGTGGCACGTCGAGTAGCCGAAGAAACCACAGTTTTACCGCATCTCAACCCTGGGTGTATGAGCACAGAAGAACTGGCACTGTTGCGCCCAGTGTCTGCGTCTATGGGTATCATGTTGGAGAGCGCCTCAGAGCGTTTATGTGAGAAAGGGTTGCCGCACTACGGCTCTCCAGACAAACAACCTTCGACGCGCCTGGCAGCTATTGAACGCGCCGGCATTGCTCAAGTGCCGTTTACCACTGGAATATTGATAGGCATTGGTGAAACGCGCCTGGAGAGAATTGAATCGTTGCTGGCCATCCGGCGCTTGCATCAGAAATACGGCCACATTCAGGAAATCATTGTTCAAAACTTCCGCGCCAAGCCCGGAACATTGATGCATCAATCACCGGAACCCAATCTGGGCGAACTGCTTTGGACAATTGCTGTGGCCAGAATTTTGTTTGGGTCCCAAATGAGTATTCAAGCGCCGCCCAATCTGAGTCCTGGGGTGTTGCCGCAAATTGTCGCAGCGGGTATCAATGACTGGGGTGGTGTGTCCCCCGTGACCCCTGATTTTGTTAACCCAGAAGCACCATGGCCGCATCTGGATGAGTTAGAACGCGAAACTGCCCATGCTGGCAAACAGTTGCATGAGCGTTTAACTATCTATCCGGCGTTCGCCATTGATTCCGAACGGTGGCTGGATGATGAGATGAAGCCGCGCGTATCGAAGCATCTGGACACGCAAGGTTTGCCACGTATTGATCGCTGGCTTACGGGTGATTCTAACTCGCAATGCCCGCAGCGAGACATCGAGCTACTTGATCGCCCAGCGCACATCAATATTGCGTCGGCGAGTGATGCGATCGCGAGCATCGTGGCGAAGGCGCAGCGGCGAGAACAATTAAGCGAAACTGAGATTGTGCAGCTGTTTGAGGCAAGGGGTAGTGATTTTGCCCACATTTGCGAATCTGCGAATGCCGTTCGCGAACAAGTGAATGGTGACACGGTGAGCTATGTAGTCACACGAAATATCAATTACACCAACATCTGTTACTTCAAATGTCAATTCTGCGCTTTCTCTAAAGGTAAGCTCAGTGAAAACCTCAGGGGCCGCCCTTACGATCTCAGTGACGAGGAAATTTCACGACGAGTGAGCGAGGCCTGGCAACGAGGTGCTACAGAAGTATGTATGCAAGGCGGCATACACCCTGACTACACCGGCGAGAAGTACCTGGAAATTTGCAGCATTGTAAAAGAAGCCGCGCCTGATATGCACATTCATGCGTTCTCTCCATTGGAAGTATGGCAAGGTGCCGCCACTCTGGGGATAACTACGTTGGAATTCTTGCAACGACTAAAAGACGCAGGTTTGTCGACACTGCCGGGCACCGCGGCCGAAATTCTGGATGATTCGGTACGCGCGATTATTTGTCCCGATAAGATCAATGCGGCACAGTGGCTGCAATTGGTAGAAGAGGCGCATTCGCTAGGTATTCGAACAACCGCGACCATTATGTTTGGTCATGTAGACGGCTACGAGCATTGGGCTCGACATCTGTTGCACGTTCTGGAAGTGCAAAAACGCAGTGGTGGTTTTACTGAATTTGTGCCGCTACCGTTCGTTGCCAGTGAGGCGCCAATGTATTTGAAGGGCAAGGCCCGTCAGGGGCCAACCTTCCGTGAAAGCGTGTTGATGCACGCTGTGTCTCGCTTGGTGTTCAATGGCTACATCGACAACATCCAGGCATCATGGGTCAAAATGGGCCATGAAGGTGTGGTGCGTTGCTTGCAAGCGGGTGCGAACGATTTGGGTGGCACTTTGATGAATGAGACGATCACCAGGGCGGCTGGTGCAGATCACGGTCAGGAAACGGGCCCTGAGCAGATGGAGGCACTGATTCATCTGGCGGGTCGTATTCCCAGAATGCGCAATACATCCTATGGGGATGCGACAGCGGAGCGTCGGGACGCGTCGTTCATGGCCGCGGATTTGATTGCGGTTTCAAATACTGCGCCGGTTAAGCGTGGTGGTGGGGACAGGATTCCTTTGGTTCGGAATTGAGTGCCTAGCTCCTTAAATTTTCAAAGCCGGATATCTGCCTTCCCACTTTCCCGTAGCGAGCAAGAGATTGCGGGAGATTCTGTGCCATAAAGACGCTGTTGGAAAGGTTTCACCCGCTGGACACGCCATGAACCCACCCGTTGGGGCTTCCCTTAAGGGCCTGCTGTTGGAGTTGAAAAGGTCCCTCTTTTCAATAGTTCAGCGGGTGAAACCTTTACCCCAGCTCAGATTGTGCGAAGACCAGGTAATACCTGATTCAATTGTTTTATTATTTTTTTAGCTCAAAATGGCACGAATCTAAGCCCTTTCCCGCAGCAATCTTGCACTTCTGTCCCGATAACCCGCATAGCTAAACCCACCCAATTACGATAAAATTACAGGAATTTCACGAAGTTACAGGAACATTCAATTGGTTAACAAGCATGGTCTGCAGGTTGCAGAAATACTCGCAGATTTTATCGAGCAGGAAGCATTGCCCGGCACTGGAGTCGCGATAGATGAGTTTTGGCAGGGCTTTGCCGGCATTGTTGCTCGGTTTGCGCCTGAGAATCGTGAGCTGCTGGAGAAGCGCGATGAATTACAGCTAAAAATCGATGCCTGGCATAAAGCCAACGCCGACGTCGACATTGACCTTGCTGAGTACAAAGGCTTCCTGCACGACATTGATTATCTACTGCCAGAGCCCGGCGATTTCCAAATTGAAACGAATAAGGTAGACAGGGAGATTGCCGAGATAGCCGGCCCGCAGCTGGTTGTGCCAATTTCGAACGCACGCTTTTCGCTTAACGCAGCTAACGCCCGTTGGGGCAGTTTGTACGACGCCTTGTATGGCACAGATGTGATTTCCGAAGCCGGTGGCGCGGAAAAAACGGCTGGCTATAACCCAGTGCGCGGCGACAACGTTATTCAATATGCGCGCGCGTTTCTAGACCAACATTTTCCGCTGCAAACAGGTAGTCATGCAGATGCAACGCAATACGGTGTTGAGGGCGGAAAGTTGCTGGTCAAGCAGGGCAAATTCCAGACTGAGTTACGCCAACCAGGTCAGTTGCTAGGCACGCAATCTGAGGGTGGTGTGCTCACCGCAATTCTTTTGAAGAATAATAATCTACACGTGGAAATTCAGGTTGATCCTACTTCCCCGATTGGCAAAACAGATGCGGCCGGTGTTAAAGATCTGCTTGTTGAGTCTGCGATTTCCACAATTCAGGATTGTGAAGACTCCGTTGCAGCGGTAGACGCCGAAGACAAAGTGGGTGTGTATCGTAACTGGCTTGGCCTGATGCGTGGCACGTTGCAAGAGACTTTTCGTAAGAACGGCAAAGACTTAACTCGCTCTCTTAATCCAGATCGTGAGTATACGGCATTGGATGGGAGCGAATTTTCGCTACCCGGCCGCAGCCTGCTGCTGATTCGAAACGTTGGCCACTTGATGACGAACCCGGCGATTATTGATGTCGATGGCCATCAAATTCCGGAAGGAATCATGGACTGCGTCATTACTGGTCTTATCGCTAAGCACGATTTGCTGGGTAACAGCGCCACCAGAAACTCGCGTGCCGGAAGCGCCTACATCGTAAAACCGAAAATGCATGGGCCCATTGAAGTCGGGTTCACATGCAGGTTGTTTGGCGCTGTTGAAGATTTGATTGGTGTTGAACGCAACACATTGAAAGTGGGCATTATGGACGAAGAACGTCGCACAACGGTCAATTTGAAGGCCTGTATTCACGCCGCTCGAGAACGGGTGATTTTTATCAATACAGGGTTTCTTGATCGAACCGGTGACGAAATTCATACGTCAATGCACGCTGGACCGATGGTACAAAAGGGCCCAATGAAAGATCAGCGCTGGATTAAGGCTTACGAAGACTGGAACGTTGATATAGGGCTTCGCTGCGGTTTGTCCGGACGTGCACAGATTGGTAAAGGCATGTGGGCCAAGCCAGATGAAATGTCTGAAATGATGGGCGTTAAGGGCGCTCATCCGATGGCGGGGGCAAATTGCGCCTGGGTACCATCGCCGACAGCGGCTACCTTGCACGCCATGCATTATCACGGAGTAAACGTGTCAGAGGTGCAATCCGAACTCTTGAAGCGACCCATGGCCAGCCTGGATGATCTTTTAACAATTCCGTTATCGGCAGAGGTGGTAAAGCTGAGCGAGGCAGAAATTCAGCAGGAACTGGACAACAATGCTCAAGGTATTCTTGGCTATGTGGTCCGCTGGGTTGATCAGGGCGTAGGTTGTTCCAAGGTACCGGATATTAATGATGTAGGACTGATGGAAGACCGGGCCACCTTGCGTATTTCCAGCCAGCACATAGCGAACTGGCTGTTGCATGGGGTGTGCAGCCACGAACAGGTTGCTGAGTCGCTTCGTAGAATGGCGAAAATCGTGGATGGGCAAAATGCCGGAGATCCATTATACCGGCCAATGGCTAGCGATTTCGACCGCAGCATTGCATTTCAGGCCGCCAGCGATCTGGTTTTCAAAGGGGTTGAACAACCAAGTGGCTATACAGAACCTTTGTTACATCAGCGGCGGCTGGAGCTGAAAGCGAGGTAGTGGTCGACTAAATCTTTGCTTACAGGTGTTTCTGGCAGTGTGTGACAGGTGGCAACATTCAGGTTTTGTTCATGAATATCTGAGCACACTGTGGCATGCTTACAGCAACTGGAACGAACGCTTAAGAAAGTGGTCTTAAAAGGTGTTGCCAATAATACAATCGCGCCAATGACGAACAAGGACACACACACTGTTACACGCAACAACCCCGGCAGTGGAGTAGCGCCCCTGTTTCGACTCTTTGGTGGTCTAATCATGGCGATCACCTTCGCCGGTGTGCCCGCGTATGCCAATCAATCTGCCGAAACACTGTCGACTGACGTCGAAGAGACCATTGCAGACGAAGAGTTCGTGACCGCTGCACCTAAAGACCGCCTCGAACGATACCAGGCGGAAATTGATTCTCTGCAATCGGAATATGGCGCCTACAATCCGCAGTTGTCTGAAGCTCTGCAAGGTCTGGGCGAAGCCCAGCAACAAATGGGTGAGCACTCAGAGGCCATCAAAACCTTTAGTCAAAGCGCGCACATCAGGCGCATCAATGAAGGCTTATTTTCGCCAAGTGTACTGCCGTTGCTTGAAAACATGGTGGAAAGCTATGCACATCTTGGTGACTGGGAGGCGGTGGACGATCAACATCACGTAATGATGGAGATCAACGGCCAGAGTTTTGGCTGGTCAGATGAACGAATGCTACCGGTGCTGGACAAGCTGACACGCTGGCATATGTACGCTTTTTTTGAAGATATCACCCCTCAGCCTGTCCACCATTTGCAGATGGCGAGGTCATTGTTTGCGGCAGCCTCTAGAGTGATCGAGATTAACTTTGGAGAAACTGATTTACGCTTGGCCAAGCAACTGCGTGGTAGGAGGGTTGCCGATTTTTACCTTGCTCACATTATGCAACAGGAAGCCGAAGATCAGCGTCGGCTGGATCAATTAACAAATATAGGCGGTCGAGAGAGAGATCACAGTTTCAGTCAGGGGACACGACTGGTCTCACAAGGCTACTTGTCCGGCCTGCGCAGTTCGCGGCAGGTTGTTAAGATTTATCAGCATAACGAGGAGGTGGGACCCAGGGCGCAGGCCAAATCGATTCTTGAATTGGGCGATTGGTATTTGCGTTTTAACAAACGGCAATCGGCTATCAAGGCATATACCCAGGCCTATGAATTGTTGAGTACAGATGAAGAGCGAGTAAAGATTCGAGACGAATTGTTTACTCGTCCAGCGGTTCTGGATTTTGCTGCCGACTATGTGGATTATCTGGATCCGATAGGCCCTGGAATGGCCAAGGGCTATGTGCTACTGGAGCTTGATTTGTCTAGAACAGGTTCCGTGAGTAAAGCCAACTTTATCGAAGAGCATCCCACGACGCCATCCAAACGAAGAGCAGCCATGCGTGAGCTCAAGGGTCGCCGATTTCGGCCGCGGTTTGAAGACGGCGTGCCTGTTAGTACAGAGGGCATGAGGTATAGATATGTTTATTATTATCCGGCGGTTGCAGCGAGAGCTGCTGCCTCGCAGAGCGAGGCTTCTGCAGAGCAAAAAGGCGAGTCAAAAGACCAGCAGGGAAAAGAAACCAGTGGTGACAAAATACAATCTGATGCGCCGGTTGCGCCCTCTGAAGAGGAGAGGAACAATGAGTAGACAATTCGGCATGGCGGTATTGTTAGTTCCATTGATGCTGCTAGCAGCCTGCAAAGAGGAAAGCAGCAACGGACCGTCCTCTTCTGCTAGCGGCTCGTCAGGGGCAGATTCCTCTGCTGGGGGCGGATTACCTGGTGGCGCCGGTATGCCCGCCCCTCCGGTAGCGGGAGTGCCCTCTGGTACTGTGCCGGTGACCGAAAGCTCGCATGGCAAGGACTCTACGAACAGCGCAACATCAAGCTCTTCAGAACAGAATTCACCTGCTGGGGCAGGCACTCAAAATGTTGAGTCGACCGCAGATGCCGGCGGTAATCCGAATGGTACAGGCGCAGGCGGCGAAGGTGGACTGAGCGACGAAGACTACGACGTTGGTTCCGGATTGGAAGACGTTGATTTCGATGTTGGCATGGATGGCTTGCCTGGTTTGGAAGGCAGTGGTGGCGGTAGCGTTCTTGGCGATGCTGGCGACGTGGGTAGCGGCGGTCCCGGAGGTTCCGGAGGCGGCAACAGCAACAGTCTGGATGTGACCTTTGAAACTTCGCTGGATGTTTTTGACGGCATTATCCTGGCCGGCCAATCCGGCGCAATAGGTATGGAAACCGGTGGCAACGCAGGACTGCCCGGTACGCCTGGCCAGTCCGGTTCAGCTGGCGGAAAGAGTGGTTCGGGGCCTTCTGGTTCAAGTGGCGGTGCGGCAGGTGGCGGCCAGGAATCCAGAATACCACCGCCACCATCCAGCTCCTCGTCATCCAGCGGTAGCGGTGGTGGCGGTGAAACGGCACCGGGTGGATCATCCAGGTCCGGTGGAAACCCTGGCCAGGGGAATACCCAAACTGTTCCCGACGATATACCAGACGGCGACGATGATGATCTAGTTGCAAGACAGCTGCGCGAAGCGGCTGAACGAGAGCAAGATCCTGAGTTGCGCGACAAGCTTTGGGATGAATATCGTAAGTACAAAGGCGGATAGGCAACATGACCCTGGGTAGTTTTCATGAAACTCTGCGTCGCAAACGCTCACTGGTAATGTGCGTGATTTGCACTTTCGTCTTGCAGGCCTGTACCACTACACGTGTAAAAACGTCTGAAGTGAAAAACCTTGAAGTCGCTGAACAGCTGGTGCCAGAGCACTTGCTGATGGACGTAGGCATCAACCTTTTTGACCCTGGTTTGGATTCAGCCGGTGATCAGCAGAACCTTTTCCCGGAGGTTAGGGAAGGCGAAGCCCGCTATTTGCCCTTTAATTTGATGGAGACCATGCAAAGCACCGGTCATTGGGGTGCTGTCAGAGTGGTGCCTTCCACAATAGCGTCTGTTGACGTACACGTGCATGGCAAGATTCTGGAATCGGATGGAGAGCGTTTAAGTCTGCAGATTGAAGTAGAGGATAGTACGGGCAAACAGTGGTTTGACCAGGAGTACAGTGAGGTTATTAGCGACTTTGTGTACAAAAAAAGGCGTGCGGATGAGGAGCCTTTTCAGTCTATTTACAATCGTATTTCCAATGACATAGCCCAGTATCGCCAACAATTAAGTGCTGCCGATGTGCGCGAAGTCCGAACAGTTGCCGAGCTAAAGTTTGCGCAGGATTTTTCGCCGGATGCGTTCGGCGGCCATTTGCAGCAAGATGATGACGGACTGTATGAAGTGGTGCGCTTGCCGTCTGAGTTGGACCCAATGTTACAGCGTGTCAGAAAAATTCGCGATCGAGATTATTTGTTCGTCGATACTCTGCAAGACTATTACGGTGTTTTTCATAGACAGATGGATGTTCCGTACCTGGAGTGGCGCGAACGCAGTTATGATCACGCCGTCGCGATTCGAGAATTGCGCAGAAGCACCATGACCCGAGGTATTGCCGGAGCGGCTGCGGTAATTGCCAGTATCGTAGCCATTGGTCAAGGCGGCAGTGTTAATCGCGCAGGTGGTACCGTTGGACTTTACGGGGGTACTACTCTTATTACCAGCGCTTTGCAGAAAAGCCAGGAACGTGGGCAGCACGAGGCAGACTTCATCGAAATAAGCGAATCCGTCACAGCCGCGATTACTCCGCAGGTAATAGAGCTTGAAGATCAGACCATTACGCTGACGGGTACAGTGGGTGATCAGTATGAGCAATGGCGCGAACTGTTGAGAGAAATATATCGCAGTGAAAACGGCCTTGAAGCCTTGGATGCAGAGCGCTTGAACAATGTTGACCCAAACGCTGCCGAGGCTTCCGCGTTAAGTAACGATCGGGGTTAGAGTGAGTCGCAACCCCACTGACAGTCCGGATGAGTTAGACGGCAATTCTGATTATTCCGAGCCACAAATAGTACTGACTAGTTCCCCTGATTCCACCTCAGGTATCGACTATCACGAAATCGCGCCGATCGATCTGGATTTTAGTGCGCTGGATAGCGTGCAAGCCTCAGATAATCCTGTTGCATCGTCCAGTGAAGAACGAGGTCGACCCAGCTGGATGGTACCCGCACTGGCGGCACTGCTGTTGCTTGCATTGGCTGTTGTATTTTTACTCCCGCGAGTTGTGCAAGCGCCGCAAACCTCTGTAGACGTAAATGATCAACTTGTAGAAGCGCCTAAGCGGATATCTGATGAGGCCAGCCCATGGCAGGAAGCGCAAGTTGCTAAACAGCGCAGCGCCGCGCAACAGGCACTGGAACCATTGCTGGACAAACAGTTTGATCTGGAAGAATTACAGGTAGAACTCTGGGCAGCTGATCAATTTCAGGAACTAGTTGCGCTGGCCGAAGAAGGGGACGGTTACTACCGCAAGCGCGAATTCATCAAAGCGACTGAGACATTTGAGAAGGCGTTGGAGATTGCCGATACGCTGCTAAACAGTGTGGCACAGCGAACCCTTGATTCACTGCAAGCGGGTTTGCAGGCAATCGATAATTTTGATGCGCAGGCGGCTAAGCAAGCCTTCACTATGGCCTTGGTGTTTGACTCAGACAATGAAGACGCGCGGGCAGGCCTGGCCAGATTGCCGGTTTTAGATGAGGTGAAAACTGCGTTGGAAGCCGCACAGTCACTGGAGGAGCAAGGTCAGTTTAGTGCCGCAAAAGCTCAATTAGAAAAAGCGTTAGCGCTGGATAGTGTGCGCGCTAATATATTGTCGCCAAGAATTGATACTCTTAGCGATCGAATAAGAGATGAAAACTTTGCTCGCCTGATGTCTGAGGGATACCGCAATCTCGATTCGGGCCGGCGCCAAGCTGCGATCAATTCTTTTACTGAAGCCGCCAGGCTGAAACCAAATGAGTCGCAGCCTGGTGTTGCTATTAAGCAGGTTCGAAATGAGCAAGCGTTGAACGCGATGGCACGCCATTTTGAAAAAGCCGAGAGTAGCGAAGCGACAGAACAATGGTCGGCGGCTGTCGCCGCCTACAATGCTGCGTTGAAAATCGATGGCAACCTTGGAGATGCCAGTAAACGACTTGCGTACGCCAAGCAACGCACGAAAATGGATGTTGCGCTGGAAACTTTGAAAAATGACCCTTTGCGGCTCGCAGATGCGGAAATTTATCAGAAAGCCTTAAAAATTGTCGCCGCAGGGCGGAATATTTCATCGCCGGGCCCGCGATTGAGTGAGCAGCTTGCAACGCTTGAGCAGTACCTGACGGCTTCAAGAGAATCCAAGCCTGTGACCATTAGCTCTGATGGAATTACCCAGGTATCGCTACCACGCGTGGCCCGGCTCGGCGCAATCCAGCAACGCCAATTGAATTTAAAACCTGGCCGATATGCTGCTGTCGGCATTCGTGAGGGTTTTCGCGACGTGCGCAAGGAGTTTGTGGTGCCGTTGGGTTCCAGCTCAGTTGAAGTGGATGTGCGTTGTGTCGAACCTATCTGAACCATCGCATACCAAGCACGAACACGCAGGTGAGCGGCAACAATCGCAGATAAGCCCTGTTGAGTTCGCACCAATGCCGGAACAGGTGTACTCGCCTGATGTGGCAAAAAATACTTTATGGCGCTTATTATTGCCGATTTTTGTACTTGCAGGTCTCGCCCTGCTTGCCTTGGCACTGGCAAAATCAGTGCGCATTAGCACCCAGGTCGACTCTCCCGACATTAATATTGACGGTGGACTGCAATTACCGCTGGGTGAGCGCAGACTTATGTATCCCGGACACTACTCGATTGCCATAAGCCACCCGGAATTTGAAACATTGCAAGCCGAGTTCGAAGTAGGGGAAGACGATCAACAAGCTTTCCGTTTTGAGTTGCAGCGCAAGGCGGACATTTATCAAGTGAGTAGTTCGCCAGAAAACATCTTGGTGAGCGTGGACGGTGAAGAGCGTGGCCAAACACCTATGCAGACTTTATCGCTTGCTGTCGGCGATCGGCAATTGGTCTTTGATCATCCGCGTTACTTCAGTAAACAGCAAATACTGAATGTTAAAGGCGGCGGATTTCGACAACAGCTGCAGATTTCGCTGGAACCCGCCTGGGCTGAGCTAAATGTTGATTCGGTACCCCAGGGCGCCGAAGTATATTCGGGTGAGCAACTGTTGGGGGTAACCCCTCTTCGCGGTGAATTAATCCATGGCGAGCGAATGGTGTCTTTAAAGCTGGCCACATACAAGACCTGGGAACAAGAAGTGCAGGTTAGTGCCGGTGTTGCCAATGATCTGGGTGTTATTGAGTTGAAGCCGGCCGATGCCTTGCTTAACCTAAGCAGTCGTCCGGATGATGCAGGCGTACTGGTGAATGGCGATTACCGTGGTCAAACACCGTTGCAGATTGCATTGGCGGCAGATGAAACACACAGCCTGGAATTGTTCAAGCAAGGTTTTAGAAAGAAAAAAGAAAGCGTTAGTTACCCTTCGGCCAGCGAACAATCACTGGAGTTGTCGCTTAAGGCGCAAACAGGTGAAATTCAATTGAATCTGCGAACTAAAGCGGTAAAACTTGAAGTGAATGGTCGCTCAGTCTCCCCGGAAAGCAGAGTGTTGAAGCTTCCTGCAGTACCGCATCGGATTAAAGTGACTAAACCGGGGCACTTGCCTTTTGTGACTACAATAACGCCGCGCCCTGGCTTCAGGCAGCGCCTTGATGTCGCCTTACAAACGCCGGCAGAGGCGCGTCGTGCGGCGATCAAGCCACAGATTAGCAGCCCAGCGGGTCAAACTCTACTGCTATTCAAACCCGGCCCATTTACCATGGGTGCATCACGCCGAGAGCCTGGGCGTAGAGCCAATGAGTTGCTGCGCAAAGTGACTTTGAAGAGATCTTTCTATTTGTCGACTACCGAGGTAACCAACGCACAATTTCGCCAATTTCGTTCCGCCCACAGCTCCAGCCGGGTTGAGGATAAGAGTCTAAATGGCGATCAACAGCCGGTCGTACGAGTAAGCTGGATCGATGCAGCTATGTATTGCAATTGGCTGAGCAGCGAGCAAGGCCTTGATAAGGTATACAAGATTGAGAAAGAAGAACTTATTGCGGTTAACAAACAAGCTAATGGTTTTCGTTTGCCAACGGAAGCTGAATGGGCTTGGGTGGCCCGAACACTGAATTCCACAACATTGAAGTTTCCGTGGGGACAGGAATGGCCGATACCGCCGAACGCGGGGAACTTTGCGGATGCGTCAGGAAGCTATATGTTGAATCGCGTGATCCGCAACTACAAAGATGGGTTTGCAGCCACCGCGCCGGTTGCAAAATTTACCCCTAATCAACATCGCTTGTATGATCTCGGTGGTAACGTTGCTGAATGGGTGCATGACTTTTACGCGCCAGGGCAAAAACCCGGTGAACAGATTGACCCATTTGGTCCTGAAAGCAGCAATTACCATGTGGTGCGCGGATCAAGCTGGCGCCACGGTTCACAAGTGGAACTGCGATTGTCTTACCGAGATTATTCCGACACAGAAAGAGATGACCTTGGCTTCAGGATTGCGCGTTATGCTGAATAAATTAGTGGGTGTGCTGGTTTGCCTGGCACTTTTGCTTGGCTCCTCTGTAAGTGATTTGGCAATTGCGCAAGAGGATGACGACTTCATTATTCTTGATGATCGCGGGCTGGGTGAGTCGGAAGAAGGTGACGTGGAGTTAAGCGGGCGTTCAGCTCCGGTTGGTCAAACTAGACCGCGGGCTGAAGCAGATGATGACGGTGTGGGTCCGGTTAAGGTACCTGAAGATTCAGGGTCTGATAAACCCCCGCCAAGGCGATTTGAGCCCACCGAAAGAGTATCGGAAGATTTATCTGTATCTTTTCCAGCTGATATATAACGCCGGCCAAGGATACAAACAATGAGAGACCAGGCACGCCAATGAAAAACGATTTAAACAGTGAGTTTTTGTACCAGTTATTTGCGTTATTGCTGGCCGTAATTGTGGTTCATACTGTGTACGTAGGCCTGATCCGCCCTCAGGCACAAACCTTGCTTGCAGAACAGGCACAACTCGAAGCGGAAGGCGGCGCATACGTTCCTTCCAGATCGCTGTACGTTGTATTAAAAGACTACGAGCAGGAAACCTGCTTTATTCTGGCGCTATGGGCCATAGCGATTATGGGGTACAAAGCTCGCAGCATCAGCCGGCAGCGGGTGATGTTAGACCGTAGCCTGCTGAACATCAGTCCAGGCACTAGTGTATTACCGGATGATGCACGCGACCACTCGCGCGGCTTGCAAGCCTTACCGCAGGAAGAAAAGCAAAGTCTGTTGCCCAGAGCCTTGCTGATTGCTTTGCAGCGGTTCGGTTCAACCCGCAGCATCCAGGACGTGGCTACGTCGATAAAAGAAGTCTGTGAAAGTGAAGCTGACAGGTTAGATTCTGAATTGGCAATGGTGCGATACATTGCTTGGGCGATTCCTTCTATCGGCTTTATCGGAACAGTGCGAGGGATTGGCGCCGCACTGGGTCAGGCGCACGAAGCCGTTGAAGGAAATATTTCCGGCGTTACGAGCAGTCTCGGCGTGGCATTCAACTCTACGTTCGTGGCTTTGGTCGTCAGCATTTTGATTATGTTTCTCATGCATCAACTGCAACTTATGCAGGAGCGTCTGGTATTGGATAGCCAGCAGTATTGCGACACTAATCTGATGCCGCATCTGCAAGTGCGCTAAGTAACTGGATCTGACAATGTACGACGCAGCAATAGAAATCAACGATATAGAGTTTTCGATCTGGCAAGGCGACCAGCGCACCAGCGTTCCTGCCTATGCTTTGCTGGAGAATAGCGGTTTGTTGTTCGGCGAGCAGGCCAAGAAGCGTGCGCGTTTGCAACCTTTGCAGATCAACAATCGTTTTGTACAGCAGCTGACAATGGTGGAAACGCCGGAGCTCAATCCGTATGCGAGACACCACGCCGACCTGGCGTATCGATTTCTGCAATTTGCGCATCAGCAAACAAAAGGTATGGAGCGTTGCGTCTTCATCGTTCCGCCTAATTACGATGAACAGCATATGGCTGTGCTGCTCGGCGTTGCCAAGCAGTGCGCCTTTGACGCGGTAGGCCTGTTGGATCAAACCGTTGCCGTGGCAAGTCATGCAGTGCATTCATTACCAGGCGTATTTTGTGATCTGCAGTTACACCAAATGGTAATCGGCGGTTTTGACATTGATGGCGATCATGTACAAAGAACAACAACGCTTAGCCTCGACGGTTTTGGCTTGCTTGATCTACATGAACGCTGGGTACGAATTATTGCGGATGCTTTTATCCAACAGTGTCGATTTGATCCTCTGCATGACGCGGCCGTAGAGCAGCAGTTATGGGACTTGCTGCCCGAAAAGCTGCACAATAACGCAAGCGATACAGTGTTTCAGTTTGACCTGCTGAATAAGCATCATGCAAAGATTGAGCGCGATCAGCTGCTTGCTCCTGTAGAAGCGTTGTATCAGCAGATGGACAGTCGTCTGAATAGCTTTGGGGTCGTTGAACAGATTATATGCGGTGATAGATTGGCTGGTTTGCCTGGCTTTGCAGAAATGGACGCAAGAATGCAGACCGTTGAGCCGAAATGCGCAGCTGACGCGTTGATGAAATTCCAGCAGCGTGTGTGTACTAACACTGCAACATTGCCATTTATTACGCGTTTACCATTGAGCGCAGACCTTGACCGATCGCTTGCCAGCGCGGTTGTCTTGCCTGGAAAAGTCCCGGCTGATACAACGCGTTCCAGCGGCCAGGTTAGCCATTTCATGATTGACGACGCGGCTTGGCCACTCAGTGAAGGCACAATTTACCTCGATAGTATGGGCGACGCGATCGTGTGGACTCAACAGGCAGGAAGTGTCGCCGTAGCCGAACTTGGTGTTAATGATGAAAATCAACTTACCTTTGTGCCGCTGAATGGCAATCACTACTGGTTGAATGCTTCGCTACAGCAAGGCTCTAATGCCACATTGAAAAAAGGAGATATCATTCAGCTGACAGAGAATGGAGCGCAACTGCGACTCATTGAAGTCGCAGGGTATGCCGGAGTGCGAGGTAATGAGGCGTAAGCGCAGCACGACTACCTTTAATCTGTCCTTTCTGGACGTTATGTCCTGTGGCTTTGGCGCTGTCGTGCTGATTTTCCTTATTGTTGAACACGCTGATAGTACGCAATCTGTTGAAAACCCCAATGCAGAACTATCGGAAGTCAGGCTTTTGGCCCGCGACATTGAACTGGAGGAAGAATTACTTGCGGAGGCAAGAAATGCCAAAAAGGTGGTTGAACAAGAGTTGGTGGAGGTTGATGGCGCGTCACAAAAATTGATCGAGGAAATCCGCAACCTGAAGGAAGAGTTGGCTGAGGAAAATGCAGATAGCTTGTCCAAAATAGAGCATATCAACCAGCTAAAAACTGAAATCAACACCCTAGAGGAAGAACTTGAGCGTCTCCGATCGGCCGATCTGGAAGGACAGGGCAGGCGGTCGCGATTTATTCGTGGTGAAGGCGAGCGGCAGTATTTGACGGGTCTTCGCGTGGGCGGTCGACGCATCCTTATTTTGCTGGACGCCTCGTCGAGCATGCTGGATCGCACTGTGGTGAATATTTTGAGGTTGCGCAACTTGCCCGCCGTACAGCAGCGCCGTGCGCCCAAGTGGCAGTCTGTTATTGGCATGATTGACTGGCTAACAGCACAGCTGCCACAAGACAGTGAGTATCAGATATACGCCTTCAACACGAATGTTAGGTCTGTACTGGATGGCACCGATGGCCAATGGCTTAGCGTGTCTGATACTCCATTGCTGGAGGAGGCTATGGATGAGGTAAGGCGTCTGGTGCCAAGCGGTGGCACCAGTCTTGCGAATGCGTTTGATGCCATTGACAGTTTTGTCAGTCGTCCGGATAACATTATTCTGCTTACAGATGGACTGCCCACCCAGGGCGAGAAACCCTCCTCCGGCCAAGTGAACAGTGATAAGCGTCTCCAATTCTTTGTTCAAGCTGTTCGCAACTTGCCGGAGGGTATACCAATCAATGTGATACTCGCTCCTATGGAAGGTGACCCGATTGCAGCGGCCGCGTTTTGGAATCTTGCGGCTCGGACTCGTGGGTCATTTCTAAGCCCATCAAAGGATTGGCCATGAAACTCAGGAAGCGCACCGGTGATGACATGAACATCGCGTTTCTCGACGTGATTTGCTGTGGTTTTGGGGCGATTATATTATTACTACTGATAACCAAAATTATGGATCCAGCCGCAATAGTGGATTCACCGGACACCACGGATGCAGGCATTGACGAACTGCAAGAAAAACTCTTTGCCGTGCGTGGTGATGCGCGAATAGAAAACCAGGATCTCACGGCCAAGCGTGAGCAATTGTCAGATATCAAAAAATACGTCGCGCAGTTACAAGGTGAGCTTACTGTATTGCGAGGAGAATTTAATGCGACGGACGATGACGCCGATACAAATACTTTGTTGGCTGGGGAGTTGGCTTCTGCTCGTCAGGCATTGACTGAGGAAATGCAGCGCTTGTTGGGAGAATCGTCGCAGCGCAGCAATGACATTATTGGCGGCATACCAGTAGACAGCGAATACCTGATTTTCATTATCGACACTTCGGGGTCAATGGTGAATTCCGCCTGGCCGCGATTACAGCGGGAGATTATCGCCACACTGGATGTGTACCCGGAAGTGAAGGGCATACAGATCATGAACGATATGGGGAATTACATGTTTACCCGCTTCCGCCAAAAATGGATGACTGATGAACCTCACCGACGTCGCGCTATCATTCGCAGTCTTCAGAACTGGACGCCGTTTAGCAACAGTAGCCCGGTGGAGGGGCTCGAAGCAGCCGTACGTACTTACTATGAGCCGGGTAAGAAAATCAGTATATTTGTCTACGGCGACGATTTCACCGGCGGCTCGATTGAGCGTGTTCTGATGACCATTGACGGCATTAATCGGGAAATTGAGGATGGCAAGCGACTGGTTCGCATTCATGCTGTAGGGTTTCCGCATTTGATTGCGGGGCGAGGTGTTCGACCCGGTGCTAACCCGACTCGATTTGCGACTCTGATGCGTGAAATGACATATCGAAATGGTGGCAGTTTTGTTGGCTTGGTGGCCGAATAAAATGCCTTATGTAATGTCTAAACCCCAAATAGCGCTTATGATCAGAGAACAACAGATCCGAGCAATGAGACAAGAACGAATGATATTGAACCGATCCAATAGCCTAAGAGCTCACCGCAAGTGTTCAGTGCTGGCCATGGTGCTCGTTCTTGTAGGGTGCGCAACGGCCACTGACCTGGAGGTAGACGTTTCGCAAGATTTTCCAAGCCCGCTAGTGGTGCCCGCACCGGTTCATATGGGTATTTACATTTCTTCCGAGTTTGAACAGTACGTATTTGAGGAATTTGAGAATATTCCGCAAAAAAAGGCCGCAAAGAAATCTAAAAAGAAAAAGCCGAAAGAAGAAAAAACTGCCGTGCCCTCGTCTGGCACTGCGTCTGCAGAAGAAGAGAAACAGCCACAAGCCATTGCAGAGCAAGGGTCTAAAACAGAACTGGAAGGTGAGGGAAGCAATGGGGCTGAGCATGTTGATGCGGCCAAAGAATCCCCTGAAGCCGGCAAGGTGGATGAGCCAACAGCAGAACAAAAAGAGCGGGCATCGGAGAACACCGACAGTGTAGAGAAAGAAGTAAAAAAACAATCTAAACCAACAATTCAGCGGCGACTGAAGATGCGGGTAGCGCTAGGTGACGCCCAAGCCCGAATGATCCGCTCAGTTCTACCACCCGTGTTTGAGAGCGCGACCCTGCTGGATTCATTGGCCATAGAGTCCAGGCCCGCTGGTATGGATTTATACGTAGTTCCTGAAATAAAACGATTGCAATACACAACACCAAAGTCTACGCGAACCAAAGTCTATGAAATTTGGCTGCAATATGATTTCGTTATTTATGACCGAAACGATGACGTGGTCACGCGCTGGAATTTGCCTTGCTATGGCAAAACGCCCTCTGCAATGATGAAATCACAGAAAGACGCTTTGCAGTCGGCCACTCAAATGGCGCTTCGCGATTGTGGCGCTGCATTTTCAACGGGGTTCAGTGTGCACCCTGCGGTGCAACGCTGGATGCAGGGCGAAGAACAAAGACAACAGCGAGTATTGGGGAGGACAGAGAGCTTGTGATTATAAAAAATAAACTGATTTTAGCCGTATGTGCCGTCTATTCTGCACTACTTACAGGGTGCACAACCACAACCATTGACGAATACAGGCGTGACAGCGTAGACCTGCTGCCAGACCGATCCATTGCGGTATTGGGGCGCCGTCACACCAGTGGAGCTGTGACAGAACCTTTTATCGTATCTTGTATTGGCAAGCAAATAGGCAAAGGCAAAAACGCGGTACAGGTGTATAGCGAAAGTGAATTTGCCGATCGTCTTTATCCATGGTTTGAACCGCGCACAGCGCCCCTGCAACTTGATCGCCTCAAAACGATGTTGGCAAAACCCGTCATCGCTGAAGAAGTGAAAGACATGGGGTTGCAATATATTGTTTGGGTTGATGGCAAAACCGCACGTGGCGACAGTGCTGGTGGTATATCTTGCTCTATAGGCGTTGGTGGGGCGGGTTGCCTGGGTTTCGGCACATGGGAAGATGATGGCGAGTATGAAGTGTCAGTGTGGGATATTACTCAGGATCAACCGGTCGCAGAGCTGAGTGCTAGTGCTGAGGGAACTTCTTACATGCCCGCTGTAGTCGTTCCTGTGCCGCTGATTGCCAGGGTAAAAACATCAATATGCAACAGCCTGTCCAAGCAGATTAATCAAATGTTTCCGGATGCTTAAACAATGACTTACTTGTTGGGAAGAATTTCGAACAACACACTTGGTATTGCAACCATGCTCGCTGTGGCGTGTGTTTTTGTATTGTCTTCTCCGATTCGTGCTGAAACAAAAGGAGAAAAAAACGGCCGCGAAGCGTATGAAAAGCTGAATAGCGAATCGCGCTATCCCGATGAAGAATTGCAAGCTTACGTGACCAATCTTGGCAACTACATGGTTTCACATAGCGAAATGAGTGATGAAAAGTGGACGTTTACCGTGATAGATGATGAAGCGCTTAACGCCTTTGTGACTGAAGGTCGATTCGTTTACATCCACACGGGTTTGCTAATGTACATGCAATCAGAGGCACAGCTAGCAGGTGTTATTGGCCATGAGATCGGACATTTAGTACATAAGCACCCGCAAAAAAGGAAAGCAAGTCACGGCATCAGTAAAGCGCTATCAACCCTTGCCACCGTTGCTGTTGCAGCAACAACCGGCCATGCAGGGGCTACTCAAGCGACCAGTCAACTCGGCGGCCTTGCCAATACAGCGTTGGTGAGAGGTTATGGCCGGGAAAACGAGCTGGAATCTGACGCTGCGGGCGCCCGCTATCTATTGGCCGCAGGCTATCCTCCTCAGGCAATGATAGACGGCATCTCAGCGATGAAGGATCAAGAGCGTTTCCAGAGGCTGAAGGCAAAGGAAGCAGGTGTCCAGCTGCCTGGCTATCATGCATTGTCCGCCACGCATCCTCGCAATGACAAGCGCTTACAGGAAGTTATACGGGCGGTTGGCAAGTTGGATGAGGGGCAAGTAGTGCGAGGCCAAGACGGCGAATTTGAGCGTCAGCTTGAAGGGCTTAAGTTCAAGAATCAGCCACTTATTACGCGTACAAAAGGCAGTCGTTATTTAAATCGTCCAATGGATTTCACACTCGCTTACCCAAGCGGTTGGAAAATCAAAAGCCGTGGCTCAGTAATCCAGGCAAGAGGGCCGACGGATGGTGCGGTGGTGCAAATGAGGGTAAAGAAATTAAAAGAAGACATCACGCCAGAGAATTATTTACGTGTGGCGAGAAGCTTTACTACGTTGACCGATGGACAATCACTGGACAGCGACACAATAAAAGGCTATGCCGGGCGAATACCCGAGTCAGATAAATACCCTGAGCGTCGTGTTGCGGTTATGTTTCACAAGAAACGCGCTTTCCTTTTTGTGGCACAGGTCGACAGAGGTAAGCAGAACGCATTTTATGATTCTTTGTTTAAGGCAACGTTCTCAAGTTTTCGACCTCTGACGGATTATGAAAAAGCCATTGAGCTTTCTCGACAGATCACCTGGCAGCAAGTACCTGCCGGAACGACGTTTGCGAAACTCGCTGAGCAAAGTCCAATCAAGCAGTTTGCAGAAGAAGAGCTGCGCTTAATGAACGGCTACTACCCTTACGGCGAACCAAAGGCAGGCGAATGGCTGAAGGTTGTGCACTGATTCAGAGGCTATCCAGATAAGGCAGGGGTAATTTTTCGGCCGCGATTCCATCGAGATACGCCGGATTATCTGGATTATTGAGAACAGCCAGCAGCTCTATTGTCTGATCATCGGAATTCGCTGAACAAATTACGGTGCCAATCGTTTTATCACCAGTTTCATTTTTGATACCGTAACCAGCAGGTGGCAGAGTCTGCGACTTGATTTCCAATCGACGCATTGCCCGCTTAACCGCACCTTTGTATTTTGCACGAGCAACGATTTCCTGGCCGGTGTAGCAGCCCTTGGTGAAGCTGATCCCATCGGTAAGCTGCATGTTGAGCATTTGCGGAATAAATTGATCACTGGTTTGTTGCTGCAAAAAGCCCAGGCCAGTTCTTATGTCTTGCAGCGTCCAGTCATTTTCGTTTTGGCAAGTGATGGCGGTTCCAAGTTGGCTTAGTTCGTTGTTGGGGCAGGCAAGCAAGCAACGCGATTGATTATCTTCAACACGAACTAGTACTCCGCTTCCAAGAGAACAACTGCTGACGGCCTTCTTTCCAGGCGTCGCTGCCAGTGTATTATCGGCCGCATCGATGACGACACTTTTCACCACCCAGTGTTGTAATTCGGAGATCTCAGCCTTGGAGAATACAATGTACTTGGACAGTGTCGCCAGCGCAGTTGAGGCAGCGGATGCTGGTAAGAGAAATATTAACTCGTTAGATTCGGTTTCGCCAAGCTGGCACAGATAGAAATTTGCCAATAGCCTGCCTTTAGGAGTGCAAAGGCCAGCAAGAATAGCCCGTTCAGAGGAAACCAGTGCAACGTCGTTGGTGAGCTGGCCTTGCAAAAAATGTCGGCTGTCCGGCCCCTTGATACTCAAGCAGCTCCAGCTGCCAGTTTCATCACTTTTGTTCGGCATAGTATCTGACATAGGTAAGATCCATTACTTAGGGCCGTTATCGAAGTTGGTGCGCCCACGGCTTGAATAGCTGGTTATAATAGCGCATCTACCCAAAGGATTTTTCGCAATGGCAAGCGATGCAGACGCACGCCGCGTATATTGGCACAGTCGCCGAGGCATGCTAGAGCTGGACTTGATTCTGGTGCCATTTGTTGAGCAGCAGTATTCCGACCTAAGCGAAGCAGACCAACAAGCCTATCGCAGCCTGTTGGAGTGTGAAGATACGGATATTTATGCCTGGATGATGCAAAGAAGCGAACCCAAGGAAGAATCATTACGGCCCATTGTGCAAAGGATTGTACACCATGCAAAAAGCGATCGAGATTCGCCTTAAACGATCACGCTATTATTTTTACCTGCTGGCATTCTTGCTGTGGGCGAGCCTAGTGGCAGTTTTTCTGACCAGGCCAGAACCTGTGGTTTTGTTATTGTCCATTGTGTGGGCCTTGTGTGGTGCCTGGTTCGCATACCAACGTCATTTTATGTTGCGCGGAAGCTCCGCGATTATTGCGATTCGGCTTGGCTGCTCTGGCTGGACTGTACAAACGGCAAGCGGCGAATGGCACGAGGCAATATTGTTGGGTTCCCGCTCTACGATCACTGCCCATCTGTTATGTCTTACGTTCAAACTGATTAAGCCAAATCAGCGATTTTCAATGCTGTACCGACCCAGCGTATGCCTGTTCGATGACTCCGCCAATTCAGAAGACTTGCGTAAGCTGCGAGTTGCCTTGTTGAACTCAGCTTCAGAGGATATTGCGTCCAGGGTAGAGAATAGTATTTTCCGCAGTTGGCGCTAATTCGGGGTAGTCCAGCGTGTAATGCAAGCCACGACTTTCCTTTCGCTGCATGGCAGAACGAATAATTAACTCAGCAATTTGGGCCAAATTACGCAATTCAATCAAGTCACTGCTGATCTTATAGTTGCTGTAGTACTCGGCAATTTCGGTAAGCAGAACGTCAGCTCTGTTAAGCGCTCTTTGCAAGCGTTTGTCAGTTCGAACAATACCTACGTAGTCCCACATGAAGCGCCGTAACTCGTCCCAATTGTGAGATATCACAACGTCTTCGTCAGAGTCCGTAACCTGTGATTCATCCCAGGCGTCAGGCATTTCAGGCGCATCCACTGTCTCCCATAGCGACTCTATGTGCTGGCAGGCCGATTTGGCGTACACGATGCATTCCAGCAGCGAATTGCTCGCCATACGATTGGCACCGTGCAGACCGGTGAAAGTGGTTTCACCAATTGCATAAAGGTTTTCAAGGTCTGTCAGACCATTTTGGTCAATCATTACTCCACCGCAGCTGTAATGCGCGGCAGGCACCACCGGTATTGGTTCAGTGCTAATGTCCAGTCCAAAACGCGAGCATCCTTCCATCACCGTCGGGAAATGATCGGCGACGAATTCCTTGGGCTTGTGGGTTATATCAAGATACACGCAATCGCTGCCAAGACGCTTCATTTCATGGTCAATTGCGCGTGCCACTATGTCGCGAGGAGCGAGCTCAAGTCTGTCATCAAACCGGTGCATAAACCGTTCGCCATTCGCCAACCTCAGGTAGGCTCCTTCGCCGCGCAAGGCTTCCGTTAACAAAAACGATTTTGCCTGAGGGTGATACAAACAGGTTGGGTGAAACTGGTTGAACTCCATGTTTGCAACGCGACAACCCGCACGCCACGCCATGGCTATGCCATCTCCCGACGCTCCGTCAGGATTGCTGGTATACAAATAGACTTTGCTTGCACCACCAGTGGCCAATACAACGAATCGCGCCTTGAAGGTGTCTACGTGGCTGGTCTTGCGATCGAGTACATAGGCGCCTATGCAGCGACCATCCTCGACAATGAGGTCTACGGCCACGTGGTCTTCCATGATATCTATACGCGGCTCATCGAGTACGTTTCGAATCAGGGCCTCAACGACAACTTTACCTGTCGCATCGGCTGCGTGCAGTATTCGTCTGTGGCTGTGGCCGCCTTCCTTAGTGAGGTGGTAATCCTCGTCGTCGCCGCGAGTAAATTCTACCCCTTGCGAAATAAGCCACTGCACACTGGCTTTACTATTCTCAACGGTAAAGCGTACCGCTTGCTCATCACATAAACCTGCGCCTGCGTTTAAGGTATCGCTTACGTGCAAGTCAACGCTGTCTTCAGGGTCTATTACAGCGGCAATGCCGCCCTGTGCGTAAAACGAAGAACCTTGCTCCATATTCGCCTTGGAAAGAACCGCAATTCGACCACGTTTGGATAAGCTTAATGCCAGAGACAGGCCGGCTATACCGCTGCCAATTATCAAAACATCGTGTGAGAACTCTGTGCTCATAAATTTTACTGTGCGCTTATTCGCCTCTGCGTCATGTTGCTCAAATTGCGGTAGCCGGCTACCATAGCGGCCGCCTATTGCAACCACGTGCATTGTAATAGGGAATGCGCAGTCGCGCCTATGTGTTTAATCGTCGCCTTTGAGGTCAGTTAGTGGAGCCAAGCAGTCAGTCAGACCAACAGCTGGTTCAGCGGGTCAAGAAGGGCGATAAACGGGCGTTTGATCTGCTGGTAGTTAAGTACCAACACAAGATTCTTGGTCTTGTAGCTCGCTATGTTCGAGACTCTGGCGAAGTACAAGACGTTACCCAGGAAGCCTTCATCAAGGCCTATCGGGCCCTGCCAAAATTCAGAGGCGACAGCCAGTTTTACACTTGGCTGTACCGTATTGCCATCAACACGGCGAAAAACCACCTCATGGCGAAAGGTCGCCGCCCGCCAGGCAGCGATATCGACGTTCAGGATGCTGAGTATTTTGAGTCCGCCGGACAGCTAAAAGACATAGAAAACCCTGAAAACCAGCTTTTCGGCGCAGAACTAAAAGAAATTGTGAACAAAGCCATATCTCAGTTGCCAGAAGACTTGAGAACAGCGGTAACTTTACGCGAATTTGACGGTCTGAGTTATGAAGACATCGCCGATATTATGAATTGTCCGGTTGGCACCGTAAGGTCGCGTATTTTTCGTGCAAGGGAAGCAATTGACAAGCAGTTGGAACCTTTATTCAGAAAAGGCGACTAAGCAAGGCAATAGAGAGTAATTGATAGCGGAACGCAGATTCCGGCATCAACAGGAGACACCGGGGCACTCAGGGTGTGATTACCGGATTTAGTGAGAGAGCATAGAAAATGACAGAGCAATTGCGGGAATCATTGTCTGCAATGATGGACAATGAAGCAACGGATTTTGAGGTACGCCAAATCCTCAAGCAGGCCTCGGATTCCACCGAGGTCTCTGAACAATTCAAGCGTTACACGGCGGCGCGAGCGGCTATGCATGATACTGCGGCTTGGACCGGTATAGATATAAGTGGTCGAGTGGCGGCAGCAATTGATGACGAAGCGTCCACAGGGAGTGGCTGGAGCTGGATGAAACCAGCCGGCGGGTTTGCCGTGGCAGCCAGTGTGGCTGCGGTGGTCGTATTTGCAACCCAGGGACTGAACAGCTTAGGCGGCAATGCGTCACCTGTGCAGGTGGCTCAGGTGGCACCGGTCACGTCAACACCATTGCCGGCGGTCACCCAGCGACAAAATGCTCGAACGGTGGCGACCACGCGGTACACCATCAATGATCAGGCCAGTGGGGCGGCGTCTCAAGCATTGCTGCAGCAGCGGCTTAGCCAATACATGCAGATACATGCCAAGCACGCCAGCATGAATGGTTCCCAGGGCGCCGTACCGTTGGCCAGAGTTGCAAATTATCGGGTAGAGCAGTGAACATATTAGCGCGATTATTCGGCACCTTCGCAGGTGTATTGGCCTTTGCCACGCTAGTGACGGCGAGTCCGGCGCCCGAACAGGCCGGTATCGTCGACGCCAGCGAGCCAGCTTATTGGTTGAAACGCATGGTGGCCGGATTTCGTGAGCAAGACTATGATGGCATATTGGTTGCCAATCGTGGCGCTGAAATGCGATCAATGCGCATCGTTCATTTGGTCCGTGATGGTCAGGAGCTTGAGCGATTGCAATACCTGGATGGCGATCCTGTTGAGGTCATCCGCGCCAGTCACCCGACTGACTGTGTTCACGCCGGCAGAAAGCTGATTATGGGCGGTGCTACTGGTGGATTGCTGGCTGGCATTGGCCGTGGTCGCGATTTAGATTTCGATGGTCTGTACCAGTTAGAGCTCAATGGCAGCACGCACGTAGCGATGCGGCCCGTGCAAATGCTCAGCGTAATACCGCAAGACAATTTCCGCTACAAGCATCAGCTGTATCTGGACAAAGAGTCCGGGCTGATGCTGAAATCAGAAGTGCTGGATGCGAATAACCGGGTGCTGGAAACTTCTCAGTTTATCCAGATAGCATTCGGTGATCAGGTTGACCCCAAAGCCATAGAAATCAGCAGCGATGAAGCACTTCACGAGGGCTACCACAGGCTGCCACTGAAGACGCGCGAACCAGACGATTCCAGTTGGAGCCTTGCATGGTTACCTAAGGGGTTTATGCAGGCAAGTTATCAGCGACACAGAATAGGAGACGCCGATAAGATGGTGCAATCGAGACATTTCACCGACGGTATATCGCTGTTTTCTGTGTTCGTTGAAGAAAGTGATACATCGGTGGAGCCTTTCGAGACACGAACTGGCAGTACTATCGCTTACCTGGTGCCAAAAAAATTGGGCAAACAATGGCTCTCGGTGACAGTTGTTGGAGAAATACCTATTCAAACCGCGATGAAATTGACGGAGAATTTAAAGACTGTTGAAGATATCGCCGCGGCGGGCAACTAGTGCTCCTTCAACATGAAAATGCCTCGCACCGAGTCGCTTACGGGCCGACTAACAACGCATTATCATGTTGAAGGAGCACTACAGCAATGCTTGAAACTGGCCGAGTGGTGGCGCTTGAGCGAGATGCGGTCTGGATAGAAACCGCTGAGAAGACCAGCTGCGGAAGTTGCGCCGCAAAGCAGGCCTGCGGGCAAAACCTGCTGGCCTCCATGTACCCGGAACGCACGCGGCAGGTGAAAGTGAGTACCGTCGGGCACTCGATTGGATTACCAGAACTGCATGATGAAGTTAGTTTTGAATTGCCAGATAACGCTCTGTTATTTGGCGCATTGCGTGTCTATCTGCTGCCACTGGCCGCGATGATACTGGCACCCCTCATGCTGACGAATTGGACCGCTAGCGAATGGCTGCTCATTGTGAGCTCAATGCTGGGCCTGGGCGTCGGTGTTGCTGCAAGCCGAGCCTTGGAGAGCCTCGCTGTGGGCGCATCTTATATGCCCAAATTCGTTAAAATAGTAAGCTAAAACAATAATTTGCAATCTCTTTACACTTTAAGTACCCGTTCGATGCAACCCTACGGTAATCGGTCTGTCATAGCTTAAAGGCAGAGGTGTAAAATAGCCAAATGCCACTATGTGTTTAGTACAAAGGAAATGAGTATGTTGTCTACTGTAACGAATCGGTGCCTGACCAAGCGTCTGTCACAGTGTTTAGTCGTCGTTTTATTTAGCTTGGCTGGTCTGGCGAATGCCGCTGAATTGCCTGATTTTACCGAAATTGTGCAACAGAGCGCAGCGGCGGTAGTGAAAATCAGTACTGTTAGCAAGCCGAGCGCAAGTCGCACTCCTGATCTGCAGGGCAATCAGGAAATCCCCGAAATGTTTCGCCGATTTTTTGATCAGCAACCACGACAACGGCGTGGCCAGGGCCTGGGTTCCGGTTTCTTTATTTCTGCTGACGGCTACTTATTAACCAATAATCACGTGGTGGATGGCGCTGACGAAATTTCGGTGATTATGCAGGACAGAAGAGAGTTCGTCGCCGAAGTGATTGGAACCGATGAGCGGTCCGATCTGGCCTTGCTGAAGGTGGAAGCAAGCGGCCTGCCAACCGTAAAAATGGGTAAGTCAGAAGACCTGGATGTTGGTGAATGGGTTCTGGCAATTGGTTCGCCGTTTGGCCTGGACTACTCGGTGGCTGCTGGCATAGTAAGCGCCAAAGGTCGTTCTTTACCAACTGAAAAAGGTGAGAACTATGTGCCGTTTATTCAAACCGACGTTGCCATTAACCCTGGTAATTCCGGCGGTCCGCTGTTCAATATGGACGGCGAAGTAGTTGGGATTAACTCTCAGATTTACACACGCTCGGGCGGCTCAATTGGCTTATCGTTTGCGATACCGGTGAGCACAGCGCTGAACGTCATTGACCAATTGAAGCGAGATGGCCAGGTAGTGCGTGGTTGGCTAGGCGTTGGTATTCAGGATATTAATCGTGAACTGGCCGAGTCTTTTGGCTTGAGCAAGCCCGCAGGTGCGCTTGTGTCACAGGTGGTTGAGGATGGTCCCGCTGAACAAGGCGGAATTCAAGTCGGCGATGTTATTCTGGAATTTGATGGCCAGGAAATAGGTGAATCAGCGGATCTGCCTCATATTGTAGGTCGCACAGCGCCGGACAAGCGAGTCAGTGTTTTGGTCTTTCGTGATGGCAAGCGCAAGACCTTGCGAATGAAAACGGGTAGCCTGGATGATGGCGTCAGCAATGTCGCGAGCCGCAGCGGAGGGGATAAGAAAACGAACGGTGGTCGCCTGGGCCTGGTCGTTCTTGATCTCAGCGATGCCCAGAAATCGCGACTGAAGCTGGAAGGAGGTGTGGTTGTGCGCTCAGTCGTTCCGGGATCCTCTGCGAGCGAAGGTGGTTTGCGCAGTGGCGATGTAATCACGTCCATCGACAACAAAAGCACTGAATCCCTGAAAGACTATGATTCGATTGTCGAAGGTTTGCCGGCCAACAAGCACGTTGCAGTTCGAATTGTGCGAGGCGGACAACCTGGCTTCGTGGCCATCAAAGTCTCTGAATAGTATTTATCAGATATAAACGGGTTAAATGCCCATTGTCGGGGTCGCACGGCGGCCCCGGACGGTGAAATAAGGTAGAATCGCGGCCCGGTAACGGCGCAGATAAGACAGCGTCGGCTAGCTGTCTGAGTGCCAATGTGTGACTGACCTTCAACATATCCGAAATTTCTCCATTATTGCCCATATCGATCATGGTAAGTCGACCCTGGCCGACCGTTTTATCCAGCATTGCGGGGGCTTGAGTGAGCGGGAAATGGCGGAGCAAGTGCTAGATTCCATGGATATCGAACGGGAACGCGGCATTACCATCAAAGCACAATCAGTCACTCTTAACTATGAATCAGCGTCAGGTAAGCACTACCAGCTTAATTTTATTGATACCCCGGGCCACGTAGATTTTAGCTACGAAGTATCGCGTTCATTGGCGGCTTGTGAAGGTGCTTTGCTCATTGTCGATGCCGCACAAGGTGTCGAAGCCCAGTCAGTTGCCAATTGTTACACCGCGATCGATCAAGGTCTGGAAGTGCTTCCGGTACTCAACAAAATGGATTTACCCCAAGCTGATCCAGACAAGGTAGCTGAAGAGGTTGAGGACATCATTGGCCTTGACGCATCTGAAGCGGTTCACGTTAGTGCCAAGACGGGTATGGGCATTGTAGACGTATTGGAACAGCTGGTAGCCAAAGTACCACCACCGCAGGGTGATGTAGATGCAGCCTTACAAGCACTGATTATTGATTCCTGGTTTGACAATTATTTGGGTGTAGTATCGCTGGTGCGAGTAAAGCATGGGGTGTTACGTGCCAGGGAGAAAATTACTCTTAAATCCACCGGGCGAAGCCATCAGGTGGATGACGTCGGTATCTTCACACCCAAGCGCCAGTCCGCGAACGAGTTAAAGGCCGGTGAAGTCGGATACGTGGTAGCGGGAATTAAGGAAATTCATGGCGCGCCGGTCGGCGATACAATCGTCAGCGCCAATAAATCGACGGTTGAAGCATTGCCTGGGTTTAAGCAGGTTAAACCCCAGGTCTATGCCGGGCTTTTCACCGTCAGTACTGATGACTACGAGGCGTTTAGGGACGCTTTGGCCAAGTTAACCTTGAATGACGCGTCTTTGTTTTATGAACCTGAAACCTCTGATGCGCTTGGCTTTGGCTTTCGTTGCGGTTTTCTCGGCATGTTGCACATGGAAATCATCCAGGAGCGGCTGGAGCGAGAATACGACCTGGACCTGATTACCACCGCACCCACCGTGGTGTTCGAAGTTGTCAACAATCAAGGTGAGGTGTTATCGGTGGATAACCCTTCAAAATTACCAGATTCCGGCAGTATTGCAGAGATGCGAGAGCCAATCGTCAGGGCTAATATTCTGGTACCGCAGGAACACCTTGGCAGCGTCATTACTTTGTGTGTTGAAAAGCGCGGTGTTCAAAAGGACATGAGCTTTCTGGCGCAGCAGGTGTCGGTAAGCTATGAATTGCCCATGAACGAAGTGGTGTTGGACTTTTTTGATCGCCTGAAGTCAGTTAGCCGCGGTTATGCCTCGTTGGATTACAGCTTTGAGCGCTTTCAGGCTGCACCACTGGTCCGTGTGGATATGCTAATCAATGGTGAAAAAGTCGATGCGCTTGCTACAATCGTGCATCGTGATCAGGCGCAGTCACGCGGCAGAGCACTGACCGATAAAATGAAGGAGCTGATTCCCAGGCAAATGTTCGACGTTGCCATTCAGGCAGCGATTGGTGGGCAAATTATTTCGCGAACAACCGTGAAAGCGCTACGAAAGAATGTGACTGCAAAATGCTATGGCGGCGATGTCACTAGAAAGAAGAAGTTGTTAGAAAAGCAAAAAGCGGGTAAAAAACGCATGAAACAAGTTGGAAGGGTCGAGATTCCGCAAGAGGCGTTTTTAGCGGTATTGAAGGTAGGCGAATAAGGCATGGAATACCTCAACTTCCCGCTTATTCTCGTTCTGTTGGTGTTTGGCAGCGGCATTATCTGGCTTGTGGATACACTAACAATGCGGCGAAGCCGACTGAGCATTATTGAGCAGTTGCAAGCGGACTGGCCCGATTGGGATAAGGAAGGCAGCGCCGATCAGCAGCGATTTCTAAGTGCTGCCAGAGAGCAAGCTGGCGAGCCAATTCTGGTGGAGTACTCTCGCTCGTTGTTTCCAGTGCTTGCTATTGTGCTAATCCTTCGTTCGTTCATAGTTGAACCTTTCCAGATTCCATCGGGATCTATGATCCCCACGCTTGAGGTTGGCGATTTCATTCTAGTTAACAAATATACCTATGGCATTCGCTTGCCCGTTGTCAGAACAAAAGTTCTGGAAATGAACGCGCCTGAGCGCGGTGAGGTAATGGTGTTTTTCCCACCGCATACCAAGCAGTACTTTATTAAACGAGTAATAGGCTTGCCGGGCGATCTGGTG
This sequence comes from Pseudomonadota bacterium, assembly GCA_039111475.1. Taxonomy (GTDB): domain Bacteria; phylum Pseudomonadota; class Gammaproteobacteria; order Pseudomonadales; family JAUIET01; genus JAUIET01. The sequence continues at coordinate 4,215 of JBCCIP010000018.1, read as the reverse complement.
GAGTATAAAGACAAGGTACTCACTATCAATGGCGTGGTGCAACCACAAGCCCTACTTGCAGACTTACCGCCTAACCGTCCCAGTGAGCGTCTTGCAATGGAGACATTGAATGGTGTTGAGCATAAAGTAAGACAAGACCTCAGGCGCTACCTGTTAGATGATTTTTCGGTCAAAGTTCGGCCGAATCACTATTTTCTTATGGGCGATAATCGAGACAATAGCAGTGATTCCAGAGTTTGGGGTCAGGTGCCCGAGGCCAATATCGTCGGCCGCGCCTTTGCCATCTGGATGCACTGGGAAGAATTTTTGAGCCTGCCCAGCTTTTCCCGGGTTGGTTCAGTTCAGTAGTTAGAAATGGCCGGCACCGCTGCTTTCTTCTATACTTCATTGCATAGGCAATGTAAGGTTCAAAACATGAAATTGACAACAAACGGTATGAAGCGGCGTTCAGTGCAGCGCGGTGCTATTGATCTGATAGTAGTATTTGCGGTCATGTTTGGAGCAATATTGGTGATCTCTGCGATCAAAATATTTCCGATGTATATGGATCACTGGACGATTGAAGAATCTCTTCAGGATGTACTTGATGAAGCGGCCGACAACGACAAGATATCCAAGCGGAAGTTGAGTTCAATGTTGTTCAGGCGCCTTGAGGTTAATCGGATTGACTTTATCAACGAAGGTGATGTTGTTTTTGATCGAACCAAGAGTAGTTTAACGGCAACTCTTGATTACGAACGTCGCTCTGCATTAATGGGCAATATGGACGTTGTTTTGAAATTTCCACAGGTGACATTTGAAGCGGCGCGTCGCGGTGGCTGAAGCCCCCGAGTCCGCGATCGAATGTGCGCTGGACTACCGTTTCTCTAACAAAAAGCTACTTGACCAGGCGCTAACTCACCGCAGTTACTCAGGCCAACACAATGAAAGACTGGAATTTCTCGGCGACGCAATTCTGAGTTACACCATTGCAGACCTTCTTTATAGCCGTTTCCCGCAGTGCAGCGAAGGGGATTTGAGTCGGATGCGCTCAAACCTGGTGAAAGGCAATACTCTTACCGATATTGGAACGGAGCTAAACCTCGGCCCTCACCTCAAGCTAGGTACCGGGGAAGCAAAAAGTGGCGGCCGCCGCCGGGCATCCATACTCGCCGACGCTGTCGAAGCTTTGATTGGTGCGGTGCACCTAGACTCTGACATCGATACCACCAAGAGATTGATTGAAGGATTTTTCGCCGCGCGCCTGAGCGAACTTGATCCACACAATCCAGGTAAAGACGCCAAAACTCAGCTTCAGGAGTTAATGCAGTCCAGACAACATCCTTTGCCAAAATACGATTTGAAGAAAACCAGCGGCAAGGCGCACGAGCAAGTGTTTGAAGTTGAATGTCGCGTAAAGTCTTTAAGCGCGCCGACCCGCGGTCTGGGAGGTAGTCGCAGAGAGGCTGAACAAGACGCAGCTGCCGGTGTTTTGGAGCAACTTCAAGGTGAATGAATCTGCCACGCGGTGTGGTTATGTGGCGATTATCGGAAGGCCAAATGTTGGTAAATCAACCTTGCTCAACCACCTGCTCGGGCAGAAAATCAGCATTACCTCGCGCAAACCTCAAACTACTCGACACAGTGTTCTTGGGATTCGTACTGAGGCTGCCAGTCAATGCGTGTTTGTCGACACGCCTGGCTTGCACAAGAATTTCACTACCAGCGCCGTTAATCGGTATATGAATCGCACGGCGCGTTCAGTAATTGATGATGTGGACTTGGTTCTTTTCGTAGTGGATCGCAATCAGTGGGGAGAAGAAGAGCAATGGATTGCCCAGATGCTCGCTAACAGTGAAGTGCCAGTGCTACTCGTAATCAACAAGATAGATTTACTAAAAGACCGTCAAACCTTGTTGCCATTTATCCAGGATCTGCAGAACAAATACAGTTTCGCCAGTTATCTACCGGTAGCATCCTTACACGGAGAGTATCTGAACGAGCTGCAGCAAGAAGTGGTAGCGAGGATGCCTGAGGGCCCATTTCATTTTCCTGAAGATCAGCTCACAGACAAGAGCGAGCGGTTTCTGGTTTCTGAACTGATCAGGGAGAAGTTGGTTCGCCAGTTAGGTAAGGAATTACCTTATGAAACTGCGGTGGAAATCGAGCAATTTAAAAGTGGCGACAAGTTATTAGATATTGCTGCAACAATTTATGTTGAGCGAGCCGGTCAGAAGGCGATTATTATTGGCAAACAAGGCTCGCGGCTACGCTCTATAGGCAGTCAGGCACGGGCTGATATGGAAGCGATGTTTGAGACCAAAGTGATGTTACGACTGTGGGTGAAAGTAAAGCAGGGCTGGTCAAATGACGAACGAGCATTAAAAAGTCTCGGGTTTGACTAACTCTCTGCTGGTTTTGCTCGAGGTCGAACCTGAAGCGGAGTGATCAATGGCTCGTTCCAGAACAAATACCTTTGCTGCATACGTTTTGCATGCGAGGGCGTTTCGTGAAACAAGCTTGATGCTTGACTTGTTTACGCGCGAACAAGGCCGAGTGACAGCTGTGTTTAAGGGTGGCCGTAAAGGGTCACGCGCCAAAGCCAGGCCTGAACCTTTTCTCCACTATCATGTTGGCTTGTTTGGAAGCGGCGACCTCAAGACCATTGCAAGCTTTGAAATAGACACGCAATTTGGTATTGAACGGCTGCAAGGCACCAGGTTGTTCAGTGGCCTGTACTTAAATGAGCTGCTCTATCACTTGCTTCTGGTCAATGCACCGCAGGCAGATGTGTTTCAAGCTTATGAAGATGTTTTGCTGGCGCTGCATAAAACGGCAAATTTTGAAGCCCATTTGCGAAATTTCGAACTCAAGTTGATGGGCAGCTTAGGCTATGGGCTGAGCTTTGATCTTGAGGCAGACGGTTTAAGTCGTATAAGCAGCGAAAAGCACTATGAGTTCCTAGCGGGAAGTGGATTCCAGGTTTGCTCAAGCAAAGCATTGGAACAGAAGGGTTCGCTTATAGCGGGCGAAATATTGCTGCAAATAGTCGCCGGAGAATGGAGTGAGCCACAGGTATTGAAAGCGCTCAAACAAGTCAATCAGCTCGCCCTTGCGCACATGCTAAAAGGAAAAACACTTAATTCCAGGGAAATCTTCCGAAAAAGTAAAAAATAGTGGAAGCTTATTCAAACAACACATCCAGGTCGTGCTGCTCGTGCCAGGCTATGAGTCTGGCAATCTCGGCATCCAGTTGATCAGCACGCGCGTATGCCTGAACGGTGTGACCTGACTTCACATCATCTTGAATTGAATGGCAAATCTGCCGCAATACAGGAACACCTGTGTAGCACGCATTGCCATGTAATCGATGCACGGCCATGGAATAGGCATCCACATCTCGCTGTTGTTTTAAGTCAGCTATTTTCTTCCGCTCTTCAGGCAATGAGTCCAGTAATCCTTGCAGCATTTCTTTGGCAAGGTCTGGCTTTTGCCCTGTAGATGTCAGGCATAAATGCAGATCTACTGGCGCTGTGCTCTGCACAACTTCTTGATCTATGCTTTTCTTTTCTGCGCCCTTTTCCAGACCACGCTGACTCCAATGATGCAAGATTTGCGCGAGTTGCTCTTCCATAATTGGTTTACCAAGATAATCGTTCATTCCTGCCCTCATAAAGGCATTCTTGTCCTCTGTTTGAGCGTGAGCGGTAACGGCGATTACTGGTGTTGCGCGATTCAGAATGCTGTGCATGCGTATTTTCTGGGTTGCCTCCAGCCCAGAAATCTCGGGCATTTGAATATCCATGAAAATAAGCTGGAATACTTCGGTATCGCAGGCTTCAATTGCGGACTTGGCATTATCTACCGCTTTGCAGCTCAGGCTTTCGTTCTCCAGCATCAATCGCAAAAGCTTCAGGTTGGCCTGGTTATCATCAACGATTAGTACTCTTGATGACGGCAACGTCTGTTCAACAAGAAAACTGCTCGTGTATGATTTTCCACGCAGATGCAACAAACGGCCCGTGCAAATTTACATATCGCCCTAAATCCGTAGAATGACTCTGGGAGCTGTCCGACGCGATGTGTGTACTCCTTCCGTGCAGAAAATGACTTCGCGCTTCGCATCCTGCTGGCGACGCTATTTTGCTCATAAAATACAAGCGAGAGCAATACAAAAATCGGCTAGTGCAATGAAACTCTTTTCAGTTCCTTTCCTCTTGACAGCAACGTCGTTTG
>JBCCIP010000017.1:0-109439 GCA_039111475.1 Pseudomonadota bacterium | reverse complement strand
TTCGAAAACAAAGGGGCTATGCGAGGGTATCTAGAACAGGTTCCAAGCTATGTTGTGACTAGAGAGCACGTTGCCTTAATCGGTAACGCAAAAGCTACTCTATCTCGCGCCTGAAGGGCGGCAAGGCGTCCAGCAATTCCCGGCCGTATCGCTTCTCTAGCACTCTTCTGTCTAACAATGACACAGTGCCGCTGTCGGCTTCATTTCGCAATAATCGGCCACACGCCTGGACCAAACGCAAGGCGGCTTCCGGCACGCTGATTTCCATAAAGGCGTTTCGACCTTGTTGCTCTACCCACTCAGTCAATGCCGAGGCAACCGGCTCATCGGGAACCGCGAACGGTAATTTAGCAATTACAACATGGCGACAATAGTTACCGGGTAAATCCACGCCTTCTGCAAAACTCGCCAGACCGAAGATATAGCTGCGCTCTCCGGCATCTACCCGGCGTATATGCTCATCAAGCAAGCCCTGCTTACTGCGCTGGTCTTGCAGCAACACCGAACTGAGCAGAGCAGGATTCAACTCGTCATACACTTCCTGCATTTGTTTTCTTGACATAAACAACACCAGCACACCGGCAGGTTCGTTCAGGCCTTCTATGTAATTGCGCAATTGCTCTGTGTGTTGTTCAACATTGCTGGGGTTACACGCTTCGCGCGGAATTCGCAATACAGCACGCGAGGCGTAATCAAAAGGGCTAGGCACCACCTGAAAACTGGCCTGCGCTGGAATTCCCGAGTGCATTTGGAGTCGATCAAACCGGCCAAGTGCGGTCAAGGTTGCCGACGTTAAAACCGCGCCCCCACAGCGCGACCACAACATGTCGCCTAGATATTCTGATGCTAACAATGGTGCGCTGTGCAGTCCGAAATCAACACCTGAATCAAGCTCGAAGCGACTGATCCAGAATGCGCGGGGAATGGCTTTTTGCTCATTAGCGCTGGCGTAGTAAGCAAACAATCCAGCCGCTGATTCTGCGCGATTTAAACCGGCGCCAACAATAGGCAACCACTGTTCCATTTCTTCACGGCCAGGCTCGGCCTCCATAACAGACTGCATTTCTTTATTAACCGCCGCCATATGATGTGCAATTTGTTCGCTATGTTCACGACATTCAACGGCTATTGACACCAAGTCGTCTGGTACCTGCCCCAAGTCAAAGCGAGCGTGCTGCGAACGCTTCCAGCGTTCGTCTTGCTGATTTATGTCGTCGTAAAAGTGTTGCAAGCGATCGGGTAGCATTTGTAACTTCAGCAGCAACAAATCACTTAAATGAAGCAACTGCTCCAGACTGTTATTAACACGGCGGGCTTCCGGCCACTGTTTTTGCAATGCATCAACCAGTTTACTGAGTTGTTGCAGCCAACGAACCGTAGCATTAGATCGCAAGGCAGATGAAAAGTGTTGTACTGCTTTATCCGCCAGATGGTGCGCTTCATCAAACACGTACAGGCAGTCTTCGGGTTCGGGTAAAATTGCGCCACCCCCCAAGGCAAGATCCGCCAGCACGAGATCATGATTGGTTACAATACAATCCACTTCCTGCAATCCGTCGCGGGCTTTGAAGAAGCTGCAGTCGCTGACCCAGGCGCAGCGTCGGTTATGGCATTGTGAGCGATCTGATGTGAGCAGCCGCCAGTCCTTGTCTTCCAAAGCATCCGGCCATTCATCGCGGTCACCACTCCAGTCGCCGCGCAGTACCGCTTCAGACATTTGCTGATAAAGCTCGACGGCGGGAGATTGTGCGCTGTCGAACAGTTCGTCAGGGTACAGGGCAGTAATGCTGCTCTGCTCTTGAGTGCTGCGCAAAATACTGTCGAGCTTGGACAAACACAGATAGCGTCCGCGCCCTTTGGCAAGGGTAAAGCGCATGGGAATTTCAGCGCTGGCAATTAGATCCGGCAAGTCTTTGTTAATTAGCTGTTCCTGCAATGCCACGGTTGCCGTCGATATCACCAGAGTTTTTTTCTTCTCACGTGCAATGGGTGCTGCTGCCAACGTATAGGCTACTGTTTTACCGATACCAGTGCCCGCTTCAACAACACCAAAACGATGTTCTGCTATTGCGGTATCGGCAGCCGCCAAAGCATTGGCAACCGTAGCTATCATCAAGCGTTGGCCGTAACGCGGTTTGAATTCGTGCGCTGCCAGCCAGCGTGAATAACTTGCCTGAATTTCGCTTTTCAGTTCTTTGCTGAGTGCCTCTGCACCACTGGAACGGGGTGCGCCATCAGACACTCTGAGGATTCTCCAGAGCAAGTCGATTATGAACAGGCTGAGCGTACATTTTCAGGATCATATCGCGCTGCTCCGCCGTTGATCGCGCCATGCGTTGCATAAATACCTGTTGCTTGCCTGCATGCCACAGCGAGCTCCAGGATTTACCGTAGACCTGCTCCTTCAGCCACTCAGGTGTTGTGTAACCAAGCTCTTCGAACGCAAGCAAGTTGCTGGGCTGCAATTGATAATGCCGGTGCAACGAAGAATCAATTTCTTTCGCCACTTGTTCAGCTGACTCTGAGATACCGGTTAACGGGGGGCAAAAGGCCAGATGCACTCGGCCTTTCTCACCACTAACACCTCGACCAATGCTGGAAACATCTTCATGCTCTGATTTGGCATACGTGGAACCCCTCTCCAACGCCAACAGCTCTTCCGCTTTCATTGCATCGCAGGGATCAAATTCGTATGAGATACTTACTGGAATTACGCACAATGCAGTGAGGTGTTCGCCGAGACTTCGACCAGCTTTTTTGCCGGTCATGTGCAGCATCTTCAAGATGGCAGGCTCTGTTCGATCATCGCAATCTTTGGCTCGACCTTCCCTTTGCGCCAACCACACGCTGGTCGATTCCGTCACAACCGAATGCTCGATGAATTGCGACAATTGTTGATAGGTTTTTAACAGCTGGCGATTACCGCTTGCCGAGCGATTAACGATAAAACACTTGTTCAGCCTGAGCAGGTCAGCAACAAAGGGTTTGCTCAACAGATTATCCCCGATGGCTATGCGGCAAGTGTCCAAACCACAACGATGCAAAGACAAACTCATAAATGCTGGGTCTAGCGCTATATCTCTGTGGTTCCCAATGAACAAGCATGCACGTTCTCGCGGCACGTGCTGCAAACCGGACACAGTAAAACCGCTGGTAGTGGTGTCAACCGCATGCACCAGATACTTCTCCATCACGGCCTGAAGATCGCTTACGGATCTCACCTTACGTGCTTGCCAGCGAAGATAAAGCCCCAAAAACGGCTCGAGTATGCGTGCCAATGGCTGGGACCAGTCGGGCAACAGCAATCTGCGCACTGCACTCAATAGTTCGGGATCACGAATTGTTCGCTGCAAGACTTCGCGCGCTTCGTCGTCGCGATATGGTCGAATCTCATCAAACATAGAATTAGCCGCAGCCGACGAAGGGGCGCACATGTTGGCCGCAGGGCCTATCGCTGTCAAACGCTGTGAGCGGCAATGTTTACAGTCCTTTACAATCAAAAGCGCGCTTGAATCGCGATTTCAAACTAACATAATTACAAGAATTATCAGTTACTTATATACAATTGTGATATGTTTGATCGTGACTCGACCACCTTACTGGGCGGCCACTGAGTGTCGATCTATTGCAATTGTAAAATAAGCAAATAGAGTATGACAGCATCATAGCGATGTAAGGGCCAATACCTGCACCCATGCTCGACAAGTACGATGTTGGAGAACAAGAAAATGCGGATATGTTTACTGGAAGACGACCTGGCTCAGGCTGAGCTAGTGGTCAGTTGGCTGCAAAATGCTGGTTATACCGTAGACCACAGACCCAACTCGCGAGAGTTTTTGCAGCAAATGAAAGAGAATAGCTACGATCTTGCCGTGCTGGACTGGGAAGTTCCAGGCTTGTCAGGCGTAGACGTTCTCGAGCACTTGCGCAATGCCCTGGAGTGGGATGGCATGGTGCTGTTCACCACGCAAAGAGACAGCGAGGCTGACGTTGCGCGTGCGCTGCACGCAGGCGCAGATGATTATCTTGTCAAACCATTGCGTAAAGAGGAAATGCTGGCCCGTCTGATCGCCCTGGCGAGACGAAGCGGGACACAGCCTACTGCGGACGTTATCGATATTGGTCCTATTAGCTTAAACCGCAAAACCCAGGAAATATCTGTAGCGGGTGAAGCCGTGAAGCTTACAGCGAAGGATTTCCAATTGGCTCGTTACATGATAGAGCACGCGGGTAAGCTGGTGTCCAGAGATCAGTTGCTGAAAAGCATATGGGGCATTAATGAAACCGTTAATACTCGCACAGTAGACGTACATATGAGCCGCATACGACGTAAATTGGGTATAACGCCGGAAATCGGTTACCGAATCAAAACGATCTACCAATATGGCTATCGTTTGGAGAAGGTCGAAACCGAACAGGCTGAAGCCGAAACCGACTGATGGAACACCTATGCCCAGCGCCGCACTAACGCAAAACAATTCCACTATGCTCTTGGGCGCACGCAGTCGGGTTATAACCGCCATCGTATTATTGATATTGCCGTCGCTGAGTATTGCCGAGGATTGGCTGCACACTGTTCGCCCGGGTGACTCTTTCTGGACCATTTGCGCAGAATTAGCGGATGAACCGTTGTGCTGGCAAAAACTGCCAGGCCACAACCCGCAGGTAAGTAACCCGCGCCAATTACCACCCGGTTCGCAAGTTAAGATTCCGGTGGAATGGTTAAAGGCGCCCCCAGTACCTGCTGCGGTTGAATTCGTTCGCGGCGAGGCCTTCCTGGAGCGGCATATCGGTCAGCGCAAACGTGTGCAACCCGGGACCCAATTACCCGAAGGAGAAAATTATTTAAGCGCGCGCAATTCCAACGTGAACCGCATACCACTGACTGCCGGCGAGCAGTTGTACATGGGCGACCGCATCATTACCAGCGATGGCAGTGTGTTACTGCGCTTTGCTGATGACTCCTCGTTTCTGGTGCGAGCGAACAGTGAATTGGTTTTGGAACGCCTGTCTGCGCATGGTCAGACTGGCATGATAGACACTCATATGCGCCTGAATCGTGGTTCAGGGCGTGCCAAAGTAAACTCGCGCGGTGGCAAAAGCCGTTATCGCATAAGCACACCGGCCGCCATAGCCGCAGCGCGTGGTACAGAGTTCAGTATTTCCGCGGATGGCGCAATCGACAGCGGCGGCGTGATGCGAAATGAAGTATTGGAAGGCATTGTTGAGGTGAGTGCCGCGGGCGCTTCGCAAGCAGTGAGTGAAGGCTTCGGCACGGTAGCGGAACAAGGAAAACCGCCACGACCACCCGTTAAGCTGCTTGCCGCTCCGGAAATGGACATTGCAGAGAATATTGAATTACCGTTTACCTTGCACTGGGAGACGGTGGAAGATGCGCAGAAATACCTGGTCGATATTTACTCCGGTCATTCTACAGAGCAGCTGTTGCGTTCTGCAGAGACCGACAAGCAGCAGGTACATTTTGCTGACTTATCAGCAGGCGCATACACATTTGTTGTACGTGCAGTTGATACAATTGGATTAAAGGGTTTACCTGCACAGCGCAGAGTGCAGGCTTCTGTAACGCTGGCCTCTCCCAATCTATTGGCGGAAAACGTTCTTGTGGAGGGTTCACAGGTCAGCATTAGCTGGCCGGCAGTGGAAAACGCGGAGTCCTACACCGTGCAAATAAGCCGCAACCTGGACTTTACCGAAATTGTTGAAGAAATCAGTACGGAATCAAACTCTTTAAAGCTGAGCTTGCCCGAAGGACCGCAGTACTTTGTTCGCGCTCAAGCGGTGTACCCTGCATACGGTGCAGGGGAGTTTAGCGCTGTCCAAAGCATAAGCTACAAGGTTAGAGATCTGTGGCTCATCATTTTGCAGAGTCTTGGTATACTGGCGGTTGTGCTGATTTAGGGAGCTCCACCAAACCAGGTTTGTATCGGCGCACAACAGCACTGCTTGTAATACCCACTTCAAGAGAGTCATGCCGATACGCCTGCCCAGTTTTGAAGCCATATTGCTCAGCACGATTTTGGCGTTGCTGGCAGCAGTTGCAAGCTGGTTTTCAGCGCCACTTGCCTTAAATAATGTCGCACACGACGCGTTTCAGCGCGCCGCATTGGGCGACGCACCGGATGATGTATTAATCGTTGGTATTGATGAAGCAAGCCTGCAGGGCATTGGTAAGTGGCCCTGGCGGCGTGATATTCACGCACAGTTGATTACCCGCCTTAGTGAAGCGGGTGTGAAAGCCATCGCCTACGATATCGTCTTTTCAGAGCGCGACACACCTAACCCCCAATACGACGAACAACTGGTGTCGGCAGTGCGTGATTTTGGCCGCCTAGTGTCACCCGTGTTTGTCGGCGAACACAGACCAGACGGTCAATTGTTGGAAGTAATTCCCTTTGACAACCTGGCCGAGGTTGCCCAACTAGGGCATGCGCACATCGAAATAGATCAAGACGGTGTGCTGCGCTCCACACACATGAAAGAAGGTCTTGGTAGCGCATACTGGGAGCATATGACGGTGGTACTGCATCGCCTCGCATACGGAGAGGCGCCATCTCCTCTGCCTGGTGCGCGCTCGACGATACAAGAAAGCCCGTTAGACGATGACAGCAGTAGGTTGATTGTTCGCGACTACCGAAATCAGATCCGATTTGCAGCACAGCCCGGTGGTTTTCGAATGTTGAGTTTCATTGATGTGCTCGATGGTCGCTATCCGCCCGGGCAACTGCAGGACAAAATCGTTTTTGTCGGCACCATGGCGGCTGGTTTAAGCGATACACTGGCCACACCAGTGTCGGACGAAAACCGGCATATGCAAGGCGTGGAACTGAATGCCAACATCTTCGACGCTTTACGCAATGACCGCTTGATTACTCCGTTATCGTTGAGTCAGCGGGCCGCAGTAACGTTTGTACTGTCTCTGCTGGCGCTGTTCATGATCACCAGCGCGGCACCTGGGTTTTCGCTGCTCACCACTGTTGTGTTTGCGGGTGCAACCTTGGCAATCAGCTTGCTTGCATTGAGCAGCTACAATATTTGGTGGCCGCCTATGGCCAGCTTTCTTGCCATCACTCTGGGTTATCCATTGTGGTCGTGGTATCGCCTGGACCGCTCAATGCGCTATTTGCGCGAAGAGCTGTTGTCACTAAACCAAGAAGGCAGCTTGCTGGACCACGAGTTGTTGGAGGCCACACTCAAGCCCTGGGAAAGCCACGATAAGGAAGTACCCAAACGTAATATTGATGTAGTGGCCTTCCACATTGATCAGATACGCCGCAGCCAAACCAGCCGTCGACAATTGCGGCATTTTATATTCAGTTGCCTGGCAAATTTAAGTGATGGCGTTGTGGCAACCACAAAAGGCGGCAAGGTTATTCTGATTAACGATCAAGCGCGACGACTTTTGCAACTGGAAACTGATTCGGCGCACGAACAGCACTTTATTAGGCTCCTGGAAAATAATATCAAAAATGCTCATACGGTAGATACAGGCGAACAGTCTTTCGCCAGCCTGGAAAAAGCGGTGAATAGTGTGCTACTGCAAGGCGAAGAAACAGAGTTTGAATACATAAGCCGATTTGGAAGTGATGTTTTGCTGCAGGGAAACGAATTTACTCTTGCCGATGAACATGATCGCATCGTGGTGTTCACCATGACAGATATCACCCGCTTACGGGAAATGGAGCGGACACGCGCAGAAACACTGAACTTCGTATCACACGATTTGCGCTCGCCATTGGTGTCAATACTGGCCTTGATAGATCGCAGCGGACGGGCTGTGAACGAAGAGCTACAGAGCATTAGAAGCTATGCGCAACGCGCCCTGAGCTATACGGAAAGCTTCCTGCAGCTTGCCCGCGCCGAAGCGGATAATATTGCATTGTATGAGTGCGACCTGCACTCTGTGGCCGACAATGCGGCCGAGTACGTGTACGCATTAGCAATGCGGAAAAAAATTCGAATTAGCACGCAGCACTGCAAAGAAGATGTATGGATTTGGGGTAATGGCGACTTGCTCGAGCGCATGATTATCAATTTGCTGGATAATGCCATCAAGTATTCTGCAGCGGGCGGTGCCGTAGAACTCTGTATCAAAACTGAGTTAACAAGCACAAAGCCGTGCGCCGTATTATCCGTCAGTGACGAAGGCATTGGTATTCCAGAAAAAGACATACCCCATTTATTCGAGCAGTTTCACCGTGGAAGCTCTGATGAATCGAGAAGCAGGACAGGCGCAGGTTTGGGTTTGCGGTTTATCTCGGTAACCGTGCAACGACACAATGGCCATATTTCGGTAGACAGCAAACAAGGCCAGGGCTCGGTATTTACCGTGCGCCTGCCTTTGCTTGAGCTGGAAGAATCGGAGCTGAACTAGTACTCCGACACAGAGATTTTGACCGATTCAGTTGCTCGGTCAGGGTACTAGAACCCATAGGCTAGTGTGATTGCTGTTTCAGTGTCGGTTTTGTCCAAACCGGGCGCAACATCAGTGTTGTTCTTTATTCCATATGACACTCTCAGTGCGATCGAGCCAACCACGTTAGTTTCAACGGCTACCAGAAAGCGGGTAACTGTATTATCGCTGCCAGCTTCAACGTTAAGCTCTTGGATAAGCTTGGCATTGTCGCTAAACTGCCAATCGAATGACTCCGCGAAACGGCCAATTAATTCGTTGTCTTTTGGCCCCACACCGATTTTGATGGGCAAGCCAGTGTTCGCATCCGCTACATTCATTCCCATAGCATCGGTCTGATAAATGAAGGGCGCACTGACTCTGTAACCTGGTCCTGCTTCCAGTTTCAGGTTCATCGAATCATTCGCGATCAAGTGATAACCGTAACCAAGGGCGGCACTGGCCTGATAATCAAAGCTGCTAAAGCGATCGTCATCATAAGAAGCTACGCCAAAAAGATAACTTTTATCCGACAATGCGCGATTACTTTGAAAAGACAAATAGTACTTTTCAGCCGTAGTACGGACTGAATCAGCAGTCCATAGTGCGGAAGTATTCAGATTGTGGCTCCAGGCACCGATGCTGCGAGTAATATCAAGAACAGCGTTGCCACTTTCAGTTTCTGTATTACCGCCAGTCATCACCAGACCTGCACCAATGCTGCCGGTCCAACCATCCGCAGCCGGATCCGCCGCTTCTTCGGCAAATGTAGTGGCTGTCAGGCTCAGCCCAAACGCAGTTGCTGCTGCAAAAGAAAAAATAGAGCGCATGATAATCTCCTCTGTGTGACATGCTGGTCTTTAATCAAAGACTTGCGCAGTCTAACAGCCACGCTAGACCACCTTGATAAACATCTGTTAAATCCGCTTAGCAGATATGAAAAAGGCAGAGTGTTAGCTCTGCCTTTCTGGTTTTTCGGCGCGTCCCAGGTGCGCCGCAACGCTTTATTCAGCGCGCTTTTCTTCGCGAGCTGACACAACGGCCACTACACGACGATTACGCTGACGACCTTCTTCTGTGCTGTTATCAGCACGCGGACGAGCTTCACCCACACCGACGGATGTCACTCTGTCGGAACTGATGCCCGCTTCAACCAACTGACTTGCAATGGTTGCCGCTCTGCGCTCAGACAATTGCTGGTTGTACGCGGCCGACCCAGTATTGTCGGTATGACCTTCAACAACCACTTTAGTGAGTGGGTGCTCTGTCATGAAACCTACAACTCGCTGCACTTCAGGGCCATGACTCGGGCGTGATGCCGCGGAGTTCACGTCAAACTCTACGTCGAGTTCTACCTGAACGTCTTCGGTGATCACTATATAACAGCCTTTTTCATCCACTTTGGCGCCAGCCGCCGTGTCTGGGCACTCGTCCATGTGGTTGGGTACGCCGTCGCCATCGTCATCTTTAGCACAACCGTCAGCATTCACCTCTACCCCCGCTGGCGTGTTAGGGCATTTGTCCATATGGTCCGCAACACCGTCGTTGTCTGAATCTATTGGGCAGCCTTTTTCATCTACCTGCACGCCAGCAGGCGTACCAGGGCACTGGTCCAATTTATCGGATACACCGTCGCCGTCAGAGTCTTTGATGGTGCGGCTGGTTTGCGCAAACATGTAACTAATTCCCATGTTCAGTGCAACGTCGGTTATTTCTTCATCCAGACTGGTAACACCGCGCACGTCGCCACGTAATGCAATCCTATCTGAGAAAGCATATTTGAGACCCACACCGTAGTTGGCGAATGACTCTTCAATATCGTCAGCCGTAGCGACACCACCAAAGCTCAGAATGCCCTCAGGTTTGAAGCTAGCATGACCGCCACCCAACACGAAGTAACCTTGCAATGCGTCTTCTGGATTCACCGTGTACAGTGCATCTAGACGGTACTGTTCGAGATCGACCTCCGTCGTTCCGCCATCGACTTCGCTGGCAACCCGCGAGCCAACCAACTCGGTAGTCCAATGGTTGTTGAACTGATAGCCCAAACCCAGCGACGGGAACACATCCCCTTTCAGACCGCGCTCGTCGGCCATGTCGTAGTAGCCGATTCCGGGTATCAGCGTCCAACCACTCACATCGTCAGCATTCAACTGCGGCGCCAGTGCAACCGCCATGGCCGCCAAGCCATGCTTAATATTCCTAATCTTCATCTTTTCTACCTCTGTTTGTTCCTAAATCTGTATGCCGCGCTTATTATTTTTTCACATCACAAAAACTGTAAAGACTGTTCTAACGTTGGGCCACCGGCTGCCAAGCCTTAACGGCGAATATTAGCTGATCACGGAACGCTGCATTGTAAAAGAATGTAAGCTTACGGGCGCACCAAAATTCCCATCTTATGCACTGGAATTTCAGTAAAAACCAGCTACTTTGGCCATTAAATCGCCAAATTGATGACATGTTCTTCACTGGACGAAATTTTGACCCGAATCTAAGCTGTGCGCTCTCTTATCAGCCCTTCCACTAATTACTCGCAATTAAAGGTCTTTTCATGTCTATTTACGAAACGCTCGAAGCCAATGACGACGCCAGACGAGTGTTGCAACTACGAAGCCCGGTGACTCTGGAGGTCACTGGTGAGCTATTGTGCGCCAACACCGAAGATGTTCAACAGGCGGTTACCAAGGCGCGTGCGGCACAAACTGTCTGGTCGGCGCTCAGCTT
Source organism: Pseudomonadota bacterium (assembly GCA_039111475.1). GTDB lineage: Bacteria > Pseudomonadota > Gammaproteobacteria > Pseudomonadales > JAUIET01 > JAUIET01. Next base: position 98,302 of record JBCCIP010000017.1, on the reverse strand, counting down.
TGCTGAGCGGGCCACGTACATGTACAAGGCTCAGGAAATCGTTTTAGAAAGACAAGACGACATTATTAACCGCGTGGTTAGCGAGACTGGAAAAGCCAGAACCGACGCATTCAGCATGGAGGTATTCTCCTGTCTGGATTCCATTTGCTACTACGCAAAGAACGCTGAAAAATTCCTAAAACCTGAAAAAGTGAAACCCCACGGAGTGATGGGGTTGATGAAAAGGGTGCAGATTGCCTACAAGCCCTTAGGCGTTGTTGGAATCATTACGCCGTGGAATGGGCCATTCGTATTGGCAGTAAATCCCAGTGTGCAAGCATTGATGGCGGGAAATGCAGTGGTTGTGAAAGGTTCAGAGGTCACACCTTACTCAACCAAGCTCGCCGAAGAAATATTCGCTGAAGCGGGCTTGCCGGACGGCGTATTCCAGGTATTGCTAGGCGATGGCCAGACCGGAGCCGATTTATGCGAGTCAGGGGTGGATAAGATTTCGTTCACTGGCAGCGTGAACACCGGACGTAAAGTAGCTGAATCATGCGCCAGACAATTGATCCCGTGCACGCTGGAACTGGGTGGCAAAGACGCAATGATTGTTTGCGCTGATGCCGACCTCAACCGAGCAGCGCAGGGTGCCGTGGTTGGTTCATGCATGAACACTGGTCACTATTGCTGCGGGACTGAACGCATCTACGTCGTAGAAGAAGTCTACGACGAGTTTGTTGAGAAGTGCGTGACCATAACGGCTGAACTGCAGCAGGGCTCCGAGCTGGGATTTGATGAAGACGTGGGTGCGGTTTTCTGGGATAAGCAGATGAACATTATGGAAAGCCACGTAGATGACGCACGCGCTAGGGGTGCGAATATTTTGGTGGGCGGAGAGCGCAATAGCGAACTGACTGGTCTGTATTACAAGCCAACGGTGATCACCGACGTAACACACGATATGGCAATTATGCAGTCTGAAACGTTTGGCCCCATTCTGTGCATTCAAAAAGTTCGCAATGAAGAAGAAGCGATCAAGTTGGCCAACGATTCGGATTACGGTTTGAGCGGCAATGTGTGGTCACAAGACAAAGACAAGGCCATGAAGCTCGCATTGAAAATGGATACTGGCTCGGTATGCATTAATGATCATGCGATTACTTACGGCATTCCGGCCGCACCGTTTGGTGGTGTTAAAACCAGTGGTGTCGGCCGTGTGAATGGCAAACTTGGTCTTAGAGGCTATACGAAAACAGTGCCTATCATTATCGAGAAACGCGGTGGTGATCTTGCTAGCGCCTATCCTTACTCCGCCAAGAAAGCAGAGGGAATGCAGAAGTTCGCCAAATTTCTTTGGGGCACGCCCGTTGGCAGATGGCTAAGTTAGACGAGTAACTTTGAGCGAAAAGCTTCCAGGTCTTTACTGGAAAGCGCGTAGACACTTTCGAGATAACTCTCGGTGCTGTCGAAGTGCTCATCTATAGCGCGAAAGGCTTCGCCTATGTATTCAGCGCGAACTTCCAGCATAGGTCGAATGATCTGCGGGTCGACGTCAGCAAAGCCGTACTGTGCGTATTTTTCGATGAGACGTTTGCTTTCTGAATCAGGCTTAAAGTATTTTCCTGTCAGCAAATAATCTTCAATGATTGTGTCACGGTCTACGTTCAGACAACTAAGGATGAGTGCTGCGCCAAACCCAGTGCGGTCTTTGCCCGCAGAGCAGTGAAATAAGAGCCCTGCGTTGTCTTCAAGCGCGGCTATTTCATCCAGCATCAATTTGAATGAATCCTGGTGCTCTAACGCAAACGCGCGATTAATATCAACCATAAAGTTGGCCATATCAAATGGCTTATCAATGGTCGCCATTGCTTCGTTATCGGCCAACTGCTCAAAGAAACTGCCTCTACTCCCTGGGTCGATGGGAATATGGGTAATTCGAGGCGGGTTTGTCGCCGGCAGGCGGGTTGGATCTCGCTCCACCTCTTCATGACGGCGAAAATCGCAGATCGTCGCTATGTTCAGCCCTTGCAGTGTTTCAAGGTCAGAATTGCTTAATGCAGACAGCACGCCGGAACGAAATAGTTTGCCAAAACGCACGGTTCGACCACACCGGGTAGGGTAGCCACCAAGGTCGCGAAAATTGGGCGTACCTTGCAGGGGTATATGGGCACCTCTATTAATTCCTAGTGACCTCTGGCTTTACGTGCGGCTCAGTGCAGAGGCATCATTTTGCAGGCATGCTGGCTGCATGTCAAAAAATGATAACGAAGGCACTGAGCTGCACTCTTCAGGTTACGCAGAGTCCGCGAGGAATTAATAGAGGTGCTCATATCTCGTTCTTTCAATACCGTATGCCCTACTTCGATGTTACGGAGTTAACTGTTGCAGTGTGTAACCACGTGAGCGTAGCAGATTGACCACGCCATTAGCACCGCCAAGATGGCCGGCACCTACGACAACAAAATAGTCGCCGCCCTCGTCCATCCATCGCTCAATTTTTTGGCTCATTGCTTCATTGCGTTCATCAAACAGTGCCGCTAAGAAAGGCGCCAGCTCCGGATAATCCTGAAGCGGCTCCATCATATAGTCATACAACTCATCTACGTCACCTTGCATCCAATCTACCACGAGATCGTTTAGCTGCTGCTGAACAACACGCTCTTTCAGTGCTTCAAGCGTGTAACGCAAACTCGCCTCTTGTATAGGCAACGCTGTCTCGCTCAACAAAGTCAGCTGCTGCTCAAGAGTTTCCAACTGTAGTATCGTCTTCCCTTGCGCCCTGGCTTTCTGGTCAAAATAGCTGTCTATACCGGATTCCGGATCGAATCCATAAAGTAACATTTCCTGATTGATAAGCGTTTGCTCAAACAGCCATGGCTTCAATGACTGATAGTTATCCAGCGTCAGACCTCGACTTTGCAGCACTGATCGGGCACTCGCCAGCGTATCGGCTGAAAGTGTTTGAGCTAAGGTAGAGCTGTCGGCATACATTCCACGCTGGCGAAATTCCCGCTGTAGTGTTTCTGCAGGTATCGCATTGATGTCAACTTCGAGTACCAAATTATCGGAGGCGGCAAATGCGGCGAGAATTTTAGGGTTAAGCGGATAGGCATTTTTCTTCATCAAATGCACTGAACCGTACAGGTAAACACTGCCTTTATCAGACACATGGTGAAACAAGCTTAGCTTGGGCGAGCTTGTTTCTTCCCTGGCACGACGACGCAGTTTTGATGCCGTGGCGATATCCTCACCGTCTACCCACACTGGTTCACAGTTGCGCCGTAACTCTGCCCGCATTCGTTCGTTTTCACATGCCTTCATAGCGGCCGTAAATGCGGTTAGCGTGCTACGCGTGCTAATTTCTTCCTGCTCAATGATAGGTGCTGCGTTCTTGTCGGGCGAATTTGCGCCAAGCTGTACCTTGACTCGATATATTTTGTTATCCGACGTCTGTTCCGCTTGCCCCAACACTGGCCACAGCAATGCAGCGAGGAACCATAAGCCCGAAGCAGCGAGAACTCTATTCACGCGAAAGACCTGCAATCTGGTCGGTAATCAGGCGAATTCTCGCCAATATCTGATAAGTGTCTTCGCAATCGAGCAGCTTGAATTTCTCTTCGTTGGCAATGGGCAAGAGTTGCGCCAGCGCATAGGCCACACTGTTGGCGGAGGTGTAATCAAAACTCATACCTAATTGCTCAACGGATGGGTGTCGTGCCAGTTGCTTTAGCAACCCTGCGAGCTCAGCGTAAGACGTGGGCAATGCTGCATCTTCGATATTGGGCAGATACTCGACATCGCCTATGAGCAGCTGGTCTTCTTGTGGCTCGCTGGAAAGAACGTTGAACCGTTTGCTGCCTTCCGCCGTTATACCAATGCGTCCATATTCCAGGCCATTCCAGTCGACGATATGGGCCAGCACACCAATAGAATATAGGGTAGGTGCAACCGTGCCCGTAGTGACGACCTCGCTACCACTCTTGAGTGCCACCACGCCAAAACCACTGTTGTCTCTAAGACAACGTTTCACCATATCCATGTAACGTGGCTCAAATATTTGCAGCGATATTCTGCCACCGGGAAACAACATGGCACCCAAAGGAAATAGCGGTAATGCTTCCGTCATTCGCGCCCCAATGGTTTTAACGTCACCAGCAGTTTTGGCAATAGCAGCAAGGCACCTAGCAAGGCTGCCAGCATGGCCACTCCGGTGAGCAAGCCAAAATAGATACTGGGTTTGAAATTTGACAACGCTAGAATCGCGAAACCAAAGACAATAGTGCACGAGGTGTAATACATCGCTTTGCCAATACTGCCGTGACAGCGATACATGGTTGCGAGGTAATTCTGGTCAAAAGAAAACTCTCGCTTAAAGCGATGAATATAGTGAATCGTATTATCAACACCTATGCCAATGCTGATTGCCGCGATGGTTATAGTCATCATGTCCAACGGAATACCGACCAACCCCATGCCACCCAACACAATCGATGCAGCCAGAATATTCGGAATAATTCCGATCAATGCAAGCGACAATGAACGGAAGAGCGCGATGAACATCAACATAATTGCTACGAATACAGCGGCTATGGTTAGAATTTGCGAGCGATACAGGCTTTGCAGCATGTTGTTGTACAACACCAGCATGCCTGTAATCTCATACTGGTCTTTACTAAAACCCAGATCGTTTTCCAGATAGGCAGCCACACGTTGTAAATACTCGTTGCGGCGTAATTCTTTTGAAGTTTCTTTCACGCGCACTGTGATACGGGTTTCGTTCAAATCGTCGATAAGATGCGGTCGAATCATTATGTCCTGAATGCTGTCAGGTAAGGATTGTTGCGCCAGCACCAGTTGGATGTCATCAATGTCTTTTCCAACCAGTATTTGCATCAACTTATACAAGGTAGCCAATGACATGACTTTGCCTGTTTCTGGCTGCGCTTCCAGCCAATCGTGTAATTGTTCTACCCTGCTCATTCCGGCCCGGTTAAACCAGGCGGATGGTTCTGAGTTTGACTCCTCAGCGGCATCACTAAAGTCATCGCCAAAGTCATCAGAAAACTCATCTAAAACCCCGGCTTGCTCTTCGCCAGCGAAGTCATCCGAAAAATCGTCATCGGCGAATTCGTCGTCATCTGAAAAATCATCAGAAAACTCATCGTAGCCATCACCGCCGTTTACGTCGAGATCAGCGGAGGTCAGTAGTATCTCCATGGGTATCGTGCCGCCAAGCTTGGCGTCGACCAATTCCATCCCCTGGTATATTTCTGTCGACTCGTCAAAGAAATCGATAAAACGGTTTTCAACTTCAAGTCTTGAAATACCAATACCGGCCAGTATCGCAAGTGCGGTTGCGACAATGAGAACCAAGGAGCCAAAGCGTTCGGTAGCCGCCGCGAAGCGAATGGTGAATGCACCTGTGGTACCAGATGGTATCGGGTCCTGGCGCGGCAATAGCATTAATATGCAAGGCAGAATCAAGAACGACAGGGCCAGCGCCACACCAATTCCTATGGTCATCATCCAGCCGAAATCTATCACTGGGCGTATCCCGCTAACCACTAGAGAAACAAACGCCACCACGGTAGTCATCGCTGTGTACAAGCAGGGAGTAAACATGAGATGCACGGTTTCCCTGACCAACTGGTGTTGACTTTTAAATTCGCCAGCGCCATGTAATTCTCGATAACGCACAATCAAATGTACATTTATCGATAAGGTGACGATCAGCAGCAAAGCGACGAAGTTGCTGGACACCACCGTCATGCGCCAATCCAGGAAAGCCAAAAAACCCATCATCAGTGTGACGGTGGAAATGCATACCAGTACAGGCAGTGACACCCAGCGTAAGCGGCGGAAAATAATCGACAGAATACAAATCATGAAAATGACGATGCCTGTCCCAAACACCAACAGATCGCTTTTCACAAAACTGATCATATCCGCGGCTATCATGGGAACGCCACCTAAATGAATTTGTTTGGCTACCCCGCGCGCGCGGAACTCATCCAACAGCACACGGACATCATCAATAAACAGGCTTTGCTGTTGATTAAACTCAGCCTGGTAATCTCTGAACTCTTGAAAAACACGCTCAAATTCGCTGCGCTGTTCAGCATTAGCGCTACCGTCTCGAATTAACTGCTGCAGCTGCTCACGCTGTTCAAGAAGTGCAACATAGTGATTGTCGCGTTTTAAGTTAACCTGTATCGCTGTGGTGCTCGCATCGCGACTGACCAGAAGATCCCTGTACACGGGGCTGCCTCTAAACTCTTCCCTGACCATTTCGCGATCCACATCATCGCGCAATGTGTTCAAGGTCTCAGACAATTCCGATAATTTTATTTTGGGGCTCTGCAGCAATGGAACGTCCAGCATGGACGTAACGGACGACACTCGATCAAACGCTAACAAACGCTCGCGCAGTGCACTGATTTCAAGCAACACATCATCCGCGTATAAGTCACCACGCGGCTCTACAGTAATAATGAGAAAGTCTTCCGATGAGTAGCGCTTGCCGACTTCGCGAAAAATCCGCAGTGATTTGTCACCCTCCAGCACCAGGGAATCTGACGAGGCGTCTAGTTTGAATCCAGGGATATACGTGGCCAGCATGGAAATTACCAGGGCCAGCAACACGAGCACGGTTTTAGGGTGGCTCAGAATAGTTCGATCATACAATGACAACAATCGTTCAGACATTTGCGAGCCTTATTTTTTCCACGAGTTTGGCATGAATGCCTTCAAATCCACCGTTGCTCATTATCACAACCTCATCGTTTGACTGCAGCTGCTCAGCAATCAACGCTGCAATATCTGCTGTACTGGAAATCAGGTCAACTCGATTTGCGACATCTTGCCGTAAGAATTCGGGGTTCCAGTCTAGCCCAGCAGGTGTAAACCAGATCACCCAATCCGCCGCGGCCACAGAGCTATGCAATGCCTGTGCGTGTGAGCCCATACGCATAGTGTTTGACCTTGGTTCTATCACAGCAATTATGCGCGCGCTAGGCTTGTTCTTGCGAAGCCCTTCCAAGGTTAAGCGAATTGCAGTAGGGTGATGCGCAAAATCATCGTATACACAGACACCATTGGCATCATAGAGTTTCTCCATGCGCCGTTTAACACCTTGGAAACTGTGCAAGGCCTTCACAGACTCAGATAAGCTAACACCTGCATGATCAGCGGCTGCTGCTGCCGCCAAGGCATTCGCCGCGTTGTGCTCGCCCGCATGCTCCCAAACCAGCGGTGCTTGCTGGCCAGTTTCTTTGTCTAAAAGCTGCAGCGGTTCACCGTCGTGTCTTTGCCAGCGCGCATCACTCCCGTACGCCCCCATATAAGCGCATTCACTCCAGCACCCTCTGTCCAACACTGCGGTCAGTGCAGAATGTTGATCGGGCGCGAATATTCGCCCTGATGCAGGAACGGTACGAACAAGGTGATGGAACTGAGTTTGAATTGCAGCAAGATCCGCAAAAATGTCGGCGTGGTCGAATTCCAGGTTATTGAGAATTAATGTTCTGGGAAGGTAATGAACGAACTTGGATCGCTTGTCAAAGAACGCTGAATCGTACTCATCCGCTTCGATTACAAAATACCGGCCACTGCCCAGGCGCGCCGAGATTCCAAAATCTTGCGCAATACCGCCAATCAAAAATCCAGGCTCCAGTCCTGCCTGATCCAGAATATGAGCCAACATACTAGTGGTGGTAGTTTTGCCGTGCGTGCCTGCTACCGCCAGTACCCAACGCCCCTGCAACACATTGGCCCGTAACCATTCAGGCCCGGAGCAGTAAGGTATATTACTTTCCAGCAGCGCTTCGACCGCGAGGTTTCCCCGCGTCATAGCGTTACCCACAATAACCATGTCTGGCGTTTCTTTTAGGTACTTCGCGTCGTAGCCACTGTGCAACTCAATGCCTTGCTCCTCAAGTTGCGTACTCATGGGCGGATATACGTTCTGGTCAGAACCGCTCACAGAATGACCCAACTCGCGCGCCAATAGCGCGAGACTGCCCATAAAGGTTCCACAAATGCCCAGAATATGAAGATGCATCAGGCGTGTTGATTAGCTACTCTAAAACTTACTGAGCAATAGTAAACGTGTCGTCGCCAATGCGCGATGCAATATGCCCATTCCCACGCCCAAATCAGGAGCCAGCACGTGCGTCAAAAACGAAATGCTTTCTACGCCCAATCAGGCGGTGTTACTTCAGTCATCAATGCAAGCGCCTGCGGTGTCATTGAAACAGCGCGCCATCACAAGGACAAAATTGGCAAGGTGTATGCTGGACACAATGGAATAGTGGGTGCGTTGCGCGAGGAATTGATCGATACCAGCAAGGAATCGGCCAAGACAATTGCCGCACTCAAGCACACACCGTCTGGAGCTTTCGGCTCGTGTCGTTATAAGCTCAAAGACCTTGAAAGCAATAAAGCAGAGTATCTGCGCCTGTTAGAAGTGTTTAAGGCACATGATATTGGCTATTTCTTTTACAACGGTGGCGGCGACTCGCAAGACACGGCACACAAGGTTTCACAACTGGGTGAACGCATGGGATATCCAATCACCTGTATTGGCGTACCCAAAACAGTAGACAATGACCTGCCGTACACGGACTGCAGTCCGGGTTTTGGCTCTGTGGCCAAGTACGTTGCTGTATCCACTATGGAAGCAGGCCTGGACGTGGCTTCGATGTGCGACAGTTCAACGAAAGTGTTTATCCTGGAAGTAATGGGCAGACACGCGGGTTGGATTGCGGCAGCCAGCGCGCTGGCAAGTCAGCTAGACGGCGATCCACCACACATCATCCTGTTTCCAGAAATTGCGTTCGATAAGAAGAAATTCATGAGCCAGGTTAAGCGTGATGTCAAAAAATACGGCTACTGTGTGGTAGTAGCCTCGGAAGGCGCGCAATACAAAGACGGACGTTTTATTGCTGATGCCGGACGCAAAGATGCATTTGGTCATACCCAGCTTGGCGGTGTGGCTCCGGCGTTAGCGGGTATGGTAACGGATGAGCTCGGCTATAAAAATCACTGGGCCGTTGCCGATTATTTGCAACGTGCGGCCAGGCACATAGCGTCGGCAACCGATGTAGAACAAGCGTATGCGGTAGGAAAGGCGGCGGTAGAATTTGCACTGGCAGGAAAAAATGCGGTGATGCCGATCATTGTTCGCAAGAACACCAAGCGTTACAGCTGGACGGTAGACTCGGTGCCGTTGAACAAAGTGGCCAACGTGGAATGGAAAATGCCACGCGATTACATTTCCAGGAACGGCTACGGCATAACAGAGAAAGGACGAGAGTATTTGGAGCCGTTGATTTCTGGAGAGGATTATCCGCCGTTTAAGAATGGGGTGCCGGATTATGCTCGGTTAAAGAAGGTTATGGTGGCTAAGAAGTTGAAGAAGGGGTTTAAGGTTTGAGACGCTGAGATGAAAGCTCAATACAAGACGCCCCAATCTTCAACCCTTACTATCCGAGAAGATCACACTATCGCCGCCCCAGACACGCCGTGAACCCAACCATGGGACTTTTCAAAAAGGTCCCTCTTTTTGAAGGTCTAGGGCGGCGACAGTGCGATCTTCTCTACCTTTCCCGTAAATTTCGACAAAAGAACTCAAACATATCGGGCCGGCAATGAGTCAGAATCAACTGTTACTCTTACGAAGCACCTAAATCAGAGAATGGGCGCAATCACCAAACTAACAATCGCCATCACATTGATGAGAATGTTCATTGATGGGCCAGACGTGTCCTTGAAGGGGTCACCAACGGTGTCACCCACAACAGCGGCCGCGTGAACTTCTGAGCCTTTGCCGCCCAGGTTGCCCTGCTCAACATACTTCTTGGCGTTGTCCCAGGCACCACCGGCGTTTGCCATCATCAGAGCCATCAGTACACAACCAAGCAGTGCGCCTGCCAGCATGCCACCCAGCGATTCTGCGCCCAGCGCGAAGCCAACCAATGGCGGCGCACCAACGGCGATAACGCCTGGCAAAATCATTTTCTTCAATGCTGAGGTAGTCGCAATATCAATACACTTGTTGTGGTCAGGCTCTGCAGTACCCTCTCGCAGGCCAGGTATTTCATTGAACTGGCGACGAATTTCTTCGATCATTGCCATCGCCGCGTCACCCACCGAAGTCATAGTGATTGCAGCTATCAGGAACGGCAAAATACCGCCAATGAACAAGCCGATCAGAACCATTGGTTCCGACAACTCCAGGCTAAAATCAGTGCGTGTTGCTTCCATCGTTTCCACATAGGCCGCGATAATTGCCAGGGCTGCCAGCGCCGCCGCACCGATCGCGAAGCCTTTGCCGATAGCCGCGGTGGTGTTACCAACCGCGTCAAGACCATCAGTGATCTCGCGGGTTTCCTCTCCTAAACCGGCCATTTCTGCAATGCCACCTGCGTTGTCCGCCACGGGACCGTAAGCGTCTAGCGCCATCGTCATGCCAACAGTAGCAAGCATGCCAACAGCGGCAATGCCTACGCCGTAAAGACCAGCAAATTCAGTGGATACAAAGATAACGCCAGCAATCATCAGAATGGGAATTACAACCGATTCCATGCCGACAGCGAGACCAGTGATCATGACTGTTGCTGAGCCCGTTTTGCCTGATTCCGCTATTCGAATCACTGGGCCGCCAGCTGTGTAATATTCAGTGACCAAACCAATCACCATGCCACCTACGATGCCAGCGATAATGGCCCAAAGAATATTGAGACTAAGACCAAGCGTCGTCACCACCCACCAGGCAGCGACGAACAACAGTACAGCGGATGCCTGATGCCCCAGACGCAGCGCTTTTTCAGGTGCGCTTGATGAACGACTGCGAACCAGGAAGATACCAACCAGTGAGCAGATCAGTCCAACGCCTGCCAGCATCAGTGGCAATGCCATCATGCCCTGCTGGCCACCCGTAGGTGCCAGGGCTTCAAGACCATACTCGCCTGTCATCGCCAGCGTCGAAGCGATGGCAATCGTTGCGATCATGGAGCCACAATACGATTCAAAAATATCTGAACCCATACCTGCTACGTCGCCAACATTGTCGCCAACATTGTCGGCAATCACACCTGGGTTGCGAGGGTCGTCCTCTGGAATACCTTCTTCCAACTTACCAACCAGGTCTGCACCAACGTCGGCGCTCTTGGTGTATATACCACCGCCAACACGAGAAAAAAGTGCCACCGAGGATGCGCCCATTCCGAAACCATGAATCGCGTGCGCGGTGTGGGGGTCCCCTCCGAAGTACCAGTACAAGCCACCCAGGCCAACCAGGCCAAGTGAGGCAACGCACAGACCCATGATTGATCCGCCGTAGAAGGCCACCGTCAGTGCTTCAGCCTGACCTTTCTCATGTGCCGCTACGGTCGTGCGTGAATTCGCTTTGGTTGCCGCCCACATGCCGATATAGCCTGCCAGCGCAGATGAGGCTGCACCAACTACAAAGGAAATGGCTGTATTGACGCCTAGAGGTGATATTAGAATCAACACCAAAAGTACACCGGCGAACATCGCCAACATTTTATACTCACGGTGCATAAACACCATGGCGCCTTCATGAATGGCGTCAGCAATTTTCTTAATTTGATCCTGACCTTCGTTGTATTTTGTCATGATCTGATAGATCACAAAGGCCACAACAAGGCCTAATATGCCGAATAAAGGCGGCAAATACATCGCGTCGCTCATGTTTACTCCCCAAGCGTGTTGCTGGTGCAACGATTTATTGTCTAGTAGGTAGCTTTTGTCACGGGTAGAGCTCTAGATACTGCCGGGCCCCTTACTCGCAGCCACCCATAGTAACGAATACAGGCCACTCACCACAAGCTGTATGATAAACTGGCACCGCCTTCGACAAGCCGATTAACTGCCATCCAGGCATTCACGGTCGAATAGGACCCCATGTGCTAGGCTCAAAAGAATTGATCTGAAATTCCGCTATTATTTGTGCTACTCAGAAAGTCTCGCACCTCAAAAATAACAAACAATGTGTTGAATGTGCGGCCAAACCTACCGTTTAATTTGTTATTTGGAAAAGTAGATGAGTTTAGAAAACGTTCCAGCAGGTGAACACATACCGGATGAATTCAATGTCATTATTGAGATACCGTCACACGCCGACCCGGTGAAATACGAAGTGGATAAAGACACGGGGGCGCTGTTTGTTGATCGATTTATGGCCGCTCCGATGTTCTATCCATGCAATTATGGCTATATCCCGCACACATTGTCCGAAGATGGTGATCCCATAGATGTACTGGTAAGAACACCTCATACCGTGAACTGCGGTTCGGTTATCCGCTGTCGTCCAATCGGCGTACTGGATATGGAGGACGAGTCCGGCAGAGACTACAAAGTGTTTGCTCTGCCAGTATCTCAGCTCACCCGTTGGTGGGACCACGTAAACGAACCTGAAGATGTGCCAAATGCATTGATGGAACAAATAGTGCACTTTTTCGAGCACTATAAAGACTTGGAGCCCGGCAAATGGGTGCAAGTGAAAGGCTGGCTCTCCAGCGACGAAGCCAGAAAAGTAATATCTGAATCAGTTAATCGCTACGAAGAAACGGTTTAGCGTGTAAAGAGCATGCCAGAAGGATTCTGGAAACCAGCATCTCAGGGCAAACTTACCCTGAGATGCACTCTATATGCATAGCCTTAGCTACTTTTTCTTCTTGCGCCCACGCACTGAGCGTTTCTTTTTACCTACAGTTTTCGGCAATGCGGCCATCAACTGTTTATACAGTTTGGTGCCCTTGCGAATTTTCTTGTGCTCCGCGTAAGACTCAACAGCCTTCTTCCACGCTTCCTCTTTTCCGTGCGCATTAACAGAAAAACTGGTACACACAATTTTGCTTTCAAGCTCAGACGCAATGCCGATCTGAAAAATCGGAGTTTTTGTGCCACTTTTTTCTGTTTTCACGAGGTAGGAAATTCCTCGGATGCTGCCGTCGTCGTGGAAACACAATTCGGCTTTACGCTTTTCCTTGGACTTGATCTGCTCTTGGCGTAATTCTTCGTCTCTAACCTTTGCTTTATTTTCCACAATTTTTGTGGCGCGCTGGCTCAAACGTTTGCCATCCTTTTTGAGAGAATAATACTCCTGATACAACTTGCCATTAACAGTTCTGCGGACACGAAATCCATAAAACGCTTCATTATCAATTAATTTAACACTCAAGGTTTTTCTCCATCGGTTCTAATAACTAAGGGCGAGCCGGACTATTTTAAGCCTTACACGCCAACTTGCTTTTATTGTTAAGCCCTTCAACCAAGGGGAGTACGTAGCTGTGGCTAAACTTTGTAGGTATTGCAAATTACTGGGTTCATTGACGCTTTTGGCCGATAAGTAAACGTATCAACCAAAGCATTCCTCGCCCGAGGCTCTGCACACGGGCTGCTCAAATATACCCCAATTTTTTTCAAAAACAACCGTTTGAAATTCACCATGGTTGATTCGGTAGCGGCATAACGTATGTACAGAGTTGCGCCAAATACAGGAGTCAACTGTCCTGCATATGAAATGGAACTAGTTCAAACCTTGGTCCATATCTCTTGCCGGTTCCTGTGTGATGGGCCTACCAACTTGCTTTGCGGGCACACCGGCAACAGTGGTGTGAGGTCTTACATCATCCAAGACCAAACTGCCAGCCGCAACTTTGGCGCCATCGCCAATTTGAATGGCACCTAACAAAGTCGCGCCTGCCGCCAGTAACACGCCGTCGCCAATTTGCGGGTGTCTCATTTTTGAATCAGTACCTGTACCCCCTAAAGTCACCTGATGCAAAATTGATACATTGTCTCCAATCCGGCTGGTTTCGCCGACTACGAGGCCGGTGGCATGATCAAGCATAATGCCTTGACCTATTCTCACTGCCGGATGAATATCCACCGCAAACACACTTGCCGCTCGCGTTTGCAAAAATAGAGCAAGGGTTTCGCGCCCTTCATTCCAGAAAAAGTGGGCAATTCTCTGGCTTTGAATGGCGTGAAAACCCTTAAAGTAGAGAAAAGGCATTAGAAACTGCTTACACGCAGGATCACGTTCTCGGTACGCACGAATGTCAGCTGCAGCTGCGCCAAGAATAGACTCGTCGCCGGCCATGGCTTGCTCAGCAACGTCACGAATAAGCATTGCCGGCACCTCGCTACTGTCTAATTTTGCAGCTAACTGATAGGCCAATGCGCACATGAACGTTTTGTGATTAATTACACTGGCATGATAAAAACTGGCCAATACCGGCTCGGATTTGATTTCTGCGGCGGCCTCATCACAGATTTCCGCCCATAATTCTGTGCTCATCAGGCTTTTTCACCTCGCAATTCGGCAACATCGTTATACAGGCGCTGCGCACTAAGCTGTTCAGGATGCACAAGTGCACCAGCCACAATTTTTACCCTGGACCAAAACCTGCGCGGTAAGGTCGTTAGCGCATGACCGTCGCGGTGGCTGAAAAAGCTGCCCCACAAACCTTGTAATGCCATGGGTAGCACGGGTACAGGATTACGCTCAATAATCCGCTCAATACCTTGCTTAAATTCATTCATTTCACCATCCTGAGTCAGCTTTCCTTCAGGGAATATGCAAAGAAGGTCTCCCTCCTCCAAAGCCCTTGATATCTCGTCAAATGCTAGCTTGTAAGCCTGCTCATCCACGTGCTTGCTGATAATCGGTATTGCGCGGCCTGTTCGAAAAATAAAATTGAGCACTGGTAACTCATAAATTGGTTTAAACATAACAAAACGAATTGGTCGCCGACATGCCCCAGCCAGTAGCAATGCGTCAACGTAGCTTACGTGATTGCACACCAGAACTGCCGCACCTTCATCCGGTACCGCGTCAAGATTTTCATGCTCTACGCGGTACATGGTATGACTGAGCATCCAGATAAGAAAACGCATGCCAAATTCAGGTACACGACCGAATACCCAGACGGCAACTGCAATATTCATTAAGGCTATCATCAGAAACAACTGCGGAATATCCAGACCAGCGTACTCCAGCGAGACAACGCCAACAACAGCTGCGGTCACCATGAATAATGAATTGATGATATTGCTTGCTGCGATAACCTGGGCCCTCTTTTCAGCCGGTGTGCGCTGCTGAATCAACGCCATCAACGGTACGATAAAAAAGCCGCCAAATGTGCCAATAAGCGTCAGATCAATCAACACCCGATAACTTCCATCAAGCGCCAGAAATTCGCCAATACTTAATAGCTGCTTACTGCTTTCCAGTGGCAATGCAAAAAACAAATCAAACGAGGCCAGACTGAGACCGGCCGCACCAAATGGCACAAGACCAAGCTCCACTTTTTTGCCTGAAAGGCGTTCGCAGAGCATGGTGCCCAAGCCAATTCCGATCGAGAATACACACAGTACCAGGGTGGTAACGTCTGCCGAGCCATGAAGATAATAACGCGAGAAGTTCGGAATCTGCGTGAGCCAGACACTGCCGAAAAACCAAAACCAGGACACGCCAAAAATAGAATGAAACACTGCGTGATCTACGCGCGCGTATGACATGATGCGCAGTGTTTGCTTCCAGATATTTGGATTCAACTTCAGATTTGGGTCGGGAGGCGGGGCTGAAGGAATATACTGGCTCGCGATGCGGCCAATAATCGCAAGTCCGATAACGGCCACACCTATATACAGTTCACGGTTTGGCTGCGCTGTGAGGAAATTTGCGGCTAACAAACCAAGTACGATAGCAACGAACGTTCCCATTTCCACATGAGCATTACCACCCACCAATTCTTCCGGCTCAAGATGCTGCGGTAACAAAGAGTATTTCGCTGGACTGAAAAATGCCGATTGTGTGCCCATCAGGAATAGCAACAAAAACAAACCTATCAAGCTTTCAAACCAAAACGCGAAAGCCCCCACGCACATAATTAAAATTTCCGCGTTCTTGGTGTGACGAACCAGTACCGCCTTATCAATTTTGTCCGCTATTTGTCCGGCCGTGGCGGAAAACAGAAAATAAGGAAGAATGAACAACATGGCTGCCAGGTTGATCAATAAATCTGTACTCAGTGTGAGCTCATCAACCAGATAAAACGCGATCAGCAAAATCAGCGAATTTTTGTAGACATTATCATTGAAGGCGCCCAGAAACTGGGTGACGAACAATGGCAGAAAACGTCGACTTTTTAACAACGCCATTTGATTGCGTGGCTCGGTTACCTGTTGCGCCGATTCTGGCTCGCTCAAGAATGCCTCCGGGTTTCAGATACCGCGCTGACATCCACATTGATAAACCGGGCATGAATCAGCGCAAGATGCTTAACCACACTATCTGACAACATCAGGTCGGCTTCACTCAAGCAATCTTCCAAAACCGGCAAGGTTAGTTCCGCTTGCAACACGTTAGCCAACGGAGTGTAGCTTAGATGCCATGCTTCTGGCGCGATACCGCCGGTATCGAACTGATACGGTCGCGTAAAGTTGAACGAACCGGCGTGTTCTCCCAGCCAGGCATTCAGCTCATAGAATGGTCCACCAAGGCCGTATTCATCGGGTGTGAGTTGAAGTTTATAAGCGGCATCAATAGTGCTGCCGTCATACACATCCATGTCGGTTCCCCAGTGGTGCCTGGATGCTCCGGGCAATGCAGACCAGCGCAAAATCGCCTCACAAACCTCGAATTCCGACAAAGCCGACAGATCCAGCGGCAGGCCCTGCTGATCCAACACGGGGCGCTTGCCCTCGGCTTTGCGGTTCCAAATGCTTAATTGTCGATCAAAATCGCGGAAACCACTGGCGATCAGCAGGTCAATGCCACTGTCTGCGGCAAGACTGCGCATCTCTTCATAGGCCCGCCATACCTCGGATTGAAGCCCAATTGGCCGTTTATCACCAGCGTGGTCCTCCGATACACGATACTCAATGTGGGCATCGGTCTGCCCAGTGCAAATTCCTGCTTCCAAACGGCCGTTCCCAGTCTGCGCGGCGAGATTTTGTCTATGCTTTAGATAATAAAAGCTAATTCTGGATCATACACCATGTCCTCGTTCCCAAGTTATGAACTGCCTGACGACTTCGCCAGTGACACCGTTGCCACTGAAGCAATCGATTATCGAAGCTACCCGGCTGGCACTACAATCATCGAACAGGGCGACGACACTACCGATGTGTACACACTGATCGAAGGCCGTGCAATAGCGATTCAGGATGGCAAAAAGGTTGGTGATATTCAGCAAGGTGAAATGTTTGGGGCCATTGCCGCATTCACTGGCAGCAAACGTCGCGCCAGCGTAGTCGCAACCAAAGATTGCGTATTGCGTGCGATCCGACAAGATACCTTTGTTAGCATGGTCAAGACGCAACCGGAAATTGCCAAGTCAATTAAATAGGGACGAAGAAAACAACACCTATTGGCAGGAAAAAATTATGTATGTAAGTGAGCTTAAGGAATCCAGCCAGGTACGGCAACTTCCCCGCTTGGTTTCAGAGTTCTTGCAGCAAGTACCTGCAGCAGGCGAACCAACGGAACTTCCTATCAGCAGCAATGTATTCAGCGAATTGCCCGAAGGCGCTTCTTTTGTATTGACCAGCGGCCACATAGAGGTAGAGCTGGATGGCAAACTGATTTACTTTTTTGAACCGGGTGATTTTGTATCAAGACCACGCGGTAACAGCGCCGCCGACCGACCAAAGTTCATTTGCACACAAGATGTGACGCTGCAGGCTTACCACTGGGAAGACATAAAGGCGCAACTTCTTAAAGATGCGAAAGCGCTTGAAGCATGGACGGAATACCAAGCCACGTTCAATGCCATTCTGGTACAAGCATTGAGCCACTACAGTTCGCACAGCCGTGATCCCAACAGCGAATATTTGAACCTTGCACCGGGCGAAGTGATTATTGCGCAAGGTGAAATTTCAGATCGCGTTTTCACTTTAATAGAAGGGCATCTTGAAGCGTATCAAGACGACATTAAAGTGGGAGATATTTATGAAGACGAAATATTTGGCGCTATGGCTGCGTTTACTTCCGAGAAGCGCACCGCCACAGTAAAGGCCAAGGAATTCAGCACAGTGCGTGCTATTCGACAAGAAGATTTTGTTGAGTTGGTGCGTCTGCAACCGGAAGTATGCCGCACTTTGATTGAAAACATGGCCAGACAAATTCTTGATTTGAATGAGACTATCTTGTCGATGCAGGTCAGCAATTCCTAAAAATATCCGGCTTTGCTATAGTAAATCGCTCGCGGATCGGTGCATTTTTTCATGAACACCGAACAATCGGAGTGTAGCTCAGCTTGGTAGAGCACTGCCTTCGGGAGGCAGGGGTCGGAGGTTCAAATCCTCTCACTCCGACCAGAATCATAAAAATACCTATCTCACTGTTTCAGAGTAAACCAGGGCTAATACTGCGGTTATGCAATACAAACGCTTGGATGCCGCAGTGTATTCGGCCTTGAGTCAAAACTTACGATCATGCAAAGGGGGCATACAGCGACCGCCAAGTTGCTCTACCATTGCACTCCCTTCGATTCTGCATTTATCCAAGCCAAAGAGGATTTCCATGTCACTGACTTTCGACAGCGCCCGATTACCTAACCCCAATATTCGCCCCGAGCATGAAGCATGGCGTGAGCAGCTGCGACGCTTTATTGAAGTGGAGATCATGCCGTTCGCTGATGATTGGGATGAGGCGGGTGAGATACCGATCGAACTCTGGAAAAAAGCCGGCGATGTTGGATTATTAGGCATGGGCTACCCAGAACAGTACGGTGGAACACTGGAAGGCATTGATTCCTGGCATGGCTGGATTACAAACGAAGAATTGGCCCGCATTGGTGTGGGTGGTATTGCTGCTTCACTAATGGTTCACGGCATCGGCTTACCACCCATTATTAACTGGGGTAGCGACACAATGAAAAATGAAATTGCCCCACAAGTTCTGGCAGGCGACAAGCATATATCACTGGGCATTACCGAGCCCGGCGGCGGATCAGATGTGGCGAGCCTGCAAACCACCGCGGTGCGAGAAGGAGATGAATACGTCATCAATGGGAGTAAGACCTATATCACGGGAGGCATGCGAGCCAATTGGGTATCAACCGCGGTGCGTACCGGTAGCGAAGGAGCTGGCGGCGTGTCCATGATATTGGTGCCAACCGACGCTGAGGGTTTTAGCCGAACTGAGCTAGACCGCAAGCAAGGTTGGTGGTCATCTGACACCGCCACTCTTTATTTTGATAATGTGCGTGTGCCCGCCAGCAATATGATTGGTGAAGAAAACCAGGGCTTTAACGTCATCATGACCAACTTCAACAGTGAGCGTATGTTCATGGCGGCGGCAATGGAAGCCTTGGGCCGTGTTTGCCTTGAAGAAGCCACCGAATGGGCCCAGCAGCGCAATACCTTTGGCAAGCGACTGGCAGACCACCAGGTGATCCGCCATAAAATTGCGCAAATGAAACAAAAGCTAAACTCGACACAAGCTTACATACGCATATGCTACGAGTCGTTTGAGGCCGGCGCGCCCAATCCCGGTGATATCGCGTTATTGAAAGTGCAAGCCAGCGAAACCATGGAGTTTTGCGCTCGAGAGGCAATGCAAATTCTCGGCGGCATTGGTTACATGCGTGGCAATCGCGTAGAACGTATTTATCGTGAAGTGCGAGTGAACGCTATTGGTGGTGGCTCAGAAGAAATTATGCGCGACCTGGCCGCGAGACAGTATGGCCTTTAGCGCCATTTACTTAACGAGCTACCAGAGAGGCTCTGTATCAGTTTCGAATACTTCGAAAGCAATCTCTAACTTCCTCAACAAATAGTTCGGGTTGTTCAAAGGCGGCAAAGTGTCCGCCTTTATCCAATTCATTCCAATGAATTAAATTGGTAAAACGGCCTTCCGCCCAGCGTCGCGAGCAGAGAAATATCTCTTTTGGAAAAATACTGCAGCCAGCTGGCATGTGAACCTGCTCCATTGAAGGTGTTGCAAAGCTCTCCCAATACAAACGCGCCGAGGAAGCAGCGGCGTTATTCAGCCAATAGAACATGACGTTATCCAGGAGCTCATCGCGGGTGAGCACATTTTCAGGATGCTTCTCACCGTTGACTTCGCTGTCGGTCCAAGACCAGAACTTTTCGATAATCCAGGCGAGCTGGCCACTGGGCGAATCCGCAAGACCGTAGCCGAGCGTTTGCGGACGCGTGCTTTGTTGCTTGGAATAACCTGAATCATGCTGGTCGTAGTAAGCGATGCCTTCAAGCGCCTTTTGCTCCAGATCTGTTAGATTATCCATTGTCTCTGGATCCGGTGCGGCGATCACCAGATTTACGTGAATGGCCGCGCAATGCTCGGTCTCTGTCATTCCAATACTGGTCGTTACCATTCCTCCCCAATCACCGCCCTGCGCAACGTAACGGTCGTAGCCCAATCTAGCCATCAGCTGGCCCCAGGCGCGCCCTATTCGTTGCACATTCCAACCCGCATCAGTTGGTTTGCCAGAAAACCCATAGCCAGGCAAATTGGGAACAACAACATGGAATGCGTCTTCGGCATTGCCGCCATGCGCGGTTGGATTCGTTAACGGCTCAATGACTTTAAGAAACTCAACCGGTGACCCCGGCCAACCATGCGTCAGAACCAGCGGCAGCGCATTGTCGTGCGGACTGCGAATATGAAAGAAATGAATATCCACACCATCAATATTCGTTTGCTGCGGATCTAATTCATTGAGCCTCGCTTCAAGGCGCCGCCAATCGTAATCATTTTGCCAGTATGCGCATAGCTCGCGCACGTAAGACAGAGGAATTCCCTGGCGCCAATCCCCAGTGGTTTCTGCATCCGGCCAACGAGTTGCCGCGAGTCTGGACTTCAAATCATCCAACCGGGTCTGATCAATATTGACCGGGGCTTTCTCGACCTTATTGCTCATGAATCAGAATCCGATGTCTATAGTGACTGTAAACGATGGTTTCCTGCCGCTGATATCAATCGTGCGGCATCCTTAAATGATAAGGCTTTTTCTGATGCTGCATTGCCATCAAGGCCGCGTTTGTAAACACCTTGAATAATACTGGCGCTACGAAACATATTGAAAATCACATAGAAATCCCAGTCTTTGATTTGATCGCGCCCACTGGTCTTGCAATAAGCTTCTAACATTTCCTGCTCATGGGGAATACCAAGATCAAGATAGTTTTCAGGCAGAGGGCTACCACCCGTAGCGATCCCGCTGTACGGCTGGCACATATAGGCCAGATCACCAAGAGGGTGGCCAAGGGTGCTAAGCTCCCAATCTAGAACGGCCGCAATATCACCGTTGTCTGGCGACAACAAGACATTACCCAATCGATAATCGCCGTGCACAATGCCGCTTGCGTCATCGTCTGGAACATTATCTGGCAGCCATTCCATCAATGCATCCATATCGGGTAGTTCATCGGTTTTAGACGCAACATACTGCTTGCTCCAGCGATTAAACTGCCGCTCATAGTAATTGCCCGGACGGCCAAAATCCTCAAGCCCCACCTGCTCAGGTCTTATGGAATGCAATTCACCAAGAATACTAGCAAGATTCAAATACGCGTGCCGACGCTCCGTATTGTTGGAATCTGGCATTCCAGGGTCAGTAAACACCCGGCCCGACACAAAGTCCATGACATAGAATTTGGTGCCGATAATTTCTGTGTCTTCGCACAGACAGTACATGATGGGTACTGGTACTTTAGTATCGCGCAGGGCATGCATCACTCGATATTCACGATCGACCTGGTGCGCCGAGGGCAATAACTCGCCCGGTGGTTGCTTGCGCATCACATACGTCTCGCCCGGCGTAATCAATTGAAAGGTTGGATTGCTTTGCCCCCCCTCAAATTGCTTTACTTGCAACGGACCTTGATAGCCGTCTACATGCTGACTGAGGTACTCCCCCAACACATCCTGGTCGAAAGTGTGCGCGGCGCGTACTTCTGTCAGCTCAATGTTGCTCATAGTCTATAAAATCCGAATTCCAATAGATCATTATTTCAAGTTCATTAGTGCCCATCAAGCGGCAATTCGATCAACTGCTTGCTCATATTGTGGCTATTGGCCGCCGCGTCGTAATTCACCTCGTAAAAGCTGAGGTATTGGCGATCAAACGTCAGCACGCTGGTTGTGCGCGTGCCGTAGCTGTCCCCCTCAATAAAAATGGACGAAAGCTGCTTTTCAAACTCAACACCTACGCCGGTCTGCGGCAGCAATGTCTCATCGGCTTGGGTCGTGTCGCGCATATCACCAATAAGTCGGTCGATATCCAGATCGCGATCGGTACGCTCCAGAACATGTTCTTCTAGCAAGCTTACGCCACGCGACATCTTTGGCCAGTAGTCATCGACCGGACCATTGCTTACTGAGTGAAAACCTTGCCCAAGGTTTACAAAAGTATTGGTGGCACTGTTATAAACCGTTAGTTCACTCATGCTACCGAACATCAGGTTAAACGGGTTGTATAGATGGTATTGGTTCCGCAACTCTTCTTTAAACTCTGTGACTGATTCACAGTTAAGATAGTGTGGGATAAGCCCGCCACGACTAATTGCATTGGCTTTGTAGAGGTGCGGCATGCGTAAGTTGGTAATAGCCGCTATTCGGCCGGCTTTATTGACAGCTAACCAGGTGCCACCTGCTTGCAAATCCCTACCACCGTATATATCCGGAGAGCCATCCCAAAATCCTGCCGTCTCGCTGGGGCGTGCAAATTCTTCATCCCGATTGGCCGCAACAATTAAGGGATAGCGCGGGTGCTCCCCCAACGCAACAAACAGAATACACATTTAGGGAGCCTCAGAACAAGTATGCGATACCTCTGCGTGACCTGAAGCGCGCAGCTGCGAGGCGTTAACCGAAGGTTGATCTGCTCGCCTAAAGCGCCTACTGTTGGTGTCGCCGACGCGGCTAACAACGATGCAGATGCGCGTTTCAGGCCACGCCCTGCGGAGCATCCAAGCGAATCCGTGCTGTTCGCTGCGAGTTCTCGGCGTGCAGCCAGTAATGCCGGCCCCGTGAGTGCAGCGAGTGCTTTGGGTCTGTCTTCGAACTGGCGCCTCGATCACGGACTCGCATGAATGCCTGAGATATCGCATACTTATTCTGCGGCTCCCTTGATTCTTAGCTTAGTCCGCGAACCGGCAGCAGAGCACCATGTACGGCTCGCGCGGCATCAGATGCAAGAAAACAAATAACGTTAGCCATATCTTCAGGAGCAACCCACTTGGCGGGGTCCGCGTCCGGCATGTCGGCACGGTTACGCTCGGTGTTAATAACACTCGGCAGCACAGCGTTTACATTGATTCCCTGCTCGCGTAATTCTGCCGATAAGCTCTCAGTTAACCGCATTACCACGCTTTTTGATGTTGCGTATGCAGACATGTTTGCTCCACCCTGAAGTGCCCCGAGAGCACCCACGTTCACAATAGCGCCGCGGCCTTTAGCCAACAGAATGGGTGTTGCGGCCTTAACCGCATTGCGCAGTGTAGTTACATTCACCTTGAACAGAAAATCCCACTCTTCATCGCTTGTATCAAACGCAGAGGTGCCCATCGCAAAGCCACCCGCCAAATTGAACAAAGCATCGAACGAGCCAATGTCTGCGAAGCACTGCTGGCAAGCATCCACATTACACAAGTCAACGTTGATGCATCTACGCTCCTCGTTGCTGTTCGCAAGGTCGTCCTCGGAAAAAGCGATATCCAGAAGCACCAGTTTAGCACCGTACTGCGCAGCTACATTAGCGACAGATTGGCCAAGTCCACCATTCGCTCCGGTTATAACGACCGTTTTTTCAGTAAGATTCATAATTTGTCCATCAAGTAGAAAGCATCCCGGTTGATCGCAGGGGTGTTAGTAAGAGCAGATTTATTCGTACGTATAAGGCACCACATTAATCGAGCGCTGCGCGAGACATTAGCCGGCGGGTAAACAACAAACCCGCAGGAAACACCAGCAACCAAATCACTGTAAGCCCACCAAGCGCAAACTCCGCTGGCACACCGAACTCGGCTGCGCCTAGCCGCACTGCGCCCAGGTATGTCAGCGGTGCTGAAATCGCGCCCATAATGCCAGCCAAAACCAATTTGTTCTGTAAAGGCTTAAACGCTATGTTTAAGGTTGTGGACAAAATCGCCCACAGCGAGGTCATCCAGAACGGTGCGAAATCACCAGACTTGGTACCGACAGGAATCAGTAGACCTTCACTCAGCATGGCGTTATCCACCGCAAAACCGACAACTACCGCTGAGGCAATCACAATGACACCGCGTAGGCGCAAATGACGTTCCTCCATGTACAAATAGATTGCAATCACTGCTATGACGGCCGCCAAAGACCAATGGTTTCGCAACACCACGCAGGCCAGCCAGCCAAGATTAAACAAGACACCATTGAGTATTATTCTTAACATAAGCTTACTGGGCTATTTCCTCTTCGAGATCGATAGTCTCACCTACCTGAGCCGCCTCGACATCAGCATTACAGAAAGGGAGATCTACCCATTGTTTATTGGAATACAGCTCGGTCTGATCATCATAGTTTGCCGACGTGGGGTCAGAGGACTGAGAATAACTTAACAAGCCGTAGGCATCAGGGCAGTCATCGTTATCCCAACCCACTGTTTGCATATAGCTATTACCATGACGTATATCGCTATAGCCTTCGTCAGCGATCAAGTCTGATGTGATTACACTAAACAACATACTGCCCGACCCACCGTGAATTGGTATGCGTTCGCCATTGCGTTCCGAATACTGCACCTCACCCCACGGAGCGTCTAGCGCGATATTCGCATCCAGCAATGTTTGCACGCCATCCGCCAACGCTTGGCGCAAAGCTTCGGCTACTGCCGCATCCGCAACATTCACTGTGCGCGGCGTATTGATAGGGTTTGTCGCATCGAACGCCACCAACCAGAGGTTCTCTATATCTCGCGCAATGCGCCAAAACTCAAAGAATATATGGCCACCCACTTGATCGTTGTTGTGGGTAGTATCCCAGTTAGCCAGAATGCTGCAGGCTTGCGCAATCGCACCTGGATTGGCTGAATAAACCGACCAATCTGGCGTATTTGTGCACAATGTTCGCACATCTGTGATCACCAGCTCGGCCGCCATATTGCGGCTGGAGAACAACATGTCCTGTAACACAATCGGGTTAGTGCCAGCTATGCCCAAACCATCAGTACCCGCTATGCGCTCTTGCATCTGCACAAAAGCCAATCGAGTTCTAAGACTTTGTTCTACCTCTTCAGCACCAATAATCTGCGGAAAACCAGTCAGCAAGCTATCAGGATTGGACAACCAATAACTGTCGTTTGCGTTGGCTACATAGGTGGAATTGATCAACTTCGGTAAACGCTCATAACCAATAACACCGGCAACAGGCGCATTTGCGTCTGTGGTGAGCTCGCAGTCTGCCGTAGTGCCGTTTAAGGTGGTCAAACCAAAACCAGTCAGTAGCGGCGCTATGGCTCCGGTGATGCACTCAGTTCGCTGCATTTCTGTAACGTTGGCAACTGCCGATATATCGCCATAAAACGCCGAGCCAGCACTGTCAGCGGCAATGGTATTCACCCAGGGAATACCGATGTTGGCCAGTGCGGCTTCCAGTGCAGCTATGTTACTGGCCTGGCCTACGTCGCGCCAGGTTGACAAGCCACGCACGTTATCTGCATTGATGTCGCGCAATGAGTACAAGTTTCCGGTACCTGCCGCCACTGGCCAACCGGCTAGCAAGCCATTGACACTACCTAAATCAACGATTAGGCCAAAATGCGAAAAATAGAAAGTGTGGGATTGCTGCTCTATGCCACCAGTTTCAGTTTGAACATCGATGGTAATTGTCTGGCTGGTGATGTCGCGCATCTCGCCTTCAAATTCATATTGCATTGCGTCATCCGGATTCAGCTGCAATTCGTAAAGCACAAACCGAGAGCCTGTTGAAACCGTGTGCGACCAGGCAAGGTCAGAATTAAACCCGATACTCACCAGAGGAAAGCCGTGCAAAGCTGCACCCATCACATCGTATTCAGGCTCTGTGACCCCTTCAGGCGTCATGGTCAAATGGATCATCGCAAAACGATTAGAACCAGACCAAGGAAAATGCGGGTTACCGAATAAGGCGCCACCACCATTCTGTGTGACTTCCGATCCGGTAGCGTACGCGTTGCTACCTAATTGCTCGGGTTTGGGTAAGGCAATTCGATCGATGGCTCTTTGCACTTCCTGAACATCCAGCGCTGCTACCATCTCTGCCGTTGAGTTTAGACGTTCTGGAAGGGCATTGCTTTGAGCGATGACCGTTGAAGGCATGCCCGACTGAAGTGCGGTATTCGCTGCCATTGTATCGGGTGGTTCTGCAGCAAATATAAAGTCCGCCAATGGCTCACTGCTGGCGCGCACAGCCAATTTACGTAGCATTTTTGCATAGTCCACCAAAGTGATTTCCCGCACCCAAGGTTGATCTACACAGCCTTCATCGCCTGCCGGTAAATTAGCGGCCCCAGTATCTCTAAAGTAACGATTGAAACCGGCCACATAGCCTTCGGCCAGGGCCCGCATGTCGTCGCTCAGAGCATCGAGGAACACAGTTTCGACATCGTCCCCTAGCAAGGCGAACACAAAATCCGCTGCCAGGTCGCCATCCTCGCCGAAATAGCGTTGTGACTGACCATTCGCAATAATAATTTCGCGCATCAATACACAAAAATTCTGCGTGGCATAGGCGTAGCCATGGCCATAGCCTAAACCAGCCCAATCGCTGGCTTGAACATGGGGGATGCCAAACTCAGTGAAACGCAGGTTTGCCGAAAATGTCGGAGGATCGGGTTCGGGATCCGGGTCCGGATCCGGCATCGGGT
Organism: Pseudomonadota bacterium; assembly: GCA_039111475.1. Lineage (GTDB taxonomy): Bacteria > Pseudomonadota > Gammaproteobacteria > Pseudomonadales > JAUIET01 > JAUIET01. The sequence continues at coordinate 71,441 of JBCCIP010000017.1, read as the reverse complement.
TAGGTGTAGGGATGACCGGTGCCGATCCGCCACCCCCGCCGCCACAGGCGATCACTCCAGATAACATCAACAAGACAAAGAAACGTTTGAACAGGCTAAAACAGGTGGACACAACGATAGGCCGGTTAAGAAAACAGGCATGAAGTCTATCGAACGAACAGCGCTACGTCATTAACAGCTATTAAATCACGCCGATGTTCGCGACCGTGTGCACATCTACCAAAGATCGCGACTTTCGTCACAGATCAGCAAAGCAGCGGCTGATTGAGTAGAAAGTGCCTGTATATGTCTTATTCTGATTGTATGTATATTAAACAATGCAATTATAGGACGAACACCATGTTACACAGCTACAAGTCACTGATCACAGCGGGCAGTCTGAGCCTGATTCTGGCCAGCGGCACCGCATTGGCCGAGAATCAGGGCTCTGGACAAGCTAAGGCACAGGTCGTTAAACCAGATGGTGTGTTCAATTCCTTCGGTATTTACCTGAACAATCTCGCCGAATACATCGAAAAGCTGATTGAGGGCAATCCAGAAATACAGGCGAAAATAGCCGAGGCCAATGCTAAGGCCGACGAGCAAAAAACACAGGTTCCCCCAACAGTCACGAGGCCTGCTGCCCAAGGCCCTGCAACACGTTTTCAAAGCCCCCAGTCTAATTCGCGTAGACCCATTGTTGCACGGCGACCCGCTGTGAACACGCCAGTGGCTGGTCGACCTGCACTGAACACGCCGGTGGCTGCCAGACCAGCAGTGAATACGCCGGCGGCTGCCAGACCAGCAGTGAATACGCCGGCGGCTGCGAGACCAGCAGTGAACACGCCGGTAGCTACCCTAACAACCGCATCTACCCCAAGTACTCAGTGGAATAACTGGTTTCAATCGCCCAGACGCTGGTGGCAGACGCAAATTAACAATCAACCCAAAGTGAGCCAACAGCCGACCGTGGCTAAACAGCCAGCGCCGGCAAGACCAGCGCTACCTTCGCAGGAAGACGAACCGAAAACGGTTGTTAATGCGCCTAGCCGTGCTGCACCCACACCAGTGCCACCTACCGGACAGGTACCTCAAAACACAGTAGCAGCGGCGCCTAAAGCGGCACCTACACCTGCACCCAAACAGGCACCTGCACCTGCGCCCGCTCCAGCACCAACGCAAGAACCGGTAACTACTGTGGCAGCTGCTCCGACTCCCGCTCCAGCACCGCGACAGGAACCAACGCCTGCGCCTGCGCCTGAGCCCGAACCAGTAACGGGCAGCGCAAGCTTGTCTTGGAGCATTCCAACCAAACGCGAAAATGGCGATTCGCTGGCTCTGAACGAAATCGCGTCCTACGAGATATACGTGACCGCTGAAAACGCCGGCACAAGTCGCACTATCAGAGTCGACAATCGCACTCAGACTAAGTACACCGTGTCGCCACTGGACTCCGACACTTACTTCTTTTCTATGGTCACCATAGACTCTGAAGGAATGTACAGCGAGTTGTCGCAGGTGGTAAGCAAAACCATCAACTAGATGGCGGATTAAGAAAAAAGTGTCTATGTGGGATATGTCTCACATAGATACCAGAAATCGCCTCTCCCTTAAGCGAACCAGACTGTCTATTCTGGCGTCTAAGGATTGGGAGCACAGGGACGTCACTTTAATCTTTTCCATAACCTTGTAAGCAGATTCCTTGCTTGCGAGTCCAGATTTAAAATTCAATCGTTAATAGCTGCTTCGCAAGAAACTGTGAGCTGCTTCTCATTTTGATCTATCATTAAATACAGCGGCCCTGAATATACGTCACCGGATGTCGTTGCTGGCCACATGGACTAACCCAACCACTCTCTGATGACAAAATGATGAAGATTCTACTTACTGGCGGTGCCGGATTTATCGGTTCTGCGGTGGTTCGCCTAATTATTGAAAACAGCGAACACCAGGTGCTCAATTTCGACAAGCTCACGTACGCTGGAAACCTGGAGAGTCTACAAAGTGTCGGTGATTCCAGGCGCTATCAGTTTCTGCAGGCGGATATCTGTGATGCTGCGGCGGTCGCAAACGCATTCGAGCAATATCAGCCCGATGTGATAATGCATCTCGCCGCTGAATCGCATGTAGACCGCTCAATCGATGGGCCCGCGGCATTTATAGAGAGCAACGTAATTGGCACATACACCTTACTAGAGGCCGCCAGGCAGTATTGGACACATTTACCAAGCGAACGCCAATCCTCGTTTCGATTCCATCACATCAGTACAGACGAAGTCTATGGCTCACTTGGAGACAGCGGCTTGTTTCGCGAAGACAGCCGCTATGAGCCCAATTCACCCTATTCGGCCAGCAAGGCTTCATCAGATCATTTGGTCCGAGCCTGGCAGGCTACATTTGGACTCCCCACGCTTATCACAAATTGCTCGAACAACTACGGGCCGTACCACTTCCCCGAAAAGTTGATTCCGCTAACCATACTGAACGCATTGGCAGGCAAACCGCTGCCTGTTTATGGCGACGGTAAGCAAATTCGAGACTGGCTGTATGTAGAAGATCATGCCCGCGCGCTGTTGCAAGTGGTCTGTACCGGCGACGTAGGTGAAACGTACAACATTGGTGGCCACAACGAGAAAAAGAATATAGATGTGGTACACGCAATATGCGACGCTCTTGAGAAACTGGCTCCACAAAAACCGGCAGGTATAGAGCAATACTCTGACCTGATTACCTTTGTTGATGACCGCCCTGGCCACGATGTTCGTTATGCAATAGACGCTGCAAAAATTGAGCGCGAGTTGGGCTGGTCGCCAGTGGAGACCTTTGAGACTGGGCTTGAGAAAACGGTGCGCTGGTATCTTGACAATGAAGATTGGTGGTCACGCGTACAAGATGGCTCATACCAAGGTGAGAGACTGGGTCTTGCGGTTGTTACCGCGTAAAGGCAATTTGTTTTAGGTCGCAGCTACTAAAAAAGAAAGGAATTGAAATGAAAGGGATTGTACTTGCAGGCGGTTCAGGAACACGACTGCACCCAGTTACGCGCGGTGTGTCCAAGCAATTGCTTCCGGTGTATGACAAGCCAATGATCTATTACCCGCTGTCAACGCTGATGCTGGCCGGGATTAGGGATATTTTGGTGATTTCTACGCCGGTCGATTTGCCGTACTTTAAACGCATGCTAGGAAACGGCGAGAATCTGGGCGTAAATTTCGAGTACGCTGAACAACCCTCACCAGATGGGCTGGCACAGGCGTTTATTATCGGCGAACAGTTTATTGGCAATGACAGCGTATGTTTGGTTTTGGGTGATAACATTTTCTATGGCGAGCATTTTTCTACCACTTTGGAACAAGCCGCCGGGCAACAGCAAGGTGCCACGGTATTTGGGTATCTGGTTGACGACCCGCAGCGCTTTGGTGTGGTTGAATTTGATCAACAAGGCCGCGCTATATCCATTGAAGAGAAACCCGAGAAACCTAAATCAGATTACGCGGTCACTGGCTTGTATTTTTACGACAACGACGTGGTTCATATTGCAAAGAACATACAACCCAGCGCAAGGGGTGAACTTGAAATAACGACTGTTAATGCTGAGTACATGAACCGTGGTACCCTGAACGTACGACGCCTGGGCAGAGGATTCGCCTGGTTAGATACGGGAACCCACGACAGCTTGATGGAGGCCGGTCAGTTCGTGCGAACGATAGAAATGCGCCAAGGTCTGAAAGTAGCCTGCCTGGAAGAGATTGCATACAACAACGGCTGGATTGGAGTTGACGCCTTACTTGGTGAGGCTGAAGCCCTGGGTAAGACACAATACGGTCAGTACTTGATGAAAGTGGCCAGCGGTAAAACAGTATGAATGTGATTGAGACCGTTCTCCCAGGTGTGCTGGTGATAGAGCCAACCGTGCACGGAGACCATCGCGGATTTTTCCTGGAAAGCTACCGAGCGAATCAATATGCGGAATTAGGCATCAATCAGCCATTTGTGCAAGACAATCATTCGCGTTCGCAATACGGTGTGTTACGTGGCCTGCATTTCCAGATAAGCCAACCGCAGGGTAAACTCGTGCGCGTTACCCGCGGCAGCGTTTTCGATGTGGCTGTTGACGTAAACCCAGAATCAGATACTTATGGGCAACACGTGGGTGTGGAATTAAGCGATGACAACCATCGTTTGTTCTGGGTTCCACCTGGCTACGCACATGGCTTTGTTGTCACCAGCGAAACAGCTGATTTCCAATACAAATGCACAGATTATTACCAGCCCGCGGACGAAGGTGGCGTTGTGTGGAACGATCCAGACATAGGGATAAACTGGCCAGTGAAACTACCAACCCTGTCAGAAAAAGACCTGGCATTGCCGCGCCTGGCTGAGTACACCGGCAAGCAACTCAGTCCGGCATGAGTAAGACCATTCTGATTGCAGGTGGTCGCGGACAAGTAGGTTCCGAATTTGCAACACTCAGTACGGGCCGGCTTACTTGCGTAAGTTTAGGTTCGTCTGAACTGAACATTTGCCTGACAGAAAGCATAAGTAATGCCTTGAATAAATACAAACCGGACGCGTTGATAAATGCAGCCGCCTATACCGCCGTTGACAAGGCTGAGGCGGAAGCTGATGCAGCTTATGCTCTAAATCGCGACGGAGTCGAACAACTGGCGTTGGCATGTTCTGCCAGAGATATTCCGCTTTTGCATATTTCAACAGACTACGTATTCAACGGCAAAAAAAACAGCGCCTACGTTGAGAGTGACCCTACTGACCCACAAGGTGTTTATGGTGAATCCAAGCTGGCCGGCGAAAAAGCGATCCAGCGGAATTGTTCCAAACACGTCATCTTGCGAGTGAGCTGGGTGTTTGGCCAATACGGCAACAATTTTGTTAAAACAATGCTCAGACTGGCCGCACAACGCGATGAATTGGGTGTGGTGGCTGATCAACACGGCGCGCCTACATCAGCCAGCAGCATCGCGAGAACTCTATTAACTCTCGCTGAAAACAGTATTGACCAACCTGACTTTCCTTGGGGCTTATACCACTTGCCCAGCCACCCTACCACCAGCTGGCACGAGTTTGCACAGGAGATATTCTCACAAGCAAACAGTATCGGGATTGCCAAAAGAATCCCTATAGTTAATGCTATCTCAACGTGCGACTATCCAACGCCCGCCGCAAGGCCGGCTAACTCCGCTATGGGCACTAATAAACCCTTGGCCGAAATCACTGCCTGCGATTGGCAAAAAGATCTGTTGGAAGTGTTAGTTGCTCTTAAAGAGCAAGACTAAAAACGCCTTGGCCAGTCCTGGTTAATACTGCCTTTCCAGTCGGGATCGCGTTTTTCAAAGTAAGCCACACCACCTTCAAGCGCATCTGGTTTGCGCATACTGTGGTTCAAGGCTACCGACTCGCGGCTAACAGCCTCATCAAGATTGGACGATAGGCCCTGCCACAATAATGACTTATGCAAACCCGATATAAGAGGTGCACAGTTAACCGCAATGTCTCTAGCAATGTCTTGCGCCACGCTCAGCACATCGCTTGCCGGTACACAACGACTTGCCAAACCAACCTCAAACACTTGCTGGCCGGTTAAGCGTTCCGCGCGCACCAACAGTTCGAAGGCTTTCTCTAAGCCAACCAACCTTGGCAGCACATAAGACACACCGAAATCAGCCACAACTCCGCGGCGATTTTGCAGGTATCCATACTTGCCCTCTTCAGCAACAACTCGAATGTCGCACTGAGTGGCAACACCAAGGCCAACACCAACGGCATGACCGTTACATGCTGCAATCACGGGCTTACGAACTTCCCAGGCCTGCATGCTGAGCGGGCAGGAACTGATGTCTTCTCTGTCACTGCTATCAAAGGTCTCTCCACCACCTGATAAATCGGCGCCGGCACAAAAAGCCTTACCGGCACCGGTCACAATCACACAGCGCACCTCATCATTTGTGTCGCAATCCTGATACGCCTGGCCTAGTCCATGCATCAAGTCATAGTTGAATGTATTCAGCGCGTCAGGGCGATTGAGTGTAATGGTGGCCACGCCATCGACAAGCTCCATGATTACGGCATCAGACATATTTTCCTCATTGGCATTCTTTCTCAATACCGTCTCAGTATGGGTTACCGCTTACAAAATGGTCAACTGTGAAGACCGTCACACTCCATACCGTAAGAACGCGAATTCGGAGCAATAGTTGCCCATTAATTCACCAACAATCTAGACTAAAAAATAATCGAAACGAATAAAACCCGTTATGTACCTACGCACTCATAATCACCTGCTGGCGGCACTTATGCTGCTGTGCTTTTGCGGCGCCAGCCACGCTCAGCTGCCGCGGGCAACGGCAACACAGCTCAGCTCCGAACAAGCTTCGCAACAACATTTAAGCAAGGAAATCGCGCAGCGCTCCACAGCGATTGTGCTGGATTTCGAAAATGGCACGGATGAGAAAGTTAGAAAATCGGTACGCAAACAACTGGCGGCCAAATTTGTTCAGAAACTTCACGAACAGGACGCCTTCGACAAGGTTTTCAACGAACGTGATGCGAAAAAGCAAAAGCGTATTCGCAATGATTCCTCGGTGGTAGTGGCCGGCGTAATTACCAGCTATCGAAAAAAATCGGCAAACGTAAGGGTACTGGTTGGCGTAGATGAAGGCATATCTTTTTTTGACACGCGCATCAAGCTCAGTAAAAAAGCCAGTACAGATAGTTTGAGAAGCGCCAAGGTAAACGCAATTACGGTTGCGGAAGACGAACTGCTTGCGCAGGCAAAAGACAAAGGCGAAAGCTTGCGTGAGTATGTGGAAGACGCGGCCCAGGCTATTGCACGCGCGTATCGTTCTGAATCAAAGGCGCGAAGGCAGATCGAAGCGAACACCTAAATCGCGAAGCAGCTATTGTTGCGGGTTGATAATAACCTTGCCTCTCGCCCTGCCCGTTTCAATATAGTGCAGGGCATCAGCCGTTTGTGTCAGTGGATATTGCTTGTCAATGACTGACTTCAACTGACCGGATTCCATGATCGCCGCCAGAATTTCGAAGTCCTTAGTATTGCTGTGCGCCATCATTGTTACAAACTTTTGACTTACAAACGGTGAATACAGCATCGCTTTGATTGGTGTAATCAGCGGTCCTATCCAATTCCCATCTTCAGGGCTTCCGCCACTCAGTAAGATACAGATACCGTTTTTGGTCAAAACACTTCGAATCTCAGATAAGCTGCGATTACCAACCAGATCGATAACAACGTCGTACTGTTTCCCACCTCTTACAAAGTCTTGTTTGGTGTAATCAATGTGATGGTCCGCTCCAAGCGACAACACCAACTCACGATTGCGACCGCTGCTGACACCCGTCACTTCAACACCAATATTTTTTGCCAACTGAACTGCGTAAGTACCGACACCACCCGAAGCACCGTTAATCAACACCGTTTGCCCAGGCTGCAATTTCGCAATGTCGCGAATGGCTTGCAGTGCCGTAATAGCAGCGATCGGCATAGCGGCCGCCCACGAGTGTGGTGCATTGGCTGGCTTACGCGCCATTGCCCTGTCACTCTTAACCAACAGGTACTGAGAAAACGCGCCGGATTTTCCGCCAAAGACCTCGTCTCCAGGACCATAACGATCAACGCTTTCACCTACCGCTTCCACTGTGCCGGAATAGTCTACACCAACCATAACGTCAGAAGGTTTTTTCAAGCCAGCAGACAGACGGAGTAGATAGGGGATGCCGCGCAAATAATGCCAATCCAAGGGGTTCACTGACGCGGCTTGCACTTTGATCAGGATTTCATCGGCCTGGGGCACAGGTTTTGCAATTGTTGCGATAGCTATGTCCTCCGGCCCACCGTATTCACATTGTACGGCTCCCAACATCGTCTCGCCTTTCGGAGTTGACGTTGTTGGGCACACATTGTCTGAGCGAATATAGCCGACAACGAGCAGCGCAATGATCAGAAATATGAGTAAACCAAAGACGCGCAAAGACCAATTCAACATAGCGGTTATTCCTGTCTACAAACCAATGCGCAGTTTCTCAAGTCTGCGAATAAAAATACTGGGTGCATACTGCCAGCCATGATCTTCAAGCACCAGTTGCTTGGAAGACGCGAGCAAATGCTCAATCAGCAACCTGGCCTCAAGGCGTGCCAGCACAGCACCAATGCAAAAATGCAGCCCACGACCGAAACCCATATGAGTTTTTGGATGTTTGCGATCCAGTTGTAACTGTTCGGGTAGCTTAAGCGACGCCGGATCACGATTGGCGGCCGCCCACATCAGCATCAGGCGGTCTCCGTGTTGCAGATCAAAGCCAGCCAAGTTGCAGTCAGTTCGCACTGCCCGGTAATGAAACTTGAAAGGTGTTTCCAATCTCACGATTTCTTCCACAAATCGCGGAATCAAGCTGGGGGTTTTTCTCAGCGTATTACTCAGATCATCATCTTCCGCAAGCCTCTTAATGCTGGACGCCATCAGCGCCGCTGTACTTTCACCGCCGGCACCAAATAAAACGATGGCAATACCCAGAGCCTCACCGCGCGTTACGTCGCCGCGCCCCACACTGTCTTTCAGCACAGACAGCAAGGGCACTGTGACGTGCACGCTGTTGAGCGCGGGCGCATCGTCTAAATATCGACCGATGTAGTCAGACATACGCGCAGTCTCTGCGGCTAAAAAACCCATAGTATCAGCGCTTACAATGCCGGCTAGCATATCACCTCCCATCATTGCCCAGGTTCGAAAATGTTCAACATCTTCTTCTGGCAAGCCTAATAAACGCGCGACCACCAGCGCAGGCACTCGCTCGCAAACCGGCACCAGGTCACCACCGCCACTACTGACTACACTGGCTAATTCCGTATTTACTGCACTGGTCACAAACGGTTCGAATTGTGAAACCGCGCTGGGCGTAAAGTAGGCCTGCAGCAATCGTCTGTGGACCTCGTGGCGCGGATTATCGGCGGTAGCAATAACACGCGTGCCGTCGGAGGGCGGAAGATCAAACGCTGCGGGAACACCCTGCTCGTCTACCACCAGCACGCCGGTCAAATTCGCTGAGAAATCCTGCTCGCGGTGTAGCACATCATCGATCAACGCCCAACTGGACACCATATGCACGCCAGTGTCACCTATACGGGCTAGGGGTTTGTGTAGATTGAGTCGTTTATAAAAGTCGTGCGGATGCTCAATTGTCGTCGTTGACAACAGGTCACCGTCCGATTCGGTTAGCACGGGTGCGCGCATCAGTTTGTGGAATCAGCAAACAATAAAGATACGGCGAGTATAATGCTGGACACTGTGAAAATACACTTGGTCAGAACCCGGTTGGTTAACAGCTATGTGATTGAGTACGATCAGCACTTGTTGGTGGTAGACGTTGCCGTGCGTGGTGAACGCTACGTTCTCGGGTTTATAGAGCAGGTACTGCAGCGACCCATTGCCGATGTCAGCCTGGTCTGTTGCACCCATGACGACCCTGATCATATGGGTGGCGTTTTTCGCCTGGCATATCTTGCCGACGCCAAGGTAGCTCTACCTTTTGCAGCAGGCTCAGGTTTTCACAAGCTCAAAAACAACGCATTCGGCTGGTTCACCCGCTTCATTACCGCTTTTCGCGAGGCATTCCGACCCCGCGCATGGAATATGTATCTGAACCGAGATAAAGATCGTGAGGCACGTGAGCAACCCAAATACGAGGGCGCACCCATAAATCCGGAAGCGCGTCTTAAGCAACAGGAAGACCATCGATTGCACCCAAACGATTCATTGCCCGGCTTCGCTGACTGGCAAGTGATTCACACGCCAGGGCACTCATGGGACAGTGTTTGTTACTACCATCAGCAATCTGGCAGTCTGTTAGCGGGTGATACCTTGCTTGGTAGCGGTTCCTTGGGTCGACTCGTCACGCCTGCGATCTATTCCAATTCGCGGCAAACCGATACGACGCTGCTTATGCTTGAGGGCCTTGGGCTGAAAGCGGTGTATCCGGGGCATGGATCGGTTATGGAGGGCGAGGGATTGATTGAGGCGGTTCGGGGTGAGCGGTGATTTGGTTTCGAACCAGGGTCCAAACGTTTGTGTAAACGCCAGAGGGAAAATGGTGGGTCCGGACAGACTCGAACTATCGACCTGCTCGGATGTAAGGAGTTGAGTTGGAGGCTCTAACCCGGAGGGTGGAGCATCTTTCTCGCAACAGGGGAAAATGGTGGGTCCGGACAGACTCGAACTGTCGACCTGCCGATTATGAGTCGGATGCTCTAACCAACTGAGCTACGGACCCCTGGCTTGTCTTTTTTTCCTGTGGCTTCGTTGGCTTGTTGCTCCGATCAGTCATGTACTTTATGTACACTCCCTCTCTCCGCAAAAAGCCGCCTCGCCACAGAAATAAAATCCTGCGCCAGGTATTCTTACCTGAGCGATCTGGGAGGCGCATTGTAATTCGGTTTGAGCTTTGTTTAAAGCGGCAAAAGTAGCTTCATAGCTGCGAAGCTGATTAGGCCAATCAGGATGGTGGCGCTGAGATTTCGGGTTAGTAAGGCGGTGAGGAACGCGATCAGGGTGGCTAGCGCGTGGTAGTTGCTTAGTTGCAGGGCTATTTGGCCATCTCGAATAAGTGCTGCCTGGGCAATGATAGCCGACAGCACGGCTATAGGTACGTATTTCAGGGCCTGTTCCAATAGAGAAGGTATTTGCAGCTTGCCCGCCAGTGCCATGGGGAGATATCTAGGAATATAGGTGACTGCGGCCATCGCGAAGATTAACCACCAGATACTCATTCGCTGTGACTCCGGCTAAGCAACAATGCAACTGCTATGGCCAGCAGCGCGCTGAACAGCAGTCCGGTTTGATGTGGCCATTCGTAAGTGAGTAAGGCACTCACTGAGGCTGTTGCAGCGCATGCCCAATCTGCTTTGTGTTTAAGAGATGGCACAACGATGCCAACGAAGGCAACAATCATCGCCACATCCAGACCCAGGTTGGCGAGCTGCGGCATCCGTTCACCCAGCAAGTAGCCCAGCGCTGTGGCGATCAGCCAGAAGCAGTACATCAGTGTTGCCGAGCCAAGGTAAAACCAGCGAAGCCCTTTCTGACTGCTGGCTACGGCAAGCCTGTGGCTGACCACCGCGAACGTTTCATCGGTTAGCCAGAACGATAATACCGCTCGCCAGGATTTCGGCCAATGCCGAACGTGGCCCATCAGGTTAGCTGAGTAGAGCATTTGACGTAGATTAACAACGAAAACGGTGAATACAATTACGGGCCAGGCTGTTGCAGAAGCCAACAAGGTAAGCGCAATGAACTGCGAAGCGCCAGCAAATACAATCGCCGACATGCCAATAGCTTGAATGAAAGTAATTGCGTAGCTCTGTGCCAGGGCGCCGAACACTACACCAAAGGGAAAAGCCGCAACAACCAGTGGCACCGACTCCAGCGCGCCACGCCCGAGTTGAGCGCGTGCTGTCATCGCTTGCACATTAGCGTGAGCTTACTCGTCCAGGAAGCTGCGCAAATGATCCGATCGACTGGGGTGGCGTAGCTTACGAAGGGCTTTCGCCTCTATTTGCCGAATACGCTCTCGCGTCACATCAAACTGCTTACCCACTTCTTCCAACGTATGGTCGGTATTCATATCAATGCCGAAACGCATACGCAATACTTTCGCTTCTCTGGCAGTCAAGCCAGCGAGCACATCGCGGGTTGACTCTTCCAGGCCAATGCCCGTCGCCGAGTCAACGGGCGAAACAATGGTGTTGTCTTCAATGAAATCACCAAGATGCGAATCTTCGTCATCACCGATTGGCGTTTCCATGGAGATTGGCTCTTTGGCGATTTTCAGCACCTTACGAACCTTGTCTTCAGGCATTTCCATGCGCTCGCCCAGCTCTTCGGGCGTAGGCTCTCTCCCCATTTCCTGCAGCATCTGCCGGGAAATTCGATTCAGTTTATTGATCGTTTCGATCATGTGCACAGGAATTCGAATGGTGCGCGCCTGGTCCGCGATCGAACGAGTTATCGCCTGACGAATCCACCATGTTGCATAGGTTGAGAACTTGTAACCACGACGGTATTCGAATTTATCAACCGCTTTCATCAAACCGATGTTGCCTTCCTGAATCAAATCCAGGAATTGCAGACCGCGGTTGGTGTACTTCTTCGCGATGGAAATCACCAAACGAAGGTTGGCTTCAACCATTTCTTTCTTGGCACGACGCATTCGTGCGTCGCCTAGAGACATGCGACGATTAATTTCTTTAACGTCTGAAATCTCGAGGTTTGCTTCTTCTGAAATAATCACCAATCGCTTCTGCGCACGTAACAGATCCGGCTTGATCTCCATGAGCTTAGGCGCGATCGGCTTGTGCTTCTTGATTTGAGCATCAACCCAATCCAGATCAGTTTCACTGCCCTGGAACGATTTCAAAAACTGCCTGCGATCCATATCGGCTTCGCGCACACACATGCGCATAATCGCGCGCTCCTGACGTCGAATTTCAGAAATCGCGTCTTTCACAACGTGCGCCAACGGGTCCAGTTGCTTTGGCGTCAGTTTGAAAAATTTAAACAGTTCCGCTCGCGCAGTGATTTCTTTCTGCGCTTCTTTGCTTGAGCGCTCATGCTTCTCTAACGCTTTCAGGGTTTTCTTGTGCTGCTTTAGCAAAGCACCAAAACGTTTCTTGGCCTCCTCTGGATCCGGGCCGTTGTCTTTGGCGTCGTCATCGTCGTCTTTGTTCTTGTTCTTCTCGGCATCAGCGGCAGAAATCTGGTTGGCCGATGGCACATGCTCCATTGGGTTGAGATAACCCGTCATGATATCGGCTAGCTTGCGTTCACCGGCTTCATAGGCAGCGTATTCACCTAACAGGCGGTCTACAGTGCCTGGAAACGCAGAAATTGCCGCCATGGATTCACGGATGCCTTCTTCGATGCGCTTGGCAATAACGATTTCACCTTCGCGCGTAAGCAGCTCAACCGTTCCCATTTCGCGCATGTACATGCGAACAGGGTCAGTGGTTCGACCTACTTCCGTTTCCACGGCAGCCAACGCGGCTGCAGCTTCAGCGGCCGCAATCTCGTCTGCGGAATCATCTTCACTGAGAAGTAGCTGATCAGCATCCGGGGCTTCTTCAAAAACCTGGATGCCAAGATCGTTGATCATCTGAATAATGTCTTCGACCTGATCCGGATCAGCAATGTCTTCCGGCAGGTGATCGTTGACTTCTGCATAGGTCAAATAGCCCTGCTCTTTGCCACGAGAGATCAGTTCGCGAAGCCGCGATTTTTGGTTTGCTGCTGTTGTTGTTGCCATACGCTACAGAAGTTCCGGAGATGTGCTGTACGCGCCCGTTTCAAGTCCGGGTGAGTCGCGTTCGAACAGGCGCTGAAGTTAGCCCGCTATTATAACGGATAAATCACTGAGACTTCTAGAGTTTTCACGGAATTGCCCAGCCTGAAGGCGCTGTTTTCGTAGTTGGGGTTTGCTGGGTAAAATTCAAGGCATAAAGGTCACAAGTGGCCAAATTAGGTCTTTGATCGCGCAGCCAGCAGCGCTTTCAGCTCAGATCGCAGCTCGCCAGGCGCTTGGGTTCCTTGTCGTTGGTATTGGTCAATTTGCAGCAGTAATTCGTCCAACCTGTGTCTGTGCAATTGCTCACCAAGGCGTTCGATAGTGTCGATAAACCGTTGCTCAACGCTTTGCTCAAACGCTGTTTCAGCCTGGCCTTCCTGCTCCAGGCTTTCCATACCTTCGCGCAGCAGCTCAATCCCGCGACCGCATAATTCGGTTAATTTCTCTCCTTCTTCCTGGCCATACCAGTAGCCAAGCAACATACCCGTGGAAGAATCCGGTCGCCGTTTCAGTAACTCCAATAATTGGCGCAATAGATCAGCGTTGTCATCATGCAGATTACTGGCAAACTCCACGCTGTCTACCTGGGATATCAGCTGTGGCTTATACACCAGAAGGCCAATGGCAACTTCCACCAGCGACATGGGCTCCGGTGGTCCCTGGCTGCGCAGCGGGCGGCGGCGAACCGGTGCGGCGCTGAATGCCATGTCGTAATCATCAGGTAGATCAGGCGCACCCGCGTCGCTAAAAATCGGCTCCACGTCGTAGTAAACATCCGCTGGCGCCGGAAGACTATCAGGCATGATCTCAGCTTCATCATCGCGTGATAATAGCTCCACCGTAGACTTATCCAGTCCCGTCCGTGTTGCTAATTCGCTTTGCAAAATACCCTTAAACGCGCTGGTCCGCAGCTTGTTAATCAATGCTAACGCCCGTTGGCTCATTGCGGCTTTGCCGTCGGCGTTAGTGGTATCAAGACCCGCGGCTGCCTGAGCAAACAGATATTCCGACAGAGGTTGAGCATTGGCCACTCGCTCTCGAAACCGCTCGCTGCCTTCCTGGCGCACTAGAGTATCCGGGTCTTCGCCTTGCGGTAAAAACAGGAATTTCAGCTGCTGGCCATCTTCTATCACAGGTAAGCATACGTCCAGCGCTCGCCTGGCCGCCGCCGCCCCAGCCTGGTCGCCATCAAAACAAAACACCAGCTCTTCGCAGTGGCGAAACAGCCGCTGAAGATGCACAGCGCTGGTCGAGGTACCTAAAGTGGCTACCGCATTGTCTATGCCATGTTGTGCCAGCGCTATGACGTCCATATACCCTTCAACAATTAGTATTTGCTCAAGGTGTTTGTTGGCCTGGCGCGCCTCATACAAACCATAAAGCTCACGAGATTTCTGATAAATTGGCGTTTCTGGACTATTCAAATATTTCGGTTTGTCATCACCCATGACGCGCCCGCCGAAGGCAATGGTGCGCCCACGGGAATCGCGGATAGGAAACATGATTCGGTGCCGGAAACGGTCGTACAAACGGTGCTTACCGGCACCGGCATCACGGCGAATCAGCATGCCCGCTTCTAGCAGCATTTCCAGTGATTGCTTGTCATTTTCGAACTGCTTAAGCAAGTTGTCCCAACCAGGTGGGACCAGACCAACGCCAAATTTCTGCACAATAGCAGCACTTAAACCGCGATCTTTCAAATATCCTACTGCGCCTTTACCCGCTGGGTGAGTTCGCAAAAGCTGCCTATAAAATTCGTCACTCTGCTCCATAGCGGCGTATAAATCGCGCTTGCGACGGCCTTGCTGCTCGTCTTCGCGGCTCTCTTCCGGGATCGGCAGGCCGTATTTCGAAGACAACTGCTCGATCGCTGCGCGGAAATCCAGCCGTTCGTACTCCATCAGGAAACCCAGCGCATTGCCACTGGCACCACATCCAAAGCAATAATAGAACTGCTTTTCGGGCTGAACGCTGAAAGAAGGGGTTTTTTCGTCGTGAAACGGACAACAGGCCATAAAGTTTCGGCCTGATTTTTTCAGTGTGACGCGCGAATCGATCACGTCGACAATGTCGGCGCGATCAAGCAATTCGTCAATAAATGTCTGTGGAATTCGCCCGGCCATGCGCTGAGTATAAACTAGCTACAGGCGCTGGGATGCACCTGCATTTTACGGAGTGAAATGAGAGCTTTTTGAAAAACGCTTGCCCCACGAGCTTGGAGAGTGTTGTGGGTATCGCATTTTCGAAAAGCGGTTTCAGAAATAGGCAGCAGCCTATTTCCGAACATCACTAGGCGCTAAGCGCTGCCTTGATTTGCTGACTCACCGCACCCATGTCAGCCTTGCCTTGTAGCTGTGGCTTAAGCACGCCCATCACTTTTCCCATGTCACGCATTGACTCAGCCCCTGTGCTGGCAACGGCCTCTTTGATAAGTTGGTCGATCTCATCCTGCGACAAGGCCTGTGGCAGGAATTCTTCGATAACCAAGACCTCGGCTTCTTCAATATCAGCCAGATCTTTACGATCACCTTTCAAAAACTGCTCAATGGAGTCACGCCGCTGCTTGCGCATTTTATCGAGAATAGCCAGCACGCGAGCGTCATCAAGCTCGATTCGCTCGTCAACTTCGATACGTTTTATCTCAGCCTGAATCAGCCGGATAGTGCCTAGACGTTGCTTGGCTTTCTCTCGCATCGCCGATTTCATTTCATCGGTGATGCGCTGCTTCAGCGTCGTCTCAGTCACGGGTGAGTTGCCAGGGCTACTAGTGCTGGTTGAGCTACTAGTAGAGGCGGGTTTGCTTACGGTTTTCGCGCTGAACCTTCTTCGCGTGGCGTTTTACCGCAGCGGCTGCCTTACGCTTTCGCACAGAAGTAGGCTTTTCATAAAATTCGCGGCGACGTACTTCGGCCAGTACTCCGGCCTTTTCGCAGGAGCGCTTGAAACGGCGCAATGCGAAGTCAAACGGTTCGTTGTCTTTGAGCTTAACGCTGGGCATCGTAATCCTGTGTAGCTTGGTTTTCAGCGGGCCGGCATTCTACCGCTGTATCAGGTAAAATGCAAAGCCGTCATTTTGTTTAATAGTAGCAACAACATGCGTGTTTTGGGCATCGAAACCTCCTGCGACGAAACCGGCGTCGCTGTATACGACAGCAAGCAGGGCTTACTGGCCCACGCGCTGCACAGCCAGGTTGATTTGCACGTAGATTTCGGCGGTGTGGTGCCGGAATTGGCCTCACGCGACCATGTTCGAAAATTGCTGCCGCTGGTAAAGAAGGTATTGGCCGAGAGCAATAGTGATCAAAACTCCATCGATGGTATCGCCTTCACCCAAGGCCCGGGCCTTGCCGGAGCGCTAATGGTGGGCGCGGCTTTCGCGCAATCGCTGGCTTATGGCTGGAACTGCAAAAGCATTGGGGTTCATCATATGGAGGGACACCTTCTGGCCCCAATGCTGGAGGAGAACGCACCCTCACCCCCTTTTATTGCGTTGTTGGTTTCTGGTGGCCATACCCAGCTGGTAAATGTGACGGATGTAGGCGACTACGCAATTCTGGGTGAATCGCTGGACGATGCGGCCGGAGAGGCCTTCGATAAGGTGGCAAAGATGCTGGGGCTGCCTTACCCAGGCGGGCCTGCGGTTGCAGCACTTGCTGAAATAGGCGAGCCGGGATACTACGACTTCCCGAGACCAATGGTAAATCGGCCCGGACTGGACTTCAGTTTTAGTGGCTTGAAAACCTATGTGCTTAATACAGTTCAAACCGAGCTTGAGGCCAACAATGGCAACGCCTTGAATGAACAGATCAAGGCCAACATTGCGCTTGCGTTTCAAACAGCAGTAATAGAGACATTGCGCATCAAGTGCCATAGAGCGCTGAAGCAATCCGGCTTAAATACCTTACTTTTATCTGGCGGCGTCAGTGCCAACCGCGCTTTGCGCCACATCATGGCCGCCAGTGCTGAACGAGAGCAATTCCACGTGTATTATCCACGCCACGAATTTTGCACCGATAACGGTGCGATGATTGCGTACGCGGGCTGTATCAGACTGCTGCGCGGTGAGAATAGCGATATGAGTTTTTCCGTTAAGCCTCGTTGGCCAATGCATACCTTAACTGGTAACACGGGCGCCGGCTGATGCAAGACACCATTGTTATCAAAGAACTACAGGCCGAAACCCTGATCGGTGTCTACGATTGGGAACAAACCGTACGCCAGACAGTGTTGATCGATATAGAGCTTCGCTACAATATGCAAAAAGCGGCTCAAAGTGATGATCTGGCCGCTGCTGTCGACTATAAGACATTATGCGATCGCGTTGTCGAACATACGGAATCTGTGCACTTGCAACTGATTGAGTCGCTTGCCGAGCAATTGGCTGGCGTGTGTCTCAGCGAGTTCGCCATTGAGTCTTGCCGAATCAGCGTACATAAGCCGACCGCGATTGCGGCTGCCAAAGATGTAGAAGTAAGTATTGAGCGCTCGCAAGCTAAACGCTGATTGAACGCCCGCCATCAACATTGATCACTTCACCTGTAATGTAAGGCGCTTGTAAAGCCAAAAAACTCACTGCATTGGCAATATCGCGCGGCCGGCCAAGATCGCGCAAGGGGACCTTCTCAAGAATCACCTGTTTCTTCTGCTCCGAAAATTCACCTTCGTTGCCATCCGGCCATAGAATCGCACCAGGGGATACGGCATTGACACGCACGAAAGGCGCCAACTCAAGCGCCAGAGATCGTGTTACTCCCAACAAACCTGCTTTACTGGCACAATACGCCGAGTAGTTTTTCAACGGGTGGCGAGCGTGTATATCGACAATGTTTACGATCGAGCCCGCGTTTTTTCGTAGCTGCTCAGCCAGCGCCTGGCTGAGAAAATACGGCGCTTCAGTATTGATGCTGTGCATCTGCTGCCAGTGCTGCTGATCAGTATCCGCAAGAGTGCGGCTATCAAACGCAGACGCGTTGTTAACCAGCAGACTCAAGTCGTCCGCCAGAATACAAGCACGCTCTGCCAGAGCTTGCAGCTCAGTGTGATCCCTGAGGTCTGCTTGCAGCAAAATGGCACTATTCGCGCGCTCCTTATTGAGAGCGTCTGCAACCGCGTTTGCTTCAAACGCTGAACGACCATAGTGAATGATCAGATTCATTCCGGCTTTGTGCAGCGTGCGACAAACCTCAGCACCAATTCGTTGCGCCCCACCTGTGACCAACGCGGTACCCAATGTACTTAGAGGTTTTTTTTCAGGCATTTGTATTTTCTCTGTACCGCTTAATGAAATCTTTCAAACTCCGCAAACGCTGTTCAGAAATTGCCTGACCAAGCTCCGGGCCAGAAAAGCCCTGCTTTTGCAACACGCTGACATCTACCGTTGTGCAGCACTGCAGCGCAGCAACTAAATACGAGGCCTGTGGATAATCTCGCTGCTCAAAGCCTTTGCGCCCTCTGGCGTCGGCCTTACAGGCCATCACAAATTCAGTCAGCCACTCGGGGCGACGAAAACAATCCAGTCGCTGGAACAGGCTCAACAGCGATTTGGCGTTTAGCTCTAACGCACGATGGCAGTGGAGATGCCATTCGCCAACCACGGTTGCTAGCCGCGCATAGTCTGCCGGCACCTTTAGGCGCTTGGACACTTTATCTGCCAGTCGGGCTGAACGACGCTCGTGCGCAATATGACGCGGCCATTCTTCCTTGGGCGTAATACCTTTGCCCAAATCATGTAACAAACACGCGTATCGCGCCGCAGGTGAAAGCCCCAGCAATGCAGCTTGCTGCATCACCATGAGCATATGCACGCCAGTATCAACTTCTGGATGGTATTGCTCGGTTTGCGGCACACCGAATAAGGCGTCCAACTCCGGCAAAACAGTTTTTAGAGCGCCCGCTTCTCTTAGCGTTTCGATAAACACATCAGGCCTGTCGCTAATAAGCGCAGCGTGAAGCTCTTGCCAGACGCGCTCGGCCACCAGAGTATCCAGCTCACCGCTTTGCGCCATGCTGCGCATGAGCGCCATGGTGTCCGGCGCTATGGAAAAACCAAGTGGCGCGAATCGTGCGGCAAAGCGCGCGACCCGTAGCACTCGCAATGGGTCCTCAACAAAAGCATCAGACACATGACGCAACACTCTGCCTTCGATATCTGCCAGACCGCTATAGGGGTCTATGAACGCACCATCAGCATCCTGGGCGATTGCATTAATTGTTAGATCGCGGCGCAACAGATCATCCTCGAGGCTGACATCAGCTGAGGCGTCGCATACAAAGCCCCTGTAGCCTCTACCTGCTTTACGCTCTATACGAGCCAAGGCATATTCTTCTTTCGTATCGGGATGAAGAAACACTGGAAAGTCACTACCTACCTGTTGAAAACCTTGATCCAGCATCTGCGAGGGCGTAGCCCCCACGACCACCCAGTCTCTATCTTTAACAGGTAGCGCTAGTAATTCATCACGGACGGCACCGCCGACCAGGTAGGTTTGCATTGTTCATGTCTCTGGCGTCAATGCCGGTGCGGCACTTAGACCGGCGTTGAAGCCAGTGTCGGCCAGCGAGACACGCCGGACCCAAAGCGCTCGCTGCGCTCTCAGGGACAACTTTAAACCCATCCATGGGGGCTTGTGTTCGGGTTCCCTCCCTAACACAGTCTCGCTGATCGACACTGGCTTCAACGCCTCCGTGTCACACACAACGATTTGCAAGCGCAATTCGCGTCTTGCGTAAGTCGGCTAGTCTAGCAGGCTTATGGCGCAGAGAAACCAGAGAGTGTCGCGATAACTACGCAGGTATGCGGAAGGTTTCCTGATTACTGCCGTCACCGTCAGCACTCATGGAATCAAGATGCACATCAAAGCCCCACAATCGGTGCAGATGCTTCAATACCTCTTCGGTGCTGTCACCCAGCGGTCTGCGGCGATGCTGGGAATGACGCAGGTATAAAGAACGATCACCTCTGCGATCAACTTTGACCACCTGAATATTCGGCTCCCTGTCGCCCAGGTTGTATTGACTGGATATTTTTTCCCGAATGAGCTGATAACCTGCGTCATCATGAATCGCGCTAATCTCAATTTTATCTTGCTGATCGTCATCGAGTACCGCGAACAACTTTAGCTCGCGAATCACTTTTGGTGACAGGAACTGCAGAATAAAGCTTTCGTCCTTAAAATTACGCATGGCAAAATCCAGCGTTTTTATCCAGTCCGAGCCAGCTATATCCGGAAACCATCGTTTGTCTTCTTCATCGGGATTTTCGCAGATGCGACGAATGTCGGTCATCATTTTAAAACCCAAAGTATATGGATTGATACCTGAGTAATAAGGGCTGTCAAACGATGGTTGTGTAAGCACGTTGGCGTGTGACTGTAAAAACTCCAACATAAAGCCTTCGTCAACCAAACCGCGGTCATACATTGTGTTCAATATGGTGTAGTGCCAAAACGTCGCCCAACCTTCATTCATTACCTGGGTTTGACGCTGCGGATAAAAGTACTGGGCAATTTTGCGCACAATTCGAATCAGCTCGCGATGCCATGGCTCGAGCAATGGCGCGTTCTTCTCCAAAAAGTACAACAGGTTTTCTTCAGGCTCTTTAGGGAAGCTCGGTCCGATGTCTACTTTACGTCTATCTTCTTTAACAGGAATTGTGCGCCACAGATCGTTCACCTGTTGCTGCAGGATTTCTTCTCGTTCTTTCTGTCGCTGTTTTTCTTCCGCAACTGAAACAGGGTAAGGACGCTTGTAGCGATCTACACCATGGTTCATTAAGGCATGACAGCTGTCTAGAATGGCTTCTACCTCGGCAACACCATGCCGTTCTTCCTGTTGGGCAATGTAATTTCGCGCAAACAACAGGTAATCGATAATGGATTCAGCATCTGTCCAGCTACGGAACAAGTAATTGCCTTTGAAAAAAGAATTGTGCCCATAGCTGGCATGCGCAATCACAAGCGCCTGCATCATCATGGAGTTTTCTTCCATCAGATAGGCAATGCAAGGATCGGAATTAATTACAATTTCATACGCCAAGCCCATCTGCCCACGCTGATAATTGGTTTCGGTTGAAAGAAAGTGCTTGCCGTAAGACCAGTGATGATAGCCAATAGGCATTCCGTGCGAGGCATAGGCATCCATCATCTGTTCGGAACTGATGATTTCAATCTGATTTGGATATGTATCCAACCCATACTCTTGCGCGATTTTCGCTATCTCACAGTCGTATTCCTGAATTAATTCGAAAGTCCACTCGGAACTTGTAGAGATAGGCTCTCGTCTCATGCCTCTTTCCTTGAAAACAATTCTCTGAATACAGGGTATATGTCGCTTGCTTCCACGATTTGCTGCATCGCGAAGTGATCAGGAAATTGTTCACGCACCTGCTCGTAAGCACCCCACAATGCCTGATGATCACGCGGCGTGATCTCAACATACGAGTAGTGTTGCACCATTGGCATAATCGACTCGCACAGTACCTGATAGCAGGTGCCCGAATCGTCGTTCCAGTTATCTCCATCAGAGGCCTGCGCACCGTATACATTCCATTGATCCGTTGGATACCGGTCTTCGACAATATCGCGCATCATATACAATGCACTTGATACAATAGTGCCACCGGTTTCACGCGAATAGAAAAACTCCTGCTCATCAACTTCTTTTGCGCTGGTGTGATGGCGGATGAAGACTACATCGGTTTGGTCATAGTTTCTTTGCAGGAAAAGATACAACAGAATAAAAAAACGTTTGGCCATGTCTTTGGTGGCCTGATTCATGGAACCCGAAACATCCATCACGCAGAACATTACCGCTTTAGACTTTGGCACTGGGTGCTTAACATGCAAATTGTATTTGAGATCAAAGGTGTCTAGCCAGGGCACACTCTTGATCTTGGCCTGTGACTTTCTTAGTTCACCTTTGAGCGCAACAACTGTATCGCTGTCATCGTCTTCTTCAAACTCTTCGAGTTCGGCTTTTATTTGCTTTGCTCGCCTTCGATCTTTGCCAACCAAGGCAATTCGGCGTGCCTGCGCACTGCGAAGCGAGCGTACTACGTTGATCTGATTCGGATTGCCGTCCTGACTGAAGCCAGCGCGAACAGTTTTGAACACATCGCTTCCAGCCAGATGCTGCTTGACCAGGTTGGGTAGCTCCAGGCCATCAAACATCACGTTCAGAAACTCATCATGCGAGATCTGAAACTGGAATTCGTCGTCGCCCTCGCCTTGATTGCTGGCTTTCGAACCCTTGCCGCCCCCTCCTGAAGGTGGCCTGTCAATCTTGTCGCCTGCAGCAAATTCTTTATTACCAGGATGCACCTGCTCGCGCTCACCGCCAGCACCCTGACCAAATACGGGTTCAGACACATCACCTTTTGGAATGCTAATCTTTTCGCCTTTGTCTACATCGGTTATCGAACGATTGTTAACGGCTTCTTCCACCGCTTTTTTTACGTGCTTTCGATACCGCTCCAGAAACCGCTGCCGATTTACGGTACTCTTGTGCTTCTGGTTCAGTCGCCGGTCTATGACATAACTCATCCGTGCTCTCCACTACAGCCAGATCGCTGCCCAGTATCAGGCAGCGTTTTCGTTAAGGGCTATTGGGACTTTCTGACTCGAACATACCATTCAGACAGCAAGCGGACTTGCTTTTCTGTGTAGCCACGCTCGACCATACGCTTCACAAACTCGCTGTGCTTGGTTTGCTCATCGTTGCTGGCCTTGGTATTGAATGAGATAACCGGCAGCAGCTCTTCCGTGTTTGAGAACATTTTCTTCTCGATCACCGTGCGCAGTTTTTCATAGCTTACCCAGTTTGGGTTGTTGCCTTGATTGTTTGCGCGAGCTCGCAGCACAAAGTTAACCACTTCGTTTCGGAAGTCTTTGGGGTTACTGATGCCGGTTGGTTTCTCTATTTTCTCAAGCTCCTCATTCAATGCGGCCCGATCGAGAATTTCACCAGTCTCAGGATCTCTAAACTCCTGATCCTGAATCCAGAAATCGGCATACGTTACGTAACGATCGAAGATATTCTGTCCGTACTCGGAATACGACTCCAGGTAGGCTGTTTGAATTTCTTTACCAATAAACTCAACATATCTTGGTGTAATATATTCCTTCAGACAACGAAGATAGCGATCACTGATTTCCTGAGGAAATTGCTCTTGCTCGATCTGCTGCTCCAACACATAAAACAAGTGAACGGGATTCGCCGATACTTCAGTCGCGTCGAAGTTAAACACTTTGGAAAGAATCTTGAAGGCGAACCGGGTAGACAAGCCACTCATGCCCTCATTCACACCCGCCATGTCTCGATATTCTTGTATCGATTTGGCTTTCGGGTCAGTATCTTTCAGGTTTTCGCCATCATATATGCGCATTTTCGAATAGATACTTGAGTTTTCCGGCTCAACCAATCTTGACAGCACAGTGAACTGAGCCAACGACTCTAGTGTATCCGGCGCACAAGGTGCGTCAGCCAATGAACTGTTCGCTAACAGCTTGCTGTAAATATTGGTCTCTTCCGTCACCCGCAGACAGTAAGGCACTTTAACAATACTCACCCGGTCTATGAACGCTTCGTTGTTTTTGTTGTTACGAAATGTCTGCCATTCACTTTCATTTGAGTGGGCAAGAATAATGCCGTCAAACGGAATTGCCGCCAGCCCTTCAGTACTGTTGAAGTTACCTTCTTGCGTAGCGGTTAACAGTGGGTGCAACACTTTAATCGGCGCCTTGAACATCTCAACAAATTCAAGCAAGCCCTGATTAGAACGACACAATCCTCCTGAGAAGCTGTAGGCATCAGGATCATTCTGTGGGTATTCTTCAAGTTTTCGAATATCTACCTTACCAACCAGCGCTGAAATATCCTGGTTGTTCTCGTCACCTGGTTCAGTTTTGGAGATGGACACTTGGTCGAGTATGGATGGATACAGTTTAACTACTCTGAACTTGCTAATGTCGCCACCGTACTCATGTAAACGTTTGGTAGCCCAGGGCGATTTGATGGAACGCAGGTAACGATCAGGAATGCCGTATTCCTGATTAAGAATTTCACCGTCTTCAGCGAGATCGAATAAACCTAGAGGAGATTCATAGACAGGTGAGTCCTTGATCGCATAAATCGGCTCTCTCTGCATAAGCTCTTTTAGCTTTTCAGCCAGTGACGATTTACCGCCACCAACTGGACCCAACAAATACAGTATTTGTTTGCGCTCTTCCAGCCCTTGCGCAGCATGGCGAAAGAACGAAACGATTTGCTCTATCGCCTCTTCCATGCCATAGAATTCGCTGAAGGCTTCATATCTCTTAATTATTTTGTTAGAGAAAATTCTGCTAAGCCGAGGATCCGTCGATGTGTCAACAAATTCCGGGTCGCCAATGGCTTTTAGCATACGCTCAGCCGGACTGGCGTACACGCTTGGGTCTTCCTTGCACAAGTGCAAATAATCTTCTAAAGAAAGCTCCGTTTCCTGGGTGGCTACGTAACGGTCTATGTATCTGTTGAAAATGCTCATGATCTGAAAATTCTCCACTGCGGGCCCGTTCACTATTGTTATGCGAAACAGTTCACATTCTTGGGCTCTCATAAGTAAGCGTAGTCAGGCTTTTTCTAACTGCGAACAAATTTATTGACGCCAGAAACCCGTCGGTGGGGGTTTGGCCGCTAATGCATAAAATCATCTAGTTGACAGTGGGGTTTTATTCAGCAAATTGTCCAT
Organism: Pseudomonadota bacterium; assembly: GCA_039111475.1. Taxonomy (GTDB): domain Bacteria; phylum Pseudomonadota; class Gammaproteobacteria; order Pseudomonadales; family JAUIET01; genus JAUIET01. The sequence goes on along the minus strand of JBCCIP010000017.1, from coordinate 46,369 downwards.
TTTGGCATCGACACGGTCATAAATAGGTCAATATAGAAACCAAACGGAATTAGAAAACACCGCTGATAGAAGATGTTCGAATATAAAATTCCGGGAAATTGTAATGTTAATTTTTACAAGAACAGCTTTCTCGAACCCATGAATGCAAGTTTAGAGCCGTGAGCTCACCGCCCCATACACAGCCGGTATCAAGCGCATGAATGTTTGCAACTCCGGTCTTTCCCTGTAACGCAGCCCAATGACCGAATACCAGTTGATAGTTTTCCAATCGCTGAGAACCGATCTCAAACCACGGCAGAAATCCTGGCCTTGTGGATCGAATGCTGGATTTATCTTTTAGATCTAACACACCATCAGAGGTACAAAATCTCATTCTAGTGAAGTAGTTGGTGATTGTTCTTAAGCGAACTGACTGAGAGGCCTGGTCATTCCATGAGTCAGGCTGTTCGCCGTACATGGATTCAAACAATTTGTTCGCCTGCTCTCCGTGTAATACAGATTCAACCTCGGCGGCCCTGGCCTTTGCTTCATCCATATTCCATATAGGAGGGATACCGGCATGCACCATTGCTACTTTTGCGCTGTCATCCACGTGCAGTAGTTTCTGGCTTTGCAGCCAAGTCAACAATTTGTCACTGTCGGTCGCGTCTAACACATCAGAAAATGTATCTTTTTGGTTTGCCTTTCGAGCACCCGCTGCAACAGCGAGCATGTGTAAATCATGATTGCCAAGAACAATCTGGCAGCTATCGCGTCGCTCGAACAAGTAACGCAATGTGCTGAGTGAATCCGGGCCTCGATTGACCAGATCACCAGCCACCCAGAGCTGATCGGCATCAGCATTAAAGTGAATCTGTTTAAGCAAACACTTCAGAGGGGCGAAGCAGCCCTGCAAATCACCAATCGCCCAGATCGCCAATTAGAACGCCTCTCTGCTAGCTCAGCGGCTAGTGAAGCGCACTGGGCAAAGACAAGGAAAATGCAGGAATAGGCGCGTCAAATTCTTCACCTGACTCACTTCGCATTTGATAGCTGCCCTGCATATACCCTACGGGTGTTTTTAACACTGTGCCGCTGGTGTAACGATAGCTTTCACCGGGTTCAAGTATCGGCTGCTGACCTACAACACCATCACCTCGCACTTCAAGGACCTCGTCGTTAGCATCGGTAATCTGCCAGTGACGACTAATTAGCTGAGCTGTTTCTGTGCCTGCATTGGTAATTGTTATGGTATACGCAAACACATGCTCATCGTCCTCCGGAGTCGACTGCTCTGGTATATACTGCGTCACCACTCGAATCTCGATGCTGTTCTCATCATCCATACTGGCGTCCTGTTGGCTTAAATCAAGTGGAATACTGCTCCAGCAAAGCAATAAAATCGCCCACAGACAATTGCTCTGCTCTGATACCTGGGTCAATGCACGCCGCGCTAATCTGTTCTACGCTCATAATATCTCGCAGATTGTTTCTAAGGGTTTTGCGTCTGGCTGAAAAGGCCGCTTTCACAATATACGCCAGCTCCAATTCATTTTGCACCGACAATTTCCCAGTTTCCGGTCTAGGCTGGAGTCGCACGATGGCCGACATAACCTTGGGTTGAGGACGAAATGCACCCGGCGGTACTGTCATCAAACGTTCTACCAGGCAATGGTATTGCACCATAACTGACAAACGCCCATATTCTTTGCTGCCAGGCTCTGCCACCATACGGTCCACTACTTCCTGCTGAAGCATAAACGTCATGTCGGTGATATGTCGCCTGGCATCCAGCAAATGAAACAACAGCGGTGTGGAAATGTTGTACGGCAAATTTCCGACCACTCTCAGTGGATGTATTTCCAAATCGGTAAGATCAAACTTCAAAGCATCACATAGATGCAAATCAAAATTATCAACACTATCGAATTCCAGGTCTAACTCGCGTGCAAGGTCACGGTCAATTTCAATAACTATCAGGCGCCCGGCAGCGCTAAGTAATGGCCTGGTCAGTGCGCCCCGACCGGGGCCAATTTCAACAATGGTATCGTGCTTTTCTGGCGCGATGGCATTCACAATGCCTTGAATAATATTTGGATCGCAGAGAAAGTTCTGGCCGAATCGGCGCCGAGCAACATGCGGCTTGCTCAACTAATTGCCCTTCGCTGGGCGCCCATGGCGACAGCGCAATCGATAGCGTAACGGAGACTGCTTGCATCTGCCTTTCCACTGCCCGCGATATCCAGCGCAGTACCGTGGTCCACCGAGGTGCGAATGATGGGCAAACCCAGCGTCACATTCACAACTTCGCCAAAGCTCAAGGCCTTGATCACCGGTAATCCCTGATCATGATACATCGCTAATACGGCGTCGGCCTGTTGCAGCATGCTGGGTGTAAACGCCGTATCCGCTGGCAAAGGGCCAATTAGTGTCATGCCGGCGGCCCTGAGTTCATTGCAAACAGGTTCGATTAACTCAATTTCTTCACGGCCTAGATGACCCTGTTCACCGGCGTGAGGGTTTAAACCGCACACTAATATTCGTGGTTCTGGCGCAGAAAAGTGGTCCCTAAGCGCCACATGCAATACACGGATATGTTCTTCAAGACGATTTCGGGTAATGGCTCCTGACACGTCTTGCAGCGGTAAATGCGTGGTAAGCAATGCTACCCGCAGTTGTTCGCTTGCCAGCATCATAACCACGGTATCTGTTTCGGTTTTAGCGGCAAGATATTCGGTGTGGCCGGAAAATTCATAGCCGCCTTCCACAATGGACGCTTTATTGATTGGTCCGGTAACCATCGCATCGGCTTTTTGCTCCACGCACAGCGATATGGCACGATCAAGACACGACAGCACGTATTCAGCATTCTTGGGATCGGCAAATCCAGCTCGTGCTGGCGCACTCAGGGTAACAGGCAGTACCGCCAATTCGCCAGCCGCTAGCTCAAATGGTGACTCGTCACTAGTATTAATAACTTGGAGTTTTAGGGGCAGGCCGATCTGCGCGGCCCGATCAGCTAACAGTTGAGGGTCGGCGACGGCGCAAAGCTGATGGGGACTTGACTGCTGAGCAATGGCACAGACGACATCCGGCCCAATGCCACCCGGTTCACCGGGCGTTACCAGGATTCTCTGCACGGCTACTTGATGTCAACGTAAGCTTCGTCGCGGATTTTTTGCAGCCACGCTTCCAGCTCTTCTTCAAACTTTCGCTCATAGATGTACTGGCTGGCCTGGTTTTTAACAATCCGATCACTCATGTCTTTGCTACGACGATCGTCCACCTGCAAAATATGCCAGCCGTATTGTGATTGAAACGGCTGACTAATCTCCCCTTGTCCGGTACCAAGCATAACTTGCTCAAACTCTGGAACCATTTGGCCTGGATTGGTCCAGCCAAGCTCACCGCCTTCCGAGGCAGAACCGATGTCTTCCGAGTGTTCTTTGGCAAGATCAGCAAATTCGGCATCACCATTTACGACCTGCTCCCTAAAGCCGGCAATTTTTGCTCGAGCCTCCTCTACGGTTAGAATTTCAGAAGGCTTGATCAATATATGGCGCACCAGAGTTTGATCAACCATGCGCGCTTCACCACCTCGCTGCTGCATCAATTTCACGATATGCCAACCGCTGCCGGCTTCAATAGCCTCTGCCACTCCTCCCACGGTTAATTCCGGAACCACTTCTGTAAATATACTTGGCAAGTCTTCTTTCTTGCGCCAGCCCAGGTCACCCCCTTGAGCGGCAAAGCCACGGTATTGATTGCTTTTCAGCAAGCTTTCAAATTCTCGCCCCGCACGCAACTCAGCCACCAACTCGGCGGCAGCACCGGCGGCAGCAGTCCGTTCACTGGCGTCCATGTTTTCATCCGCCACAAGCATAAAATGCCCAACGCGATAACTGGGCGAGGTCATGATGCGGCCTTCTTCAGAGCTCAGAAAATTATCAACTTCGCTTTCAGTGATTTGTACTCGGTTGTTCACGTTGCCTTGCTGCACGCGCTTGAGGATCATTTCCTGACGAATATTCTCACGCATTCCCACGTATGAGCTGCCTTCTGCTTCCAGCGCAGCACGAAACTGTTCCAGCGTCATGCCGTTGGAACGGGCAATATTCCCCACAGCGTCATTCAATGCAGCATCGGTTATGCGCACACCCGCGCGATCGCCCATCTGCAGTTGCAGGCTCTCTACGATCATTCGCTCAAGTACCTGGTGTCGCAATTCATCCTGATCCGGCAATTCAGCTTGTTGCTTCTGAATATTGGCGGTCACCAGTGCAATGCGTCCTTGCAGCTCGCTTTCCATAATAATGTCGTCTTCAACGATAACCGCTACTTTGTCTAGCAATTGGGTCGCGGCGGACGCTGGCGCGGCCACAGGCAGCACTAATAAAATGCAAAGCGCGTAACGCGCTGACCAAAGAAATTTACTCATAATTCACCGAAAATTGCGCTTGAAATCGCCATAGCCAAGAATACTACGGTCCAGTATACGATCAATTTTATCACCCAGGCTACCCAGGCCGCGTAATACGAACTGAAGGTAGACGGCGTGCTCTCGACGTACATCGAACTCATTCAGAGGTGCGCCTACGTTGCGCTGCAATGCGCCGTTTAAGCCGCGCTGGTAGACCAATCGTATATCCCAACAACAATCACTGTATTCAATCCCCACCAGGTCCTCAATCGTGCTGTGCTGTGCAAGGTCATATTGCCAGCGCATATAAGCCCGCCAGTGCTTTCCAAAAGGAAAGACCGCTGAAACGTCTGTTTGTTCAATAGTCTCGCCGAATATGTCGCTGTTTGGCCTAAACAAAGGGTTGTCACGGCGATAACGGTAGGCCAGGTTGATCAGAATGTCTTCTTCAGGCTCGTATTGAAACTGAAAGCCGCCTTCGTCAATCTTGTCATCAGCGGTGTTCCATAGCAACGAGGAGGTCAGCCGCAAGTGATCAGTAGGTCTATATTCCAACTCGCCGGCAACCGCCGACGTGGCATCTGCGTCTTCCGCCCGCGGTTGGACAAGCGCAACCCGACGGTCCCTAAAATAGAATATCTGGCCAATACTGGCAGACAGCTTTTCTGCGCCTTCGTCATCAATGAATCGGGTACTAAGACCAAGTGTCAACTGGTCAGCATCCCCAACACGATCGTGACCGGTAAACCTGTCTTCGCGAAACAACTGACTATAACCAAATGTTAGTGCAGTAGTGTCGAACAAAGGAATGCCCGACTGATCCTGCTCGGGTACCCGCAAATAATACAGGCGAGGCTCCAGGGTTTGCTGGTAGTCAGACTCATTAACCTTCAAAGAACGCTCGAAGAACAGACCCGAATCGAGCGAGAAAACTGGAACGGTGTAAGACTCGCTGGAATCGCTGTCATTCTGCAGTGGCTCGTCTATAGAGTAGCTGGCGTGTTTGAGCTTCAACGTTGGTTTAACAAAACCAGCCAGCCATTCCATAGGATAACTAACGCCAGTTTCCGCATACACTCTGTGTCCCCGAGTTAAAATATCGTGATCAAAAAAGGTGTACTGTAAGTCGTAATTTAGCTGTGGCTGGAACGGAACACCAAGTCCTCGGTGCGATGCCGAGAGCTGTGGTAGCAGTTTATACGGCTCATTTTGTGGCAGAATTGATGTTTCAATCGTTTGGAACTGCTGAAATCTGGCGGCAAAATTCCACCCCCAATCTGTGAAATACATTTCACCCAATTGATCCAGATGAGTTTCGCGTTTCACTTCCAGCCCGCGAGTACTCAGATCATTAAAAAAATCGTCGTCGCTCACCCGCGTGAAATCAATTCTGGTGCGAATCTTTGGACCAATACTGCCACGCTCCGCAAGTGCCACCAACCAGCGATCCTCGCCGGTATCCTCATCATCGGCTAAGTAGGAACCGCTGGCCACCCAATGTCCATATTGAGTGAGCAGGCGCGTTTCCGCTTCAGCGATCATGCCGCGATTGCTAATATACCGAGGTGTTAGAGTGGCGTCGTAATTAGGTGCCAGGTTGATGTAATAAGGTATCGCAATATCAACACCACCCGTGGAGGTATTGGAAAAGCTGGGCCAAAGAACTCCTGTTTTACGCCTGTCATCAATGGGAAACTGCAGCCAGGGTGAATAAAACACTGGCAAACCTTTAACGTTAAGCCGTGCATGTCTTGCCGTGCCTACGCCTTTTTCCTGATCAATAACAATGCTCTTGCCCAGCAACTCCCAGGTATTGTTATTAGGTTCACAGCGCGTGTAGCTGGCTGACTTCATTACCAAGGCGCCGTCTTCCAGGCGAGCTATTTCAGCGGCTCCACCGCGAACATGCTGCTTATGCAAAACGTAATCCGCTGGTGACAGCAGACCAGTACCGTCTTCGGAATTGATGACGGCCTTATCGGCCAGCATTAGTAGCCCAGGTTCGCGAAGCAGCAAATTTCCATTCAGCTGAAGTTCTCTCGTCTCGCGGTTATAGGTGGCCTCATCAACGCTTAGGCGCCGGTAACCTTCTTCTATAAACACATTGCCGCTTAGCGTTGCTGTGGTGTTCCCGCGCAATTCAGAGCGGTCGGCAGATGAACGCAACGGTGATTTTGAAGGCTCAAGCTCAGCTTCCGGGCTATCATTTCTCGGTGCAACATACGCACCATTACAGTGTCCGAGCGGGTAATCTGAGCCAAGCATCTCAGCCGGTAGCCAGTCGATTTCAGCGGCTGTCTTGCGCTCGCCCGTCAGCCTCCAGCGCTGCATACTTTGCTCCTGCTGATAGCGCACGACCGCCGGGTTACTTTGTATCTGTTCTGCTCCCTCATCGTTAGCGCGTAATTCAGCTCCCACCACCATCAGCGCCAAACAGCCCGTCGCCAGGCTCAATGAGGCACGATTTCGACTTTGGGCCTTAGTCAACCGCCGGATGGGTTTAATTGTTGAGCTGTTCAAAGGGCCAGAGCTTCCGTCAAGTCTGCGTATAATGCGGGTGCATAGGTTCCCCACTTACCAACGCCTTACAGTAATGACCAACTCAAATTCTATCAAGACAAATAACACCACGATTATTTTACGCGATTGGTGTGAACAGCAACTTGCCGCCAGCACTGCAGAGAAAATTGTGGACTTCCAGGCCTTGTCTGGAGACGCAAGCTTTCGTAAGTACCACAGACTGAGTACTGATAACGGCACTTACATCGCTGTGTTTGCTCCTCCGGAGACCGAAAAAAACAGTGAATTCGTGCTTATTGCCAGGCTGCTAGGCAACGCAGGCTTGCGCGTACCGGAGGTGATCGCAGCAGATTTGCAGCGAGGTTTTTTACTACAATCTGACCTAGGCGATACGCTGCTGTTAAGTCAACTCAACGAAGAGACAGTTGACCAATGGTACAGCTGCGCAATGCAGGCTTTGATCTCTCTGCAGCAAATAGACCCTGGCGACAACATTAGCCACTATTCTACAGGCCAAATGCGCGAAGATCTTGAGCGTTTCCCCGAGTGGTTTGCGCAAGGCTTACTAAACCACCCAATGAGCGCCAGTGAGCGCGAACTGTTTGATCAGTTTTGCCAGCAACTACTGGATCAGGCAATTGTGCAACCACAAATACTTACTCACTACGACTACCAGAGTCGCAACTTGATGGTTTGTGACGACAATCAGCTCGGCATTATCGATTTTCAAGACGCCTTACTGGCGCCGATTAGTTATGATTTAGTGTCACTATTGCGAGATTGCTATGTGAAATGGCCTGAGCAGCAAGTTTTAGGCTGGTTGCGTGAATACGCCTCGCTTGCGCATAGTTCTGGGTTGCTCCCGGCAAGTGTCAACGAGTCTCAATTCAAACTATGGTTTGATTATATGAGCCTGCAGCGACACGTGAGAGTACTTGGCACGTTTGCGAGACTGCACCTGCGCGACAACAAACCAGGTTATTTGAACGACATTCCACTGGTGTGCAAATACGTGCAAGAGGTTGCGGCTGAGTACGATTCGCTTTCTGATTTTGCGCACTGGTTTGAAAAGGTATTGATGCCAAAAGCAATTGCCAACAATTGGTTCAAGCCGATCGAGAGTATGCCCTGATGCGAGAGCGTAAAGCGATGATTCTGGCAGCAGGCCGAGGCGAGCGCATGCGCCCGCTGACCGACACAGTGCCTAAGCCTCTGCTGATGGTAAACGGTAAACCGCTGATCGATTATCACCTGATGCGTTTGGCCAATGCGGGTATTAAAGAGGTAGTGATCAATACCTGTTGGTTGGGTGAAAAAATACAGGCGCATGTTAGCGACGGTCATACCTATGGCCTTAACGTGCGCTACTCCCCTGAGCCCGACGCGCTGGAAACAGCCGGTGGTATTCAAAACGCGCTGCCGTTACTACGTTCAAACGATGTCAGCGGTGAATTCCTCGTTATAAACGCCGATGTTTTCTGCGATGACCCCCTACCGCAATTGTGCGATTTCGAGATGGGCAATGATCTTGCCAAACTGCTATTGATTCCTACCCCCGACTATTTGGCGGGTGATTTCGAGTTAGCGGAAGACAGGATAACGAGAAAGTCGAATATTCCAGACCGACCTAGTGTTACTTACGCAGGTGTGGGCCTCTATTCCATTAAAATGTTTGAACATATGGCTGCGGGTGCGATGCCGCTGTTACCTCTATTGCTTGACGCAATCGACAAGCAGCGCCTGGCCGGCGACCTACTGAAAGGGCAGTGGCTGGACGTTGGCACACCAGAGCGCCTGAGAATGGCGCAGAATCAATCCGCCGAATAGCTTGTATTCAGCCAACTAAGTATTCGTTTGCTGACGGCATCAGGGGAATTTACCCGGCTCACGGAAACCGGTGGCATCACCATGTTTCGGTAGTGTTTTTGCCCAAGTTCCTTAGCCAGCCTGCTTCGTCGCTGCCTTAATTCAGGGCCGCTTAACGCTGGCGTACTGATATCCAGCACTGCCAGATTTTGCTGGTGAAAACGTCTCAGCTGCTCGAGGTCATTCATCGCTGGCCGGTTGAGTGCAACAAATGCGGATGTTGTTTTGGAGAAACCACCCTCTGCAAAGCGCTGTGCAGATTTAAGGGCGTACTGGCCACTGCTCAGTACCACCACCGGTTTACCGGCCACATCAGGCAATTTACCCATTGCTGCATTGACGCGTTTTTCGAAATCCGAATCGTTAGTTACCTTAAAGTCGATCACCACAGCAACGGCGTTCCAGCCATGATCGGGCAAGCTAGCCGCCAAATTCTTGAAAGCCCGCGCTTGGCCGTCTGCGGTACTCAATATTAGCAATACAGAGCCACGCGGTTGACCATTGCGATTGGCGTAGTTGTAAAGCGGGAAGCGTTTGCCACCAACGTCCAGCCACTCTTGCCAGGCTTGCTGGTCGTCAAAAGCCAGAGCTGGCGAGCTACCAAAACCTATCATCAGCAACAGAATAAATCGCCTTGCCAGCACTATGAGTTCCCTCTCGATCGCCTAGTCATAGGTTTTAGTGTAGTTGCCGACCACTCAATCGCGTAGAATACTCAGCCTTTTTATTACCGCTGAATCGAACATGCCCAAGGATTATTTGATCGCGCCAAGCATATTGGCCGCCGATTTCGCCAAACTTGGTGAGGAAGTAGACAACGTACTGGCCGCCGGCGCAGATATTGTGCACTTCGACGTGATGGACAATCACTATGTGCCTAATTTGACGATTGGACCCATGGTATGCAAAGCGCTGCGCAATCATGGTGTGACCGCACCTATAGATGTGCATTTGATGGTCAGCCCGGTAGACAGGCTGATAGGCGACTTTAGCGACGCTGGCGCCAGCTACATCACCTTCCACCCTGAGGCAAGCCAACACATTGATCGCAACCTGCAATTGATTCGTGAAGCGGGCTGCAAATCCGGTTTGGTTTTTAATCCGGCCACTCCGCTCGATACCCTGAAGTACGTGCTGGACAAGGTTGATATGGTGTTGCTCATGTCGGTTAACCCTGGGTTTGGCGGGCAGAAATTTATCCCCGGTACACTAGATAAATGTCGTGAAGCCAGACAAATTATTGATGCCAGTGGCCTGCCGATTCGACTGGAAGTAGACGGTGGTATTGGCATACAGAACATTGCAGATGTAGCGGCTGCCGGCGCCGATACTTTTGTGGCGGGTTCCGCCATCTTTGGCCAAGACGATTATGCAGCGGTGATTTCCGCCATGCGAGAGCGGTTGGCGAGTGCTTAGAGGACTGGACGAACCCCTGGGTATCCGTTTATGCTTGCACTTCCAAACAGCCTTGAGATCAGTGTGAAAACACGCGACTTGCAGACAAAGCATTTCCGTTGGCGTTGGTGAAGCTCTTCACTAACCGCAGCCAAGCGCGCACTTAAAACACCTGATATCAGCCACCAAGGTGGCTATCCCCCTCAAGGATCCCTATGAATATTGAACACTTCAATCAGCTGACAACAGACGGCTATAACCGCATACCCCTGCAGATGGAGCTGCTGGCCGACATCGATACACCACTCGGCACCTACATGAAGATTGGCCAAGGACCCTATTCCTTTTTGCTGGAGTCGGTAGAGGGCGGCGAGACGTGGGGACGATATTCCATTATTGGCTTGCCGTGTAAAACCGTATTGCGAGTGTGTGGGCACGAAATTCAGCTGTGCGAAGCCGATCAGACGATAGACAGCTGGCACAGCGACGCGCCGCTGGAAAGCGTGCGGCAGTTCCGCGAGCAGTATCGAGTTCCCGATCTGGACGGCTTACCGATATTCCATGGTGGCCTGGTGGGTTATTTCGCTTATGATGCCGCGCGGTACGCTGAACCAACGCTGGATGATGGCAGCGAGCGGCTGATCGACAAACCCGACGAACTGCAAAACCCCGATGTGTTGCTGATGCTCGCCGACGAAATTATCGTGTTTGATAACTTGTCAGGAACGCTGAAAATTGTGGTGATGTGCGACCCAGGTGTTGATGGGGCTTATCAACAAGGTCAAGCGCGCTTAGCTGAGCTCTGCGGCGAGTTACGTGACGCACAACTTAGCGTTAAGGATATTCCCCTACAACAACGGGATGAGGCACTGTCCGATAGCGCCGGGTTTACGTCAAGCTCGTTTCAACGCGACGACTATGAGGCGGCCGTTGAACGTATAAAAGAATACATCCTCGCCGGCGACTGTATGCAGGTGGTGCTGTCGCAACGACTCAGTGCTGAATTCAATGCTGAACCCATAGATCTTTACCGCGCACTACGCTTACTGAACCCATCGCCCTATATGTATTTTCTGGATCTTGGCGACTTTCAGATTGTAGGCTCTTCTCCGGAAATTCTTGCCCGTCTGCAAGACGACACTGTCACCGTGCGCCCGATTGCGGGCACTCGGCGTCGCGGACGCAGCGAAGCGGAAGACATGGCGATGGAACAAGAGTTACTTAGCGACCCAAAAGAGTTGGCAGAGCACCTCATGCTAATTGATCTAGGCCGCAACGATGTAGGTCGCATTGCAGCAACCGGCACTGTGGCGCTGACCGAAAAAATGATTGTAGAGCGATACTCGCACGTGATGCATATTGTCTCCAAAGTGTCTGGGCAGCTGCTCGAACAGCATGATGCAGTGGACGTACTGAAAGCCTGTCTGCCAGCTGGTACGCTGAGTGGCGCACCCAAAATTCGGGCAATGGAAATCATTGATGAACTGGAGCCATGCAAACGCGGCATCTATGGTGGTGCAGTAGGCTACATTTCCTGGCAGGGTGATATGGATACCGCCATTGCGATTCGAACCGCGGTTATTCAGGATAAGCGCATCTATTTGCAGGCCGGCGCCGGCATAGTCGCCGACTCCGAAGCCGCGCTTGAATGGCAGGAATGCATGAACAAAGCCAGTGCGATTTTCAAGGCGGCACAACTATGTTGTTAATGATTGATAACTATGACTCGTTTACTTTTAACATTGTGCAGTATCTCGCCGAGATGAAGGCGGATGTGAAAGTGGTGCGCAACGACGAAGTGAGCATTGAACAGATTCGGCGCTGGGCGCCTGAGCGAATTGTCATATCGCCAGGGCCCTGTACACCGAATGAAGCGGGCATCTCTTTGCAGGCGATCAAACACTTTGCCGGTGAACTGCCTCTGCTAGGCGTGTGTCTGGGACATCAAAGCATTGGTCAGCACTATGGTGGTGACATTGTGCGCGCCACGGTTGCGATGCATGGTAAAACTTCAGCGATCTACCACGATGGGAAAGGAGTTTTCAAAGATATACCTACACCGTTTACCGCTACCCGTTATCACTCATTGGTGGTCGACGCTGAAACGCTACCTGAAGAATTAGAAGTCAGCGCCTGGACAATGAGTGAGCATGGTGAGCGTGACGAGATCATGGGTTTAAGACATCGAAGTTTGTGCATAGAGGGTGTGCAGTTTCATCCTGAATCCATACTCAGCGAGTACGGACACGAATTGCTGGCTAACTTTTTGGAGATGAAGCAATGAATATCCAACAGGGCATTGGCAGTTTGATCAACGGAAACAGTCTCTGTGAAAACGATATGCAGGACATCATGCGCCAGATCATGACCGGAGACGCCACCGACTCTCAAATAGGTGCGTTTCTCGCAGGTCTTGCCGCCAAAGGCGAAACAGAAGCCGAAATAATTGGTGCCGCCAAAGTAATGCGCGAACTGGCTAATCACGTAAAGACAGAGAATATCGAACTCACTGACATTGTTGGCACCGGTGGCGACGGCGCCAAAATTTTCAACGTTTCAACCGCCAGTAGTTTCGTATTAGCCGCCGCCGGCGCAAAGGTTGCCAAGCACGGCAATCGCTCTGTGACCAGCAGCAGTGGAGCCGCTGACTTGTTAGAAGCTGCAGGAGTACGACTGGACCTTAGCCCTGAAGAGGTCGGTCGCTGCATTGATGAAGTAGGTATCGGCTTTATGTTCGCTGTCAATCACCACAGCGCCATGCGTCACGCCATAGGTCCTAGAAAAGAATTGGGCGTTAGAACAATCTTCAATTTGCTTGGCCCCTTGACCAACCCGGCATTGGCAACACATGGTCTTGTTGGAGTATTCGACAAAAAATGGCTGTCATCCTACGCCGCTGCATTCAAGGCAATGGGGGCAACGCACGTGCTATGTGTTAACGCGGATGACGGGCTGGACGAGCTTTCTATTGCGGCTAACACTCAAGTGTTTGAACTTAAAGATGGCGTTATCTCAAACTACACCGTCAATCCGGAAAACGTCGGCTTAACGCGCGGCAAACTAGACGATATTAAGGTAGACAGCGCGGAACAGAGCCTTGCCATGATTAAGGCGGCGTACAAAGGCGACAATCAAAGTGCTGCGGATATTGTGGCGTTGAACAGCGGAGCTGCCATTTATGCGGCCGATTTGTGTGAATCGATTGAGCACGGTGTGGCTATGGCGCAAGATGCAATGCTTAGCGGGCTGGCGCTGCAAAAGATGAAAGAGCTGGCAGAGTTCACCCAATTACTAAAGGAAAATCAGTGAGCGCTCAACAAGCAACTATCCTGCAGACCATACTGCAACGTAAACACGAAGAGGTTGCTGCTGCTGCAGCCCTTGTGTCTATCAATGAGCTGCATGCACGTCTTGATGAGCTGCCAGATTGTCGCGGCTTCACACAATCATTAGAAGCCGCCGTTGATATGGGTCGTAGCGGTGTTATCGCTGAGATAAAAAAGGCATCGCCCAGCAAGGGTCTGATTCGAGAAAACTTTAACCCCGCGGCAATCGCTGCCAGCTACGAAGGCGCCGGTGCGTGCTGCTTATCAGTGCTTACCGATCAAGATTTCTTTCAGGGCTCTGCTGAATATCTTCGACTGGCCAGAGACGCAGCAAAACTGCCGGTGTTGCGCAAAGATTTTATGGTGAACAATTATCACCTCATGGAATCAAGAGTGATGGGGGCCGACTGTATCTTGCTTATTGTTGCGGCGTTTGATGAAAGCAGCTTGTTTGAAGATATGTATCACTATGCCAGAGATATCGAACTGGATGTTCTAATTGAAGTACACGATAAGACCGAATTGGACAGGGCACTTGCTTTGAAGCCTGGGATGATTGGGATCAACAATCGTGACTTGCATAGCTTTGAGACCAGTTTGGATACCACCTTAAACTTGGTGAATGACGTGCCTGAAGATTGCCTGATCATTACTGAGAGTGGCATACGTAACACTGTTGATGTTCAAATAATGCAGGACAACAATGTTAATTGCTTTCTGATTGGTGAAACGTTTATGCGGGCTGATGATCCTGGGGTGGCGCTTGGGGAGATGTTTCCGAAGTATTGAGTTCTGAACCCGGTCTTGATTTTGGGCTTTGGGAGGTATTAGCCAAGTTGCGAAGTGATGAGTGCTATTGATTGCGAAACGTATTCAGTGCGGCTTTACTAGCACGACAGAAAACCCCCAACTTTTTCAAGTAGGGCGATCAAACTGTCGAATTAATGCAGAGTGAGAGGAGCTCTAACGAGTCCCGTAAACGACCATGGTTTTACCCTTAACATGCACCAGCCCCTGCTCTTCCAGGCTCTTGAGTACACGCCCAACCATCTCGCGAGAGCAACCAACAATGCGGCCGATCTCCTGGCGGGTAATTTTGATCTGCATGCCATCCGGGTGAGTCATTGCATCCGGCTCCTTGCTCAAATCTAGCAAAGTGCGTGCAACGCGGCCCGTCACGTCCAGGAATGCCAGATCGCCTACTTTACGCGTAGTGTTGCGCAAACGAGTGGCCATCTGCTTACCAATAGCCTTGATAAACTGTGGCTCGCGGTCTGATATTTCGGTGAATTTCTGATAACTGATTTCAGCAACTTCGCACTCAGTTTTCGCTCTGACCCAGGCGCTTCGCGCACCTTCGATGTCGAACAAACCCATTTCGCCGAAGAAGTCGCCGTCGTTTAGATAAGCAACGATCATTTCGCGACCTTCGTCATCTTCAATGACAACGGTCACCGAGCCCTTGATTACGTAGTACAGGGAATCGCAATCGTCCCCCGCATAAATGATGGTGCTTTTGGCTGGATAACGCCGCCTGTGACAGTGGGCAAGGAATTGTTCCACACGGTCGATGTGCGGTGTCAGAGCTAGCTGCGTCACTATAAATACCTACTCAAAAAATGACCAATCATTAGTAAGGTTAGTGTAAGGGTTTACATTTTCCACTCAGATCCGACCGCTCATCATGCATCTGTGAAATTTCGACCAGTGGTAGCACAAAATGCTCAATTAGCCGCCAATCAGATGATCCAGATCGGTTTGTGGTAAGCTCCGCGACCGTTTTAAGCGTCTTTATGTGAGGAAAGCCCATGGAAGCCAGAATTGATTGGCGCGGAAACGTTCAATTTGAAGCACATTCTGGCAGCGGCCACAGCGTAATGCTTGACGGGCCTGACGACAATGGCGGCGTAAATGCCGGGGCGCGACCAATGGAATTGATCCTCATGGGTTTGGGCGGATGCGCCAGCTATGACGTGGTTACTATTCTCCAAAAATCCCGACAAAAGGTGACTCACTGCCACACCATACTCAGCGCCGAACGAGTAGACGCAGTGCCTGCGGTATTCAACCACATCCATCTTGAGTTTATTGTCAGCGGCGAAAATCTGAAGGAAAACCAGGTGAAAAGAGCCGTTGAGTTATCCGCCGAAAAATACTGCTCTGCCTCGATCATGCTGGGCAAGGGCGGCGTGGATATCACGCACAGCTATAAAATCGTCTGAAGGTTTTCACTCATTAGAAATGAGCAAAGCACCGCTGTGGAAATAGATCGCCCGCGGAATGTTGGCTACGCGGTGCATTGAACGTTATTCGCAAGGCCGTAATGGCGCTACTCGCGATCGGGTAACGTAAGCCACCACTTGATCATAAACGAACCAATCATCCAGCGAATAATTCAACGCTACTAAGCAGCAAAAACCTCTCTATACTCTACTGTGTTATTTCTGCATTTGAATCCTGCAGAGCTGAAGAGAGAATTTACCGGGCAATGAATCAAGCGAATAATCCGCTGAAATGGTTGAAAAACCCTACGCCAGAACCTTCTTTGTCCGCCAGAGAAGCGGCTGCGTTACACCAACGAGATTTAGCAAAACCATTTGGCGCACTGGGCGCTCTGGAATCAATCGCTATTCAGTTTGCTTCCTGGCAGAACTGCAAGAAGCCAAAGCTGGAGCATATATGCCAGCGCATTTTTGTAGGCGATCACGGTGTAACTGCGGAAGGTGTATCCGTATTTGGTCAGCAAACCACCAGTGAGATGTTGCGAAATGCGGCCAATGAGCGCAGCGCGATAGGCATATTGTCTGCTGCGAATGGCATTGAAGTTAGTATCGTTAATCTTGGAACTGTTTTACCTGTTGACGATTTGCCATCCGTTATTGATCTGTCGCTTGCATCGGGCACAGCTAATTTTTGCAGGCAGCCGGCAATGGATGACGGTTTGTTATTGAGCGCAATCGAAGCGGGTCGCGAATACGGCGCCCGACAAGACTGCCAGTTGTTTATTGGCGGTGAAATTGGGGTTGGTAATACAAGCTCGGCCTCAGCGATCTGCAGCGCGGCACTAACATTGCCCGTCGAGCAAAGCGTTGGGCGCGGTAGTGGCGTTGATGACAGTCGCTTTGAGCAAAAGCAAAAAGCGATACGAACCGCGCTTGACCGGCACAGAACAAGCATCCGCCAACCTCTCGGTGTACTAGGCCATGTGGGCGGGCTGGAAATCGCGGCGTTAACAGCGGCGTATATAGACGCCGCACAACGTGGCATTCCGAGTTTGATCGATGGGTTTGTCTGCTCGGCTGCGGCTTTGTTAGCCTGTCAGATTAACCCAGGTGTTAGGCGCTGGTTGATTTTTTCGCACAGATCGCTGGAACCCGGCCACCAGCATATTTTAACCGAGCTGGACGCCAAACCATTGTTGGACTTGAACCTTCGTCTTGGCGAAGCCACTGGAGCCGCACTGGCACTGCCGCTCATTCGCTCGGCACTTACACTGCATGAAGGGCTGGCCAGATTTTCCAGCCAAAATATAAAATAGTCTAGAGCTTACTCGATGACGTAAACCAGTTAAATTCGATAGCTTGTTTCGGTCATAATCTTGGATAACAACGTCATGCCTTGCTTGACTGCACCAGGGAACGGAATACCTCCCTCACTAAGTGCGTGTTGCGCATGCCGGTCTTCGTCACTAATCATTTGCTGCAGAATCGCGCGGCTTTTTTCATCTGCCTCTGGTATCTGATCAAAGTGATCTCTCAAGTGCTTGCAAACCTGCTGCTCGGTTGCGGCAACAAAACCAAGACTTAGTTTATCGCTGACAGCACCGGCAAGCGCCCCCATGCTAAAAGACAAGCCATACCACAATGGGTTCAGATAACTGGGTTGTGAATCCAGTTCGCTAAGCCGCTGTTCGCACCAATGTAAATGGTCTTCTTCCTCATTAGCGGCTTGCTGCATTGCTTCTCGTACTGCATCTGATTTTGCTGTTAGTGCCTGACCTTTGTAAAGAGCCTGCGCGCACACTTCGCCACAGTGGTTTACTCGCATCAAGCCAGCCACGTGTCGTTGCTCATTGGGCGACAAGTTGTCCGGTGTATTTACGTCTCGTGCGGGAGAAATCCTGGCGCCAGGGCCAGAACCGCCTGCCACTGCCTTTAATACATCATCGGCTATCGAAATTAGTCCATCAATAGTCGTCAGATTTCTATTCATCATGACTGTACCTCTCGAAATTCCAGCACCCAGCGGTTCAACAAGGATTGTAGTTCATGTATGCGCAACGGTTTGGACACCTGATCATCCATGCCCGCAGCATGAATCCGATCCTGAAGCTGTTCGAGCAAATGAGCAGTCAATGCAACGACAGTAGTGCGCGGGCGTCCGGATTCTTCTTCCCACCTTCGTATAAGTGTAGTGGCTTCAAAACCGTCCATAACAGGCATTTCACAATCCATTAGTACAAGATCGAATTGGTTTCTCTGCACCGCCAGCAATGCTTCTTCGCCATTCAAAGCGAGCTGCGTGCTAACACCAATCCGATGCAACATACGCTCTATCACACGCGCACTTATGTCGTTGTCCTCCGCTAGTAACACTTTAATATTGTGCAGTGTAGCCGTGTCCGGTTCTTTAGGGGAAGTTACTACGTTTCCTTGATCCGACAACTGTAATTCTTCCAGCAATACCTGTTGCAATGCCTTGGAGCCCAGCGGCTTATGCAGAATACGACGTATGCCGGATTTGTACGCACTCGCCAAGTCTGGGGCAGTATTGACACCAGTGAGCATGATGATGATAAGGTTTTGTTCGCGAATGTGCTCGTCTGTCTGAATTCGCTCTGCCAGTTGTAAACCGCTCATACCGGGCATTGAATAGTCCACTAACAAGACATGATAGGCTTGTTCTATATTTTCCTTTGCCCTTAACAGAGCAAGCGCTTCGCTACCACTCATGCAAGAATCTATATGCGTGCCCCAGTGGCGAACTTGCTGCTCGACAACACTGCAATACGTTCCGCTGTCGTCAACTACCAGTACTCGAAGTTCCTTAAGACGCTCAGCGTTCATTGGCGCAGAAGGTGGGTTGTCTGAAACTTCTATGGGCAGCGTGAATTCAAACCGGGTACCCTCCTTCAGTTCGCTGCTTACTGTCAGCGCACCGCCCAACGCTTCGGCAATCTTTTTCGATAATGGCAACCCGATACCACCATTACGCGGCACAAGGTTACCCAATTCCTCACCTTCAATAAAAAATTCAGCCAGTTCCTCACCGCTAATTCCCGGCCCGTTATCCTGAACCACCAAAAACAGATTTTCCGATTCTATGCTTGCACGAACCAAAACTTCACCATCCCTCAGGCAGGCTATGCAATGACTCAGCAAATTGCCCACAATGTGCCTGACGCGCACCAAATCACCGATGATATAGTTAGCCTGACCCGGCTCAGCATACATCACCAACTCTATATTCTTTCGCTCGGCTTCCGGTGCGAATGCCAGCATGATTTCATCTAACATTTCTAATAAGCCGAAAGGCTGCTTTTGCACAGGTAGGCTGTTGTTCTGAATATGCGCAAATGCCGTCACATCATCAATAATATGCAATAATTCCTGGGACGATCTATCAATGTTGTCAGCAAAATCTGCCTGAGTTTCTGTAAGCTGGGTTGAACGCAACAACTCTGTCATACCTAGCACGCCTGCCATGGGGGTTCTAATTTCATGCGTCAGCTTGCTTAGCAATGAAGTTTGGTTGCTAACCAATTCAGTATTAAACGCGGCGCGATATTCTGCAGCTAGTCGAAGCTCCCGATGGAAATTATAAAACAAGGCCGCTGCGACGACTTGCATAAGCAGTATCAAAACGGTGGCCGAGCCCATTACCCGATTACCTAATACTATGGTTGATAGGTCAACCAACGCGGTAAGAGTATTTACAAAAATTATAAGCAAGGTAACCGCATGCCCAATCACAAATAACAGTAGAAAATCCCTGTGCTCTTCTGTGTAGGCATGAAGAGCCGTCAGCAGGCAGATCGCTGCGGAAAAAGTACTTGTACCGTAAAAAACATAAAAGCTGCTTTGCGGGCCGAGAAAGAATACGCTGATAGTGCCACAGATATTGAAGAACATCGCAATCTCTAGGAACCGCCTCAATTTGTTCTGCGCTCTGCATAAGAATATTATTCGCCAAGTTAACAGCAACAGAAATAGCGACACGAACATACCGAAAACATAGACGCCATGCCCGTGATAGTGCGCCTCATCAAAAACCAGAAATGCAGGGTAACCCCAAGCACTGCGCAGGTAGCCAATCAGCGCCAAGGCGTGACCAAAAACGTAGAAAAAAATAATCTCATGGGAGTAAACAACGCAAGCTGCCATCAATAATACACAAGCCCATATTCCACCCAATAAAAAAGTGTTATAACTGTTTCCGGCAGCCATTTGAACACCTTGAGAAGCAGCGGAATACACAACAGCATTCAAATTCAAGGGGTAATCGGACTCTATGCGAACGTATATCGTTTTTAACTCACCTGGCTGAAAGTATCCCAAGGACATGACCAGACCCGGTGTCGTTGTGTAAAGGCTATATGGGCGTCTATCATCCAGGCTATATAGTTTTTTTGGCGCCCGGCCTGGCTCAGCAGGTGCTTCATACACATCAAGAGATGAGACACTGATTGGCCGGAACTGCATTGAGAATCTATCACTAACAGGTGTTTCATTTCGCAGGCTCATACGTAGCCAAACGGCCGCATGCGTAAAACCAAACTCCGCTCGATCAAGTGTCAGAGGCGCAAATTCTCTCTGATTTTCAGGTTTAAATAGATCCTCAAATCCCATTTTGGCACTGCGATCAAAGAATACATCGATGTATTCATCGATGGGCTCACTCAGGTACTCGGATTTGGAATTCAATACAGGTGCAGCCGAGCTGCCA
This sequence comes from Pseudomonadota bacterium, assembly GCA_039111475.1. GTDB lineage: Bacteria > Pseudomonadota > Gammaproteobacteria > Pseudomonadales > JAUIET01 > JAUIET01. The sequence continues at coordinate 25,918 of JBCCIP010000017.1, read as the reverse complement.
ACAGCAAATAACAGTAAAACGGCCGTTGCTAATGAAAGCACTAATCGCATGGAATTTAGCCTAGCCAGCATCCTGCTCGCGCCTTATAGCACGATACGCGATATCGGTTCGAAACTGAGCGCCCTTCCAATGGATATTCTCGACGCCACGATAAGCCATCGCCTGAGCGTGCGCTGCATCATCACCCAGTGCTGTCACGCACAAAACCCGGCCACCATTGGTTACCAGCGTCGCCTCTTCAGTGAGCAATGTGCCTGCATGAAAAACCTTGGCCGATCGCTCTGCTTCATGCAGACCATCGATCACGTCTCCTTTGCTGTAACTGCCAGGGTAACCGCCGGCCGCCATTACAACGCCTACGGCAGTCTGATCCGACCATTCGATATTGGCTGACTTCAGCTCACCTTCCACCGATTTATTCAGCAATTCGGCCAGGTCAGATCGCATCCGCATCATAATCGGCTGGGTCTCAGGATCACCAAATCGACAGTTGTATTCAACAACGCGAGCTTGACCGAATTCATTAATCATCAGCCCCGCATACAGAAAACCAGTATAGCGATTTCCTTCTGCGGCCATCGCATCTACGGTAGGTTGAATAATGTCTCGCATTACGTGCTCATGTACATCATTTGTCACTACAGGTGCAGGTGAGTACGCACCCATACCACCTGTGTTAGGCCCTTGATCACCGTCAAAAGCTGCCTTGTGGTCCTGGGAGCTTGCGAATGGCAATACATCAGTGCCATCAACCACCACTATAAAGCTGGCTTCTTCGCCGCGCATAAACTCTTCGATTACAACTTGGCGCCCGGCATCACCAAAGGAATTGCCAGCCAACATATCCCGAACAGTTGCTTCAGCATGCGCAAGAGTTTCAGCAATCACCACGCCTTTGCCAGCAGCCAGTCCGTCGGCCTTGATCACTATAGGCAGTTCCACCGAACTCAGATAGTCGCACGCAAGTTCGGCGTCGTTAAACGACCCATAGCTGGCGGTAGGAATATTATTTCTCGCGAGAAAGTCCTTGGTAAACGACTTAGAGCCCTCCAATTGAGCCGCTGCGGCGCTCGGACCGAATATGCGCTCGCCGTGCTGCTGGTAGTAATCAACAATACCTTCAACCAGCGGTTGCTCTGGACCAACTACGGTAAGACCAACAGCATTGGCTTTTACAAACTCTACCTGAGCTGCAAAATCGGCGACTGCCAAAGCAACATTTTCTATGCCCGGCTCTGTGGACGTACCAGCGTTTCCTGGCGCTACAAATACAGTGTCTACATTCGGCGACTGCGCTAACTTCCACGCCAGGGCGTGTTCGCGACCACCACCACCAATAACAAGAACATTCATTATTATTCAGAGGCTCCCTAGTGCCTGAAATGCCGCATTGCGGTAAAAACCATGGCCATACCAGCTTCATCGGCCGCGGCTATCACTTCCTGATCACGCATCGAGCCGCCGGGCTGAATAACGGCAGCAATACCTGCCTGTGCGGCCGCATCTATGCCATCACGGAAAGGAAAGAACGCATCGGACGCCATCACCGACCCCGAAACTTGCAAATTTTCATCAGCCGCTTTAATTGCCGCAATCTTGGCGCTATACACACGGCTCATTTGCCCAGCGCCCACACCTATTGTTTGTCCATCGCGCGCGTAAACAATAGCATTTGATTTGACAAATTTAGCCACCTTCCAACAAAACAGTAAGTCAGCGAGTTGATCTTGAGTAGGCTGCACCTTGGTAACAATTTGCAAGTCATTGAGACTGACCATGCCAGCATCGCGTTGCTGAAGAAGCAACCCACCGTTGACTCTTTTGTAATCCAGTTCACCGTCTGACGCAGAAAACGGCGAGCAGATCAGTAAGCGTACGTTCTTTTTGGTAGCCACTATCTCGGCCACACCATGTTCTACGCCAGGTGCGATAATGACCTCTACGAATTGTCGCTCAACAATCAAGCCGGCAGTAACGGCATCCAGCGGGCGATTGAACGCAATGATGCCACCAAAAGCCGATGTAGGATCTGTTGCAAAGGCTTTCTCATAAGCCTTCTGAATATCGGGACCCAACGCAACGCCACAAGGATTGGCATGCTTTACGATCACACAAGCCGGTTGCTCGAATTGCTTTACGCACTCTAATGCGGCGTCGGTATCGGCAACGTTATTGTACGAAAGCTCCTTGCCTTGCAACTGCTCAGCAGCTGCTATGCTGTCGCCTGCGGCGTCCCGCTCTACATAAAACGCCGCTGATTGATGCGGATTCTCCCCATAGCGCATATTCTGAAACTTGCGCAATTGAGTACTAAAAGTGCGCGGGTACTCGGCATTATCTTCAGTGGTTTGTTTGCCAAGATAATTAGCGATTGCGGCATCGTATGCCGCCGTATGTTCAAACGTCTTTACAGCAAGGTCAAAACGCATGGCGTCGCTCAGTTCGCCATTGCTTAATTGCAGCTCTCTGATAATTGCCTCATAGGCGCCTGGCTCAACCACGGTTGCCACGAAGCGGTGGTTTTTAGCGGCCGCGCGCAGCATGGTGGGACCACCGATATCAATGTTCTCAATCGCCAGGGGTAAATCACAGTCCGGTTTAGCCACGGTTTGCTCGAACGGGTAAAGATTAACGACTACCAGATCGATCGCGCCTATCTCATGCTCTGCCATCACGGTCGCGTCTATGTCACGACGACCAAGAATTCCACCATGGATTTTCGGATGCAAGGTCTTCACTCGGCCATCCATCATCTCAGGAAAACCTGTGTAGTCAGAGACCTCCGTGACTTCGACGTTGTGTTCTAGCAGCAATCGATAGGTGCCACCAGTGGAAAGTAAATCGATACCCAAGGCTCGTAGAGCGCTGGCAAATTCAACCACACCCTCCTTATTGGATACGCTGATCAAGGCGCGACTTATGCGCCGGGTTTGGTTTGTGCTCATACAGGTCTGCTTACAACGGCGAATAGTAGTTCAGGGGGCGGGAATTCAGCCCTAATGATACCGTAAAACGAACTCCCATTGCGCGGTACTTGCCGGATCTGCGGTTGCCGAGTGCGCTGACCGCGCACAAAAAAGGCGCTACTCCAATGCGGAGTGCGCCTTTCAAAATTCTACACCGGCGCGAACGGCGCGCCGATGATCCGTTTAGAGCAAGCCGTATTGTTTAAGCTTTTTACGCAGCGTGCCGCGATTCAAGCCAAGCAATACAGATGCTTTAGTTTGGTTGTTTCGAGTGTATTTCATAACGCACTCTAGCAGAGGCGCTTCCACTTCTGACAGTACCATCTGGTAAACATCGGTCACCTGCTGGCCATCCAGATGAGAAAAGTAGTTGTTCATCGCTACTTCGACACTGTCGCGCAAAGTCTGCGCATGCTCAACCGGTGCCTGCGTGAGAAACTGTTTAATGCGATCGGCGTCACTAATTTCAGCGACGGGTTCTTCTGTTGCAAGTGGGCTACTGGTCTGGCCCTGGAAATAATCGGTACTCATGCGGCAAAGCCCTCTTCTAGTTTCTTCGTGTTCATGTCGAAAAACTCTACAATTTGCAGTTTTTGCTCTTCTGCAGAGTCAATTCTATTAAACTCCTTTCTAAACGGCTCTGATTGCGGTATGCGCTGCAAATACCAAGCGACGTGTTTTCGTGCAATTCGAGTGCCTAGAAATTCATCATAGAATGCATGAAGACTAGCCAAGTGTTCAAGTAACAAATTTCGTACATCTTGCACACTGGGGCAGCGCAATTGTAACCCTTTGTGCAAGTATTGTGCGATATTTCCGGCTATCCACGGTTGACCCAGCGCCGCTCGGCCAATCATAACCCCATCCGCTGCTGTTTTGAACAATATTTGCTCAGCTTTTTCTGCGCTATCAATATCGCCATTGGCAATGACCGGAATAGATACAGCCTCTTTCACGCGAGCAATGGACTCATAATCAACCTCCCCCTGAAACCGACAACTTCGAGTGCGGCCGTGGATGGTGATCGCCGAGATCCCGGACAGTTCGGCCAACTCCGCCACCCTCACCGCATTCTTATGCTCCTGGCTCCAGCCAGTGCGCGTTTTCACAGTGACCGGAACAGCCACGCTGGCAACAACCTCTTCGAATATCGCGGCAACCAGTCGCTCATCCTTCATTAACGCAGATCCTGCCGCCTTATTGCAGACCTTTTTCGCTGGGCAGCCCATATTGACATCAATAATTTCTGCGCCGAGGTCAGCCACTTGCCTCGCTGCATCCGCAAGCATGGCGGCGTCACCGCCCGCAATCTGCACAACACGCGGGCCGGTATCATCGCCAAATGCCAATCTCAGGCGCGACTTTCGACTATTCCATAGGCGTTTGTCCGCCGTCAGCATCTCGGCCACCACCATGCCCGCACCGTATCGATAGGCAAGCTGACGAAACGGCAAATCAGTAATGCCGGCCATTGGCGCCAGAACGACGCAACTCGGCAGCTCTACAGTGCCAATTGTCAAAGGCTTGAAAGTCACAGAGTGGGCAACAGATTGAGTTCGTAGTTAATCGCGTCAGCCCCAGGGTCCATTATCTCCAACGCCAGGCGAATAGGGTTGTCGCTGGGCATGGACGAAAGACCGCGTAGCTCGCCGTCCAAATACTCGTTAGGAAAAAACTTACGAGTAGCGATGGGTTGGCTTCGAATATCAAAAAACGTCAGCTGCAACACCGGAAACGGCTGGGCGAGCTCGGCTCTATTGGTGAGAATGATATCAACGATCAATGCCGTTTCCGAGTCTGGGTGACTGCGCACGCTAAGCTGATCTGTTTTGACTCGGCTAAGACTTCTGTAGGGCGGCAATTCGCAGCCAACCACATTGCACAATGACACAAACATAGGGCGGGTTTTTGCACTGGCCGTCAAATCCCCCCAATAGAAATAGCTGTATTGCACTAGCATAAGCAATACCATTCCAAGCGAACCGGCTATCCACTTCCACTCAATAACATTGCCTGATGTTGTGGCCATGGCAGGAGCTTGTGCAATGTCAATATCTTGCGGCAGAAAATCCGTTTTGCGCCGTTTCGGCTCATCGGCGCCCTCAAAAATCAGATCGTCTATGGCGTGCACGGTGCTAGGCGAGTCAGATTCTGTCCCGGTCACCGACTCCAAGGAATGCTGATAAACTGACGCTGCGTCTTCGAACAAATTAGAGTCCGCCAATTGCTCAGGCGAGTCTGTTTCAAGCTCGCCTGCTGCGGCGGACTCTCTTTCGGGTAAATCTGTGCCCTCTGCGTCAGCCGAGTCAGACTGCCCTAAAGCAGGTGCTGCATTTACATTGCTAAATTCGTCGCTAAACTCCGCCGTTGAGGGGTCTTCCTTATCGCCAATCGACACCTCAGAACTGGTCTCCAGACCCGTGACTGTCTCCGCACTTGTCTCACGGCCGTTATCAGTTTGGCCATCATCTAACGGCGGAACAACGTCGACGATTATTTCTTCAAAGCCCAATCCAGAACGATGATTTTGATTTCCCGCAGAACTGCTCTCGTTACTGGCTGCTCCATTCGCGTCGAATTGGGTGCCTTCCGTATCCGATAACAATTCTTTGACATAGGCGTCACTGGCCTCAGTGCTGTCTTTATACTTGCCAGTACCCTCCAACTCCGCAAGTAATTCCAGCGCCCAGTCTTCATCGGTTGAATTACGCAGATCGTCTTCATCAAACTTCAGGTTCTCTTCAATCAAGCCTATATCAGGCTCGATTAAATCAGGACTTGCTGCTGACGCGATATCAGACGCTTTTTCGATAGCCAGCGCAGAGCCTTCCGTCTCACTAAAAAAATCGTCGGCGGAGGTGGCCGGCAATTCTTCTTTAATATCTGGGTTGTTTTCCGCCAATTCACTGTCTTCATCAGCACGCGTCAAAGACTCATTAACTAAATCTAAGCCAAAGTCGTCGCTATAATCGTGTGAAATTAGACGGTCAATATCATGACCACGGGGTGTTTCACTCCCGCTGGTGAGTGACGGGTCGAAACTTGCAGCATCCGACGACGCATCATCGCCATCGAGCAGCGAGCGCAGCACATCTTCATCGGCAACGCCCATGCCTTGCTCACCGCCGCTGATCAAATAGTCCTGACCCATGAAAACGTTCATACAGTAACCGCAACGGACCTTGCCACCGGCTACTGTCAGCTGGTCTTCGGTCACCCGAAACGAAGTCATGCACTTCGGGCATTGGCTGATCATTTCAGTCATGAGCACTTACATTTTTTCACGGGAGCTTCTGACAGTCTGAGATTCTTCCAACCAGCATTGCCCACCCATCTTGCACAGTGGGTTTCTCGAAGCGAATAGTATCATTGTAGGCCGCAATGACCGAAGCGACTTGCTTTTCCAGTATGCCCGACAATAGTATCCGGCCGTTCGGCGCTAGCAAACCACACAACTGGGGCGCCAGTCGCACCAATGGAGCAGCCAGTATGTTGGCGATCAGTAAATCAACTTGCCCTACAAGGTCTGGATAGTTTGTGTCCAAATGCGCGGTGCAGCGCTGCATATCCAGATTGTTTCGCTGCATGTTATCCAGAGAATGAGTGACTGCGTCCGGATCGTTATCGATGGCGACTACGCGCTTTCCACCCAATATCGCCGCAGCAATTGCCAGAACGCCAGAACCACTGCCAAAATCAACAATGGTTTGTTCGTCGTAGTTCTGTCCATCTAACCAATGCAGACACATTGCGGTGGTCGCATGCGTGCCGGTGCCGAAGGCGGTGCCCGGATCCAACAATATTGGATGACTGCAATCCATCGGCACTTGATGCCATGAAGGGCAAACGCAAAGGCGCTGGCCAAATTGCAGCGGCTCAAAGCGATCCATCCAGGCGCGGTGCCAGTCCTGATCGGGTAAGTAGTTGAGCTGCCACGTGCGACTACCAGGTGGACCAAGCACCAGAGACAATTCAGCCCGCAGAGAGTCGAGGTCGGCGTCTATATCGAACAGCGCTAACACCCTCATGCTGTTCCACACTGGGTTCTCGCCGCGCTCGTATTCCACCAATAGCTGATCTTCTGCGTCCAGCAAAGTCACGGCATGCGCACCCAACTCAAACAGTGCTGCTTCTGTTAGCTCAAGATCACTCGCGCCGAGTACAAACTCCAGCTGTAAGTAAGCACTCACTATTTGGCTATCCCGGGGTTACGCCAAGCCCAGTTTTTTCTCTAAATAATGGATGTTCACGCCACCCTCGCAGAAGCCTTCGTCCGCCACCAACATCTGCTGCAAGGGAATGTTGGTGCGAATGCCGTGCACTACCATTTCCTCCAGCGCAACATCCATGCGCTTGAGCGCCGCTTCCCTAGTGTCTGCGGTTGTGATGACTTTGGCCACCAATGAGTCGTAGTAAGGTGGCACGGAATAACCGCTGTACAAATGCGAATCCACTCGCACTCCGCTGCCACCTGGCGGGTGATACTGCTCCACTTTTCCCGGGCTTGGCATAAACGTTTCCGGGTCCTCGGCATTAATGCGACACTCAATCGAATGGCCGGAAATACGCACTTCGTCTTGAGAAAAAGACAAAGAATTTCCGGCGGCAATACTTAGCTGCTCTTTGACAATATCGATACCGGTCACCATCTCGGTGACTGGATGCTCAACCTGTACACGAGTGTTCATTTCAATAAAATAGAACCTTCCGTCTTCGTACAAAAACTCGAAGGTACCGGCACCGCGGTAGCCTATATCCAAACACGCTTGCGCACAGGAACGGGCGACTTCGGCGCGTGCTTCATCATCAATATTCGGCGCAGGTGCTTCTTCCAGAACTTTTTGGTGCCTGCGCTGCAGGGAACAATCTCGATCACCCAGATGCACAGCATGGCCTTTGCCATCAGCAAGTACTTGAATTTCCACATGACGAGGATTCTGTAGAAACTTTTCCAGGTAAACCGTCGCATCCCCAAAAGCGGCCATGGCCTCAGAACGAGTCAGGTCAATTGAATTTAACAACTCGTTTTCCTCATGAACAACCCGCATGCCACGCCCGCCACCACCTGAAGCCGCTTTGATAATTACGGGGTACCCAATATCTTTCGCGATGCGTAGGGTGCGGTCAGTGTCTTGTGTAATAGGCCCGTTTGATCCTGGCACAGTCGGCACACCAGCGGCCTGCATGGATTTGATCGCGGATACTTTGTCCCCCATCATTCTGATGACGTCGGCGGATGGTCCGACGAATACAAAACCACTGCGTTCAACTTGCTCGGCGAAATCAGCATTTTCAGCCAGAAATCCATAGCCCGGATGAATCGCTGCCGCATCAGTAATTTCTGCCGCTGCAATAATTGCCGGTATATGCAGATAGCTTTTTGCCGAAGCGTTCGGGCCAATACATACAGCCTCATCAGCCAGCCGCACATGCATTAAATCTCTGTCTACTTTGCTGTGCACTGCCACTGTGGGAATATCAAGCTCTTTACACGCTCGCAAAATGCGAAGCGCTATCTCGCCCCGATTGGCTATTACCAGTTTGTCTAACATGTATCTTTGCCGTTTGCCGATGTGTAAGGGGTTGCGCTATAAAGAATTCATCACGATATCGAAATCAAAGCCTGATCAAATTCGATTGGCTCACCATCTTCCACCAAAATTGCCTCTACTACGCCGGCTTTGTCCGCCTCAATCTGGTTCATCATTTTCATCGCTTCTACAATACAAACCACATCACCCACGGACACGGATTGGCCCACTTCAACGAATGATTTTGCGCCCGGCGATGGCGAGCGATAAAAGGTACCCACCATCGGCGATTTAATCGCATGACCTGGAACCGCAGCGGCACTGGCAGCGACGGGTTCCGCTGGTGCTGCGGGCGCCGCAGCTGCCGGCGGCGCACTGACCGCCACCTGAGCCGCTGCCGGGTAAACAGCCGCTTGTTTGGCATGCCGGCTTATGCGCACGGACTCTTCACCTTCGTGAATTTCCAACTCGTCAATATTGGACTCTTCGAGTAGTTCAATGAGCTTTTTGACTTTGCGTATATCCATGGTTGCTCTCTCGTGGTGGACCTTTTCAAGGCGCGGCGGACTTACTGCGAAAGCCGGAGTACTGTTGGCTGTGCTAGGCGCCTGTTAATGCTGAATGATAAACAGTTATTATCGGCCAAAATCGAAACAGGTCACAGTTTATTGCTTATTCGCCGAAGTTGTCCACAAGAAACGGATTTTACCGACTTTTTGCCGATAAATTAGACAGTGCCAAAAGGCCTTATGCGGTTAATTTAAACCGTCCAGAGCGTTCAAAACGATAGCAGTTGTTAGAATCTGCGGCAGCACCATGGCGGGCGCCGAAGGGTCTGCAGGGAATAGCAAATAAAGAGGTACACCACTACGACCATATTGAGCTAAAACTGCAGTGATAACGGGATCACTGTTGGTCCAGTCTCCTTTAAGGTACGCCACGTTGTTCTCTCTGAATGCAGACAGCACAGCCTCTTGTGACAGTGCAACACGCTCGTTTGCAAGGCAGGTGATGCACCAATCTGCGGTAAAGTTTACAAACACCGGCTTACCCGCCGCTCTAAGCTCCAGCACCCGCTCGGCCGAGTAAACACTTCCCACGTTGACGCGTGGCTCGGAGCGCTGTTGTAACCACGGCCCCGCCAAAGCAGTCACCGCTAGCGTAAGTGCAACCACCGCGGTCAGACGCTTGGCAATGTTACCTGCCCGCCAAAACCACAGAGCCATGTAAATCATCACACAACCGCAAAGCACCAGCGCCATGCCGTTGACGCCTGTTTGCCGCCCCACCACCCAGATAAGCCAGATGGCGGTTAGATACAGAGGGATCGCCATCCACTCTTTGAAAGTGTTCATCCAGGCCCCTGGTTTTGGCAAGCGACCGGCCAGCGCCGGAATGCCTACCAACAGCAGGAAGGGGGCCGCCATACCTAAGCCTAAGGCGGCGAAGATTATTAAAGCCATGAATGGTGGTTGCACTAACGCAAAGCCCAGGGCTGCACCCATAAACGGCGCGGTACATGGGCTTGCGACAATAACGGCTAACACACCGGTAAAAAACGAACCACTGTGACCACTCTTCTCAGTGAGCTGCTGACCAATTCCTGCCCAACTGGCACCAAACTCAACAAACCCCGACATGCTTAAACCCAGCGCAAAAAACAGGTAAACCAACAGCGCTACCAGCCAAGGCGTTTGCAATTGAAAACCCCAACCCAGAGCTTCACCCGCAGCGCGCAATGCCAACAACAAACCCGCCATTGCCAGAAACGAGGTCACTACACCCGCGGTGTAACTCAAACCATGCGCGCGCTGCTCCTGCAAAGACACCGAGCTGGCATTCACCAGTCCCAGCACTTTCAACGCCAGTACGGGAAACACACAGGGCATTAGATTGAGAATCGCGCCACCGAGAAAAGCAAACAGGGCCATTAGCAGGAAAGATGTTTCTCGTCCTGACGCACCTGGGCTTGCTTCCGATACGCCACCGGCAGCTGCAGATTGATTTGAAAAGCCTTCTACTTCCGCAAATTGCTGGCCGTCTACACGCTCGAAATAACGCGTTTTAGGCGGGTAACAAAGACCTGCATCTGCACAACCCTGATAACGAATACTCAATTTGGTACCATTCGATGGAAGCGCCACTGTCGCGATCGCATTGTGGTAATAAACTTCCACATCGCCGAAATACTCATCGGTCTTGGCCTTGCCAGCAGGAATATCCATGGACAATTCGGATTCAGATCCATCTGCGCCGTGAGACTTTGCCGCGAAGGCGTGCCTATAAAGGTAATAACCGTCGGCTATTCCCCAGCTAAAATCAACGTCACCGCCTGGTCTACCTTCCACCAACAATTGATACGCTTCATCAACTGGCAGGAAATCATCGGCTTGCGATATCAATACCGAGGCAAAAGGGTCCTGTTTATTGATTTGAGCAGAAACTGGTGTGCCTGAGAAAACGACCATTGTCGCCAGTATTGCAAACACTAACCCAACGCTGGACGAGCGCAAAAAAAGCCCGTGCGGAACCCGAGTTAATACAGCTGTGAATCTAGTGATAGTAGTCACCCCTGAACTGTGACAGTTGATAGCTTTGCCAGAGCCGAATAGTATAGCTGAGCGATCTCCGATCTGACTGTAGACTTGGTCTCTATTTCGCGGCAAAAGTTCGACTTGTCGCGCAAAATCGCAGACCAGTGTTTCACGTTGAAAGGCTTAGAAATGAACCGTTACTCCCAGGCGCTAAAATACGTGACGCTGGCCGCTGTATTGCTGCTGCAGGCTTGCCAAGACAAGCCAGACGAATCAGAACTTCCCGTGGCCGGCACGCCTCTCGGCCTTTCCGTGCAAGCACCTGTCGTTCGCGAGCCGGTCGCCGGTCGAGATATCACGGTTGCTTACCTGACCATAAAAAATCAAGGCAGCGAGGCACGCCTACTACTTGGTGCAAGCAGCCCTTATGCCACGCGTATTGAAATTCATGAGCATCAGCACAACGACGGTCGAATGCGGATGATAAAGCGTTCTTCGCTGCCTATTGCAGCAAACTCAGACACTGTTTTGCAATCAGGTGGCGCGCATTTGATGCTGTTTGAACTAACGCATAGCTATACGATTCTAGCGGAAGGAGATCCTCGTCCACAGCCACAAACCGTAGAACTTACTTTGCTGTTTGACCAGGATGAGACTCTTACCGTATCCACTCAGCTCAGCAGTGTGCTGAACTAGCGGGCTTCGGATTGCGCTAGTCTGGCTCAACGAATGGCAGCCAAAATTTCCGAGTGTTTTTCTGCTGGAAGTCTGGGACCAAAATCGGACACCACACGCGCTGATGCCAGGCTGGCTAGATCGCCTGCTTGTTGCAATGACCATCCCGCACACACTGCGTGTAAAAACGCGCCGGCGAACATGTCCCCCGCGCCATTGGTATCCACAGCGGTAACGACATTAGGTGCTATTTTCAGCCGTTGCGTTGAATCGCAAACAAGCGCGCCCTGGGCCCCACAGGTGACAGCCACCATTCTGGCATCGTTCAATAAACTGTCTACGGCTTGATCCAGCGTATCCGTTCCGGCCCAACTCATCGCCTCGGCCTCGTTACAAAATAACAGATCAACTTTGTCGCCCAGCATTTCGCGTAGACCATCCTGGAAGCTATCAACCAAGAACGGATCGGACAAACTCAATGCCGTTTTGACGCCATTTTGCTCGGCGAGCTGGCGCGCTTTTACAGCAGCTGCTCGCCCGGTTGGTGAAGTTACAAGATAACCTTCAATATATAGAAACTGAGAATCCAGCAATGCTTGTTCGTCTAGCTCTGCTTCAGACAAGAGCTCGCTGATGCCGAGGAAAGTATTCATACTTCGCTCGGCGTCAGGCGTGATCATAACAAGACATTTACCAGTTATTCCCTGCGAATCATTAGCGTTCTTGTTGTGCCCAACACCGGCATCGTTCAAATCGGCCAAATAAAAACTGCCGTTGTCATCAGCAGCTACCTTGCAGGAGTAAAATGCCTTACTTCCAAAGTAGCTGCTGGCAATGATGCTATTGCACGCCGAGCCGCCACTGGCACGACGCGAGTCTCCAAGGTGTGCGTGCAGGTGCTCCAGTAATTCAAATTGACGCGCCTCATCAACCAATGTCATCACGCCCTTTTCCACCCCTGCGCTCTGCAGAAAATCATCACTCACCTCAATTTCTGTATCCACCAGGGCGGCGCCGATGCCATAAATGTCGTACTTACTCATTACTCTTAACTCCTGCTGCTAACAATACCCGTAAAAATTTTTCGACCAACGACAGTATTCCTGCGCCGTACCACTGGTTAACATGGCGCGATTCAGATCTTTGCCGGACTTATCTTCGCAACGCGCCACCGTACGGCCGTATTTGTCTATGTCTTGAATTTGGCAACGCAAGTGCTTACCCAGCGCTAAGCGCTCTAATTGAGAACGCGCGGCATTGTAACCCGCTTCATTGGTTTCCGGCGCATCCACAGCCCATAGCCGAATCTGCTTTTTATGCCCCCGCAGATACAAACTGTCGCCATCAACTACGCGATCTGTTTTTCCTTCAATGACCTGACCAACAGCAAGCGGCTGACCTTTAGGTGCAGTGGTGGAGCGAGTATCCGTATCTGGCGACAGGCGTTGCACAATCAACATCAGCGCCAGGAGTCCTACTACCAACAGTAACTTTACGCTTTGATTCATGCCACCAAAAACCCAATCAGCCCAAAGAACTCCACTATGAACACCACGCCAATGGCCATTATTGCCGCCAAAACGTCATCCAGCATCACGCCCAGACCACCATGAACTTTCCGATCAAACCAGCGAATAGGCCACGGCTTCACAATATCGAACAGCCGAAAAAGCACGAAGCCCATCAGCAAAGACCACAGCAAAGAAAACTCGCCAACGCGTTGCAAGTAATACACCACCATCCATTGCCCGACAAATTCGTCCCATACGACAGCGCCATGATCGTGAGCTCCCAACGCTGAAGCTGCAGCGGCGCAAAACCAGATTCCGACAATGAAAGAAACTAACAAAGCTAGTGCGGCCCACGCCAACGGCAGGTAAGGAAAAATTAAACAATACAATCCAAGCGCGAAGATACTACCCCAAGTTCCAGGCGCTTTCGGCAGTAACCCGGAGCCAAAACCCAGGGCAAAAAACAACACAGGCTTTCTACAGATCTCACTAAACGTGGGCAAGGCCGTCATGACGCGGAAGACTCTGTAGGGGTGGAAAAATGTTGGTATCCATTTATGGCCGGAGCTGCCATCACGTTCCCCAAGGAATCGCGAAGTTGTAATTCACAGGTATCATTTATCTTGCCGATTCGGTGAAAATCAAAGTGAGCCAACGCTGGAGAACGTGCCAACTCGTCGGGTATAGTGAAACATAGTCGGTAATCGTCACCACCTGATAATGCCCATTGTCTGCAGACATCAATGTCCTTAGCCACTGATTGCGTGTCAGTGGATACAGGCAGGCAATCAACGTCAATTTCTGCACCGACATTACTGGCTGCCAATATATGGCCTAAATCAGCCAACAAGCCATCAGACACGTCAATCGCTGCATGTGCCAGGCCACACAAGCTATGGCTCAAAACTGTATTAACTTGAGGCGCATAAAAGCGCTTGTGCAGATAACTGCCGTCAATCAATGCGTCACGCTGTTGCAACTGAAGCGCTGCAGCTCCATCACCCAAGGACCCATCTACGTATATTCCATCACCAAGCTTGGCACTGTCGCGTCGCAAAGCTTGCTCAGGGTCAACGCAGCCGATAACAGTGATGGTCAACGACAAGCTGCCCGACGTAGTGTCCCCGCCTATGAGCGGTAGCGAGTATTCTTTTGCCGTTTTATGCAGACCTGTGGCGAACGACTGCATCCATTGCAAATCCACAGATGGCAAGCTCAATGCCAAAGTAAAACCATGTGGCCTGGCGCCCATGGCAGCAAGATCACTTATGTTAGTACGAAGCGCGCGACTGGCCACCCATTCGGCTTTTGCATCGGCAGGAAAATGAACTCCTTCGTTTAAGGTATCTGTCGACACGGCCAGATGCTGCCCACTTGGAGGACTTGAAATAATGGCGCAATCGTCCCCAACGCCTAGCAAACATTGTGGACTGCCTAGATCTAGACCTGAAAAAAAAGTTCTTATCAGCTCAAACTCGGCCGTCATTTCGCCTTGTTCGCCGTTTCAACTGGTCGCAATGTTTCAGCTAAACGATCTAGTACACCGTTGACGTATTTGTGGCTGTCTGTGGCGCCGAACTTTTTTGCCAAATTCACGTACTCGTTTATCACAACTTTGTACGGCACATCAATTTTCTCTTGCAACTCAAACGCACCTACTTTGAGCAACGCGAGTTCAACGATATCTAAATCAGAAATCTTTCTATCAAGGCAGTCATCCAAAATGCGCTCAAGCGATTCCGAGTTATTCACCGCACCTCGCAGCAACACACGGAAATAATCCAGATCGGTTTTGGAAAGATCGTAGTCAGCAATAAATTCAGTTTCTATTTGACTGCACTGTGCTCCCGCCATATGCCATTGGTATAACGCCTGAGCAGCATAGTGGCGCGCCTGCTTACGGGCAGCAATATGCCGCTGATGGCTTTTTTCCGACATTTGGGAGCCTCGAACAGCTCAGATTTTGCTGAGCAAGCTTGCCATTTCCAATGCAGACAACGCGGCTTCTTCACCTTTGTTGCCCGCTTTGGTACCGGCGCGCTCGATTGCTTGCTCAATGGAATCCACAGTCAACACCCCAAAGGCAACTGGAACACCTGAATCCAGACTTACCTGGGCCAGGCCCTTAACGCATTCGCCCGATACATATTCGAAATGCGGCGTTCCACCTCTGATAACAGCGCCAAGTGCGATGATCGCGTCAAAGCCGTCTTTGGCCGCCACTTTGCTGGCCAACAAAGGCAGCTCATACGCACCTGGTGCTCGATAAACCGATATGTCTTTCTCGGCAACACCGTGGCGTCGCAAAGTATCAACGGCGCCAGTCACCAAACTGTCGACAATAAAGCTGTTGAATCGTGACACGATCAGCGCAAACTTCCGCTTGGCGCCGGTAAAATCACCTTCAAATGTAGAAATTTCGCTCATAGTACGGATTCCAAAGACCAAGGCGGTGTATTGAACAGGCCGCAAAGCATTCTATTATAGCCTTTACTGGGCCCGCCGTGTTCGGTTTGCTGGCCACTTGATCAGCATTAAGCTAGTCGCTAATCTTGCGCTCAAACTATGGGCGCAGGACAGATTATTGCTCTATGAATAAGACAGATTTTTTCCTTGAGACAGAACGCGCCGCACAAGCGGGTGGCGCCATTCCATGCACGCACATCACGCACGCGGTAGAAGCAGACAGCCAGAACAATCCCTGCCTGTTGATAGTACCCTCGGTGTTTGGATTTGACTCTACCTTTATGTTGCATTGCCGCCGCTTTGTCGCTGCAGGGCTGCAGGTCTATGCGCTGGATAGCTTCTGGCGCAGCTGCCCTGGCCCGCTGGAAGCCGACGAATCGGGAGTGCCGCAAGCCATGGCGCGCATGGCGGCATTGGAGGATGCTGATTGCGATTCTGACGTAAGCGCCCTGGCGAACTATATTCGAGCACAACACCCCAGCGTTAGAGTGATTGGTCTGGGCATCTGTTTTGGTGGACGGCCAATTGCCCGTGCAGCGTGTGACAAGGAAATTGACTCTGTGGTCGCCTGGCACGGCGTTCGAATTGGTGAACTAGGCGACCGCCTAAGCACGCTGACCTGTGCCGGTGCGCTGCATTACGGTGCAATAGACGCCTGGACACCAAAAGAAGAATGCGACGTATTGCGTGATCGTTTTAAAGACAGACCGCAACTGGAGATATCAGTGCATGACGATTGTGATCACGGCTTTACGCACTTGAACAGAGCAAGCGTTTTTAATCAAAACGCTTATGAAACTGCCTACCGCAGCGTAGTCCGTTTAGCTGGTGCTTAGCGTAGCCTAACGCGATGGCGCGAAGCCATTTTCTGCCAGCGTGGCATAGCTTAAGCTTCCAGGCGCAGAAGTGCCCGCAGTAAGCAATCGTTCCACATATCGCGCAATTACATCTACTTCGATATTGACCCGTGAGCCTATTGTGTAAGAGCCAAACAGTGTGACCTCTTGAGTATGCGGAATTATATTCACGCTGAACTCATTGCGACTGACTTCATTAACCGTCAGACTGACCCCATCCACCGTCACTGATCCCTTTTTAGCGATATAGCGAGCCAAATCATCCGGCACGGTAAATTCGTAGCGCGTACTGCGGGCATCATCAAATTGGCGGCTGACTTCGCCTACGCCGTCCACATGGCCACTAACGATATGCCCCCCCAGCGGCTCACTGGGCCGAACCGCCATTTCCAGATTTACAGTGGAGCCAGCCGAAAGATCATGCAGCGTTGTGTTATCCAGGGTTTCGTTTGAAACATCAGCGTAAAACGTATTCTTATGCAGTTCTGTCACGGTCAGACAAACGCCATTCACCGCAATACTGTCACCTATGTTGGCTGAAACCAGGCCCAAGCTTTCTGCATTTACCACCAGCTGTACATCACCTTGTGCCTGCTCTATGCGATCGATGCGCCCTAGTGCCTGAACAATTCCTGTAAACATAATTTCCTGCCTTTCGCTGGGCCCGCTGGTTAATGCCTTAGTGGTATATTGGCACGCAATCGATACGCAAATCATCACCAATCAAGCGAACGCTGTTTAATTGCAGCTCAATACTGTCTTGCATTCGCTCTATGGGCAAGTGCAATAACGGTCGCGCATTACTGCCCAGTAGCTTTGGTGCCATATACACAATCAGTTCATCAATTAAGCCTTGTTGCAAAAACGCACCCGCTAGTGTTGGGCCTGCTTCCAACAAAATGTCATTGCAATGTCGTGCGGCAAGAGCCCGCAATACTGCGGCGGGTTCTGGTCTAGCAGTATCACAATGAAGTACGCTCAATTCCTCTAAATTTGCAATTGGCAAGGGATTCTCAGCGTCTTTGCCGACAATGACCAACACATTACCCGGTGTCTTTAGTAGTGCCGCACTTTGTGGGCACCGACCGCTACTGTCCATTACCACGCGCAACGGCTGTCGCTCACCAAGTTGCTTACTAGCCGTTTCACTCAGCTGCTCGACTCGTACGTTCAACCGGGCATCGTCATCGAGTATGGTATTAATGCCCGTCAACACGGCGCAACTCTGTGCACGCAGCTGCTGCACATCTTGTCGCGCGTCGCTGCCAGTAATCCACTGACTCTCGCCGCTTGCCATTGCAGTGCGACCATCAAGACTCATGCCCAGCTTGCAACGCAGGTAAGGCAAGCCGTGCTCTTGCTGTTTGATGTAACCCGGGTTTAATGCACGCGCTTCAGAGAGCATCAGATCTTCATCCACCTGAATACCGGCTTCAATCAGCTCAGCAATACCCTTGCCTGACACTTTAGCGTGAGGGTCACGCATGGCGCACACTACTCTACTGACACCGGCTTCAACTAATGAGCGACTGCACGCCGGCGTTCGACCAACAAAACTGCAGGGTTCCAGTGTCACGTAGGCGGTACAACCCTTAGCTTGTTCGCCTGCTTTACTCAAGGCCATGGCTTCGGCATGTGCTTCACCCGCCCGCTCATGCCAGCCTTCGGCAATCGGCACGTCGTCTTTAACCAGCACGCAGCCAACTCGCGGGTTGGGTGTTGTCGAATACCAACCGCGTTGCGCTAGCGTAATTGCGCGCGCCATATGTTGTTTGTCAGAATCGCTAAACACAGAAGCGCCCTAGCTGAACCAGCATGTCCAACACGCTACTACTCATTCGAGAGTTTGTCTATTTCCTGGCGGAATTCGTCAAGGTCTTGAAAGCTACGATAGACTGACGCGAAGCGAACGTAAGCCACATGATCAATTTCCTTCAATTGCTCCATGACCAACTCGCCGATTTTCATCGCAGGCACTTCTCGCTCGCCCATAGACTGCAATGCATGCTTGATGTGATTTACCGCCATATCAATGGTTTCAATACTGACGGGCCGCTTTTCCAGCGCTTTCTGAACACCTGATCGAAGTTTGGCTTCGTTAAATGGCTCGGGCACATTGTTCGATTTGATGATGCGCGGCATCAGCAATTCCGCCACTTCATAAGTGGTAAATCGCTCCGAGCAACTCAAGCATTCTCTGCGGCGTCGAATCTGATCGCCTTCGCTGACCAGCCGTGAATCAATCACCTTGGTCTCGGCTTCGTTGCAAAATGGGCAGCGCATAGCAAATCAACTGATTAGCTGCGATACACCGGATAGCGCGAACACAACTCGGAAACTTCTTCACGCACTGCCGCGTTAACCGCATCGCTTTCCATGTCATTAACAATGCGTGCAATCCATTCCGCTATCTGCTTCATTTCCGCTTCCTTGAAACCTCGGCGTGTGCAGGCCGGCGTACCCACGCGCAATCCACTGGTCACAAAAGGCGAACGCGGGTCATTCGGTACCGCGTTCTTGTTGACCGTGATATGCGCCCTGCCAAGAGCCGCATCGAGATCTTTACCCGTTATGTCTTTGCTGATCAGATCAACCAAAAACAAATGGTTTTCGGTGCCGCCAGACACCACATCAATTCCCTGCGCCATGATTTCTCTTGCCAACGCTTTAGCATTGCTCACCACCTGACCCTGGTACACCTTGTATTCGTCACTCATCGCTTCTTTGAAGCAAACAGCCTTCGCCGCAATGATGTGCATCAAAGGACCACCTTGCCCACCCGGGAAAACGGCCGAGTTCAGTTTCTTTTCAAGCGCTTCATTGGCCTTGGCCAGTATGATTCCGCCACGTGGTCCACCCAGAGTTTTATGAGTAGTAGAGGTTGTAACATCAGCGATCTGCACTGGGCTGGGGTAATGACCACTTGCGACCAAACCGGCTACATGCGCCATATCAACCACTAAGTAGGCACCAACTTCATCTGCGATGTCTCTGAAGCGCTGCCAATCGGCAATCATGGAATAAGCGGAGAAGCCTGCCATGAGCATTTTCGGCTTATGCTCCCGTGCTAACTCGGCAACCTGGTCGTAGTCGATCTCACCGGTTTCGGGGTGTAAGCCGTACTGTACCGCGTTATAGGTTTTGCCAGAAAAATTGACCGAAGCACCGTGTGTGAGATGGCCGCCGTGTGCCAGACTCATTCCTAGCACCGTATCACCCGGCTCCATTAACGCCATGTACACAGCTGAGTTTGCTTGTGAACCCGAGTGAGGCTGAACATTGGCATAGTCCGCACCAAACAGTGTTTTCACCCGATCTATGGCCAATTGCTCCACAGTATCAACGTGCTCGCAACCGCCGTAATAGCGTTTCTCAGGATAACCTTCGGCGTATTTGTTGGTTAGCACTGAGCCTTGCGCCTGCATCACTCTGGGGCTGGCGTAGTTCTCGGAGGCGATCAACTCAATATGCTGCTCCTGCCGGCGTTCCTCTGACACAATTGCCTGCCAGATCTCCTGATCAAAATCCTCAATGGTCTGCTGCTTGCTGAACATCAAAATACCCTGTGTGATTGGCGTAAATTAAGAGCGCGCATTCTACATGAATGGGCTGCAACGAACATTATTTATGGCGATTTATCGCCGCTAATAGCGACCAACAAAAAGGGATTAGCGCTAGGCGCTGTGCTTCTGGTCGTTTGCTGATAAGTCGGAGATACGCAGAAATTGCTCCAACTCAAATGATGGTTTTGGTCCTGAAAACAGATAACCCTGTGCTGCTGAGCAACCCAGACCCTTGAGGTAATCCGACTGCTCAGTGGTTTCAACACCTTCGGCAATAACCCTCAGATCAAATCCTTCCGCCAACGCAACTATAACCTTCACGATCTGCTGGTCCTCCAGACCACCCGGGAGGCTCGCTACAAAGCTGCCATCAATTTTCAACGCATCTATGGGTAGCTCTTTGAGATAATTCAAAGACGAATAGCCTGTTCCA
This sequence comes from Pseudomonadota bacterium, assembly GCA_039111475.1. Classification (GTDB taxonomy): domain Bacteria; phylum Pseudomonadota; class Gammaproteobacteria; order Pseudomonadales; family JAUIET01; genus JAUIET01. The sequence goes on along the minus strand of JBCCIP010000017.1, from coordinate 5,382 downwards.
AAATCATCAATGACTATGCTGACACCCAGCGCTTTCAATGCTTCGAGCACGGCACGCGTTACTGCGATATCGGCCATGATCACCGATTCTGTGAGTTCAAACTCAACGCTGGTCGCCGGTATATCGAATTGCTTTAGCAAACGCGACACCAAATGCACTAACTTGTCGTCGCCAAATTGCCGGGTAGACAAATTAATCGCAAGTCGGTCGACGGGCAAGCCCATGGACCTCCACTCAGCAAACTGCCACAGCGATCGTTCAATCAACCACTCGCCCATTCGAATGATCAAACCAGTTTGCTCAGCAAGCGGTATAAACCGCATAGGTGACACCAGGTTACCGTCGGGATGACGCCAGCGCAGCAGGCTCTCTACCGTGCGTAAAGAACCCGATTTGTAGTCGTACTGAGGTTGATAGTAAACCTCAAATTCCTGATCAGCGACGGCTTTGTGCAAGCTGTTCTGAAAGGCCAACTGCTCAGCTGAATGCGCATTCATTTCGGGTGTATAAAACTGGAAATTGTTCTTGCCCGCTTCCTTGGCAAAATACATAGCGGTATCCGCGTTTCGCAATAACATAGACGATGTTTTTCCATCATCCGGGAAGATAGAGATTCCTATACTGACGCTAACAAACGCTTCATTTCCTTCCAGATTAAACGGCTCGCACAGCTCACGCAGTATCTTACGCGCCACGTGTGCTGCCGATGCTGCGACATGGTCGCGACTGCTTTGACCATTGAGAATAATAGTGAACTCATCGCCACTCATTCGCGCCACAGTATCTTCGCCGCGAACGTTATCGGTTAAGCGCTCAGAGGCTATTTTCAGTAGCTTGTCACCCGCCGCGTGTCCAAGCGAATCATTGATTGCCTTAAACTGATCAAGGTCAAGAAACAGCAGTGCGGCGCAAAAGTTATTACGCTCGCATCGTTGCAACTCATGTTCGAGACGATCATGAAATAAAGTACGATTGGGCAGTCGGGTTAATGCGTCAAAGTACGCAAGATGTCGAATTCGCTCTTCATGCGTTTTACTTTCAGTGATATCACGCATGGTGATAATCAATGTCTGTACGCGGTCTTCACCATCGCGCAGAACGGTAACGCTGGTGAGCGAATGGAATCTGTCACCATTAATTCGTATTCCAAAGCCCTCGTTTTGCGAAAAACCATTTATTAAGGCGTTGTGAAACAAACCGGGCTCTGGCCCAGCTGTAGAATCTGGCGCCAGTGTTTCTGAGGCTTGCGGGAGAATGATACCAATCGGCGAACGACCTAATAAATCAACATCGTTGAAGCCGGTAATTTTTAGCAGCGCAGGGTTCACCTGCACAACACGAGATTGGGCGTCGAGAATCATGATTCCGTCGTCGCTGTTCTCAAATACTTTGGCGGCCATGCGCTGATCTTTATCCAGCTTTTCCCGAACGCTCACGTCACGCGCTACAACCACGGCCAGGTCAACATCATGCGCCGCGTCGCTCAATCTCGTGCAGCGAGCCTGATAATGTAACCATTGGCCTTCTCTAGATCGAAAGCGAACCACATCATCAATGGTGCCTTTGCGATCAAGCTCGACAAGAAATTCCTCGGTGGATTTAATGGCGGTAAAATCCCGCTGATGCAGCATTTTTCTCCATTGCTCATTGCGCTCGACCGTCGTTGCTGAGGAATAATCAAGATCCCAGCCAAAATGGGAGAAGATGTCGCGGTTTGAGTACACCAGTTCAAGCGTTTCCAGGTTTATCGTAAAGATCAAATCTGGAATGGTTTCAATAACATGCAACAGAAAATCAGCCGGCAGGTCCTGACCATTGGCCGAACGAGGCAGCAAGGGAGTACCTTCCCCAGATTGATGCTTGTTATCGTCGACCACTGCGACTTGGCTCCCATTGAACTGCGCGCTATTCATTCAGTATAGACAGCAGATCACGATCAACGGTTGCGCTTGTCGGGTTTGTTGGTTACTTTGCGCCCTTTTTGACGATATCTTTAGGTAAGGAAATAGACCTTGGCTCAATACATATATTCGATGAACCGCGTAGGCAAAATTGTGCCGCCGAAGCGCGAAATTCTAAAAGACATCTCTTTGTCGTTTTTCCCTGGCGCAAAGATAGGCGTTTTGGGCCTGAACGGCGCCGGAAAGTCTACATTGCTTCGAATCATGGCGGGTCTGGATACAGACATTGAAGGCGAAGCCAGACCCATGGCCGATATCCGCATCGGTTACCTGCCACAGGAGCCTCAGTTGGACGAAGACAAAGACGTACGCGGCAATGTGGAAGAGGGATTTAGTGAAGCAAAACAAGCACTTGAAGCGCTGGATGCGGTGTATGCAGCGTATGCCGAACCAGACGCTGATTTTGATGCCCTGGCCGCGGAACAAGCGCGCCTGGAAAACATTATCCAAGCCAGCGACGCGCACAATATTGAGCACAAGCTTGAAGTAGCAGCGGATGCCCTGAGGCTTCCACCCTGGGATGCCGACGTTTCAAAACTCTCAGGCGGGGAACGCCGACGAGTAGCTCTGTGCCGATTGTTGCTATCGGGGCCGGATATGTTGCTGTTGGATGAACCTACAAACCACTTGGATGCGGAAAGCGTTGGATGGTTGGAGCAATTCCTGGCCGACTTCCCCGGCACTGTGGTCGCCATTACCCACGACCGTTACTTTCTGGACAACGCCGCAGGCTGGATACTGGAACTTGACCGCGGCCGGGGCATTCCCTACGAAGGGAACTACTCAACCTGGCTGGAGGCAAAAGAACAACGACTGGAAACCGAAGAACGCCAGCAGGCAGCGCATCAAAAAGCCATCAAGGCCGAACTGGAGTGGGCACGTGCGAATCCGAAAGGCCGACAGAGCAAAAGCAAAGCTCGCCTCGCCCGTTTTGAAGAACTGAACAGCAAGGAATTTCAGGAGCGCAATGAAACGCTGGAAATCTATATTCCACCCGGCCCACGCCTTGGCGACAAAGTGATTGAGGTCAAAGGAATTAGCAAATCCTTCCGCAATGAAATGCTGCTGGATAACGTCAGCTTCTCGGTGCCACGTGGTAGCATCGTGGGCGTGATCGGCGGCAACGGGGCAGGTAAATCCACCTTGTTCAAAATGATCTCAGGTATGGAAACGCCAGATTCAGGCTCTGTTGATTTAGGTGAAACGGTTGAGCTAGCGTACGTTGATCAAAGCCGTGAAGATCTGGACGGCAATAAAACAGTTTGGGATGAATTGTCTGACGGACTGGACGTTCTGAACATTGGCAATTACCAAGTATCCTCGCGAGCTTATGTGGGCCGCTTTAACTTTAAAGGCAGCGATCAGCAAAAATTCGTTAAGGACTTATCGGGCGGAGAGCGCAATCGCCTTCACCTGGCGAAAGTGTTGAAGCAGGGCGCTAACGTAATACTGTTAGACGAACCAACTAATGATCTGGATGTGGAAACCCTGCGTGCGCTGGAAGAGGCCATGCTGGCTTTTCCCGGCACGATTATGGTCATCTCGCACGATCGCTGGTTTCTAGACAGAACCGCTACTCATATTCTCGCCTTTGAAGACAATAGTACGGTGTTTTTCCATGAAGGGAATTTCTCTGATTACGAAGAAGATCGTAAGCAGCGCATGGGGGATGCGGATCTTGTGCCTAAGCGGGTTCGGCATAAGAAGTTAGCCTGATTAGACTCGCGCGTTGTCGGGCGTTGGATTCTTGATTCCGTGCATGGTGTGAATTCCCTGCTGTGAACTGAGTGGTGGGCCTGCGGCTTATGGCTGCGCCATCACCGAAGTTAGAATGCTTCTGGAGGGCCGCATTGCGGCTGCCCGATGGCACACCAGCGATGCGACGGACTCTCTACAAAGCCCGCATCTCAAAGCATATCCTCCAAAGCCCCCAACGCCCCAGACAATTTATCCACCGCCACAACACTCATCCCCGCTATCCCCTCACGAGGAACATTCGCCCGTGGCACAATCGCTTTGGTAAACCCATGTTTAGCCGCTTCCTTCAGTCGCTCCTGTCCGGAAGGCACAGGTCGAATCTCTCCGCCCAAGCCTACTTCACCAAACACCACCAGGTCTCTGGGTAGCACCGAATTTTTCAGGCTACTCACCAACGACATCAACAATGCCAGATCAGCACTGGTTTCCAGCACTTTTACGCCACCAACAACGTTCACGAAAACATCCATCGCACCGATATGCAAACCGCCATGACGATGCAACACTGCCAACAACAACGCCAAGCGATTTTGCTCAAGGCCCACGGCAACACGACGCGGATTGGCCAATTGGCTGTCGTCCACCAGCGCCTGAATTTCCACCAATAACGGCCGCGTGCCTTCCCAGACCACCATTACCACCGTACCAGGCCTCATCTCCTCACCGCGCGACAAAAAGATAGCCGAAGGATTTTTGACTTCCTTTAAACCCTGTTCTGTCATGGCAAATACGCCCAGCTCATTGACCGCACCGAAACGGTTTTTCTGACCGCGCAAGGTTCGAAAACGACTGTCGTGGCTACCTTCAAGCAAGATAGAGCTGTCTATCATATGCTCCAGCACTTTTGGGCCGGCCAAGCTGCCATCTTTAGTGACATGACCAACCAGAAACAACACAAAGCCCTTTTGCTTGGCTGCCTGAATCAAATAGGCGGCCGACTCCCGCACTTGCGCAACACCGCCCGGTGCAGAGCTAATTTCAGGAACAAAGGTCGCCTGTACAGAATCCACCACCACCAAGCGTGGCTCATTTTGCTCAATCGCCGCAAGAATGCTGCTCACATTAGTCTCTGCGAGCAATTTCAGATCATCAGTGCCCAGCTTTAATCGCTGCGCGCGCATCGCGATTTGGTGCAGAGATTCTTCGCCCGTCACATACAGAGCAGGCATGCTTGCTGCGAGAGTACACATGGTTTGAAGCAACAGCGTGCTTTTGCCCGCACCAGGATGACCACCAATTAGAATGGCCGAGCCGGGTACCAACCCACCGCCCAGCACTCTATCGAATTCCGCCATGCCACTGGCCAGACGAGGATGCTCATCCGCTTTAATATCGCGCAGCAACTGCACATCCGAGCGCTCGCCGGCATACCCCAAACTGCGCACATTGCCACCACCCCGTTCCGGACGCCCCAACGAGATCTCCGAAACCGTATTCCAGCTTTTGCAGTTTGTGCACTGGCCCTGCCACTTCTGGAAATCCTGGCCGCATTCTGTACAAACGAATGCCTTGCGCACTTTAGCCACACCGCTCCCCCACTTCACGCCGAATAAACAAGCATTGTAACAACGTTAACCCCGAGAAAAGCCGTTTGGATTGAGGACTTCTTTGCGATGAATAAGGAGCGAATACCTTGCGACCGTAGCAAAGAAGTCCTCAATCC
>JBCCIP010000016.1:0-112230 GCA_039111475.1 Pseudomonadota bacterium | reverse complement strand
TATAAGTCGGTGGACTGGTGGTACAGCCTGCACCAACCGGCAACGATCAAATTCACTGAAGAATCTACCATTCACCCCGATATGTTTTGGCCGTTTCTGGTGATAACTACAGGCTTTTATTTGTTTTATGCCTTAGCGCTTACCGCCGGTACGCAATTAGGTATATTGCAGCGTGAATATCGTACTCAGTGGGTGCGAGCGCGACTGCAAAAGTGAGTGTCTGACAATGTGGTATTTCGATTCTATCAATGACTTTTTAAACATGGGTGGGCATGGCTTTTATGTGTGGTTAGCGTATGGTGTGTGCGCTCTAATATTGACTGTTTATGCATGCAGTCACTTCCGCCGTAAAAAAAATCTGATCAAACAATTGCGAAAAAAAATCAGCAGTAAACATCATGCACCCTCTACGTAAGCAGCGTTTGCAAATCATTCTGTTCGTGCTGCTTGCCGTTGCCGTTGCGGTTAGCCTGTTGCTGTATGCTTTGCGCGAAAACATTAACTTGTTTTATCCCCCGGCTGATATTGCGGCCGGTAAAGTCGCCGTTGGACAGCAGATTCGAGCGGGTGGCATGGTGCGAGAAGGCAGTGTGAAGCGTAATTCGGAAAGTTTGCAGGTAAGGTTTGTTGTTACGGATTACGCAGCCGATTTGATCGTTAACTACGATGGAATTTTGCCAGACATGTTTGCCGAAGGCGCCGGCGTAGTAGTGGCAGGAAAATTGGTTGACGGTGGTGAGTTTGAAGCCAGCGAAGTACTGGCCAAGCATGATGAAAACTACATGCCACCTGAAGTGGCAGAAACCTTAAAGAAGCCAGGCGCCAGCGGCGAGGCTGATTATTAGTCATGATTCCTGAATACGCACATTTCAGCCTGGTATTGGCGCTGTGTTTGTCGGTTCTATTGGCGGCACTGCCTTTGATAGGGGCGATCAGAGGCGATCAGCAGCTGATGATGACCGCTCGCAGCCTGGCGACCGGTCAATTTATTTTCGCTTTGGTGAGCTTTGTAGGTCTCGCCTGGTCGTTTGCGGTCGATGATTTCTCGGTTATCACAGTAGCACAGAACTCCAATTCATTGCTGCCCATGCGTTTCAAACTCTCTGCGGTGTGGGGTAATCATGAAGGTTCAATTCTGCTGTGGATTCTAATTCATGCCGGTTGGACTCTGGCTGTCGCCGTGTTTAGCAGGCAGCTACCCATTGATATTCTGGCCAGGGTGTTGTCGATAATGGGCATGATCGGCGTTGGCTTTATTCTATTTTCCTTGTTGACCTCGAATCCGTTTGAGCGTTTGTTCCCCAATGTACCGGGCGACGGCAATGATCTTAACCCACTGCTGCAGGACATAGGTCTGATTATTCATCCGCCGTTGCTTTACATCGGTTATGTGGGATTTTCTGTCGCTTTTGCGTTTGCTATTGCCGCGCTAAGCACTGGTCAACTGGATTCAGCCTGGGCACGCTGGACCAGACCGTGGACGAATGTTGCCTGGTCGTTTCTGACAGTAGGCATCGCGCTGGGCAGCTGGTGGGCTTATTATGAGCTGGGCTGGGGCGGTTGGTGGTTTTGGGATCCCGTAGAAAATGCGTCATTCATGCCCTGGCTAGCGGGCACCGCACTGATCCACTCGCTGGCTGTCACAGAAAAGCGCGGAGTTTTTAAAGGCTGGACAGTGCTGTTAGCCATTACCACGTTCTCGCTGTGCTTGCTGGGCACTTTTCTGGTTCGATCAGGGGTGCTAACGTCAGTGCACGCATTTGCTAGCGACCCCGAGCGCGGCTTCTTTATATTGATGTTCTTGTGCGCAGTTATTGGTGGTTCGCTAACGCTGTATGCGCTCAGAGTGCCAACGGTAAAATCTTATGTGCGATTTTCATACCTGTCGCGCGAATTTTTATTGTTGTTAAACAATGTAGTGTTAGTTGTTGCCATGCTCACTGTGTTGCTTGGCACTCTGTTCCCTTTGTTGATGGACGCTCTTGGGCAGGGCCGATACTCTGTTGGCCCGCCGTATTTTAATACCCTGTTCGTACCGCTAATGGCCCTGTTATTTGCCTTGATGGGGCTTGGGCCAAGAGCACGCTGGAAGTCTACCAGTCAGCAGCAGTTGTTCCGGCCGCTGGCCTCGGCGGCGATCGTGTGCATAGTGCTTGGTGTGATGAGTCCTTTGGTTTTTCCTGGCGAATATCATTTCGCCGTGGCCCTGGGTGTGCTGTTAAGCGCGTGGATAATAGTGACGGCGTTTATGCATACTCATAGCGCAATCTACAGTAAGAGTGAATCTACATTAAAGTGGCGACGTCTTAGGGCCAGTCATCTAGGAATGTTGCTTGGTCATCTTGGTATGGCCATCACGGCGCTAGGGGTGGTGCTAACCAGTTATTACAGTAGCGAACAAGACATACGGATGCAGCCTGGTGATGCAGTTAGTAGTGGTCCCTATACAATAACTTATCTCGATGATGGAGAAGAGAGAGTGGACAACTATTTGGCTCAATATGTTCGTTTCGAACTCAGCGAAAATGGAAAAACGCTCAACATTTTGCGGCCTGAAAAACGCCGCTATCCCACGCAGCAAAATATTATGACGGAAGCTGCCATTGATGCAGGTCTTACTCGTGATGTCTATGTCGCACTGGGTGAGAAATTAACGGCAGATGCTTGGGCGGTACGTGTGCATCACAAGGCGTATGTGCGATTGCTGTGGTTGGGCGCTCTGTTGATGGGCCTGGGTGGAATTGTTGCTGTCATGGATAAACGCTATCGGCGTGCTCGATCCGCCAGAGCGGCACGGACAGAACGCTCAGCCGCATTAGTGCAAAGTGCGGGCTAGTTAGGGAGTAAGCATGTGCAGCGTCTAAAACTGTTTCTGCCCTTACTGATCTTTGTTCTGCTTGCCGCTTTACTGTTTGGTCGTCTTGGCGAAAACCCCGAATATCTTCCGTCAGCGTTGATAGACAGAACTATTCCTGATTTTGAACTGCCTGAGTTGCATGACTCAGCAAAAATGCTTACGCCCAAAGACCTGCGCGGTGAGCCTGGGCTGTTGAATGTGTGGGCAAGCTGGTGCTTCGCTTGCCGCGTAGAACATCCTTTTCTCACAAAGATTGCCAGCGAATACGGTGTGCCTTTATACGGTCTCAACTACAAAAACGACATTGTTGAAGCACAGAAGTGGTTGCGAGAGTTTGGTGACCCGTATCGCTTTCACATTGTCGATCGAAGTGGTCGCTTGGGTATTGATCTGGGTGTGGCAGGAGCGCCGGAAACATTTGTGTTTGATCGTAAGGGACGCATTCGACTCCGTCATATTGGGATTGTTGATGACAAAGTGTGGTCAGGCACTCTGCAGCCATTGTTGCAGCGGCTGAGGGCTGAACAGTGAAACAATTTATCTGTGCGAGTCTTATTGCTGTGTCTGCAATGATGGCGGTGGTGCAGGCGGACAAAGTATCGGCTCAAGATTCCTCCAGCGCCATCATGCCATTTGACTTTCGCACGGATGCAGAACGGCTGCGTTACCAGCACTTTTCCAAAGTTTTGCGATGCCCTATGTGTCAAAACCAGAATCTGAATGGATCAAATGCGGGTATATCAACCGATTTGCGTAGAGAGCTGTACAGGCTTATCAGCGAAGATTATACCGATCAGCAGATTATTGATTTCATGAAAAGTCGCTACGGTAATTTTATTTTGTATGAGCCGCCAATAAATAAGGCAACCTCAGTGCTATGGTTTACGCCTATTTTGTTACTGCTACTTGGCCTGGTGATTCTTGTCTCCATGGTAAGACGCCAGACTGCTGAAATTGATGAGGTGGGCTTATCAACTGATGAACTGGACGCTGTGAGACAAGAGTTGCTGGGTGTGCACCACGGCGCAGGCTCTGCTCAGGCAGAACACGATAAGTTGTCTCGCGAGTGACAGTTTTCAGCACGCTTGCCATCTCCGCCCTGGTGTTTGTGCTTTTGCCATGGCTGTTGCATTCAGGCAAAACCACCGGGCATAGCGGCGGCGCAGCCAGAGCGGCTTACAATCGCCAGGTTCTCGCAGAGCAAATGGCGGAGTTGCAGCGAGAACACGATGAAGGCCTGATAGATAAGGAGCAATTTCAGTCCATTGAGTCGGAGCTTCTCAAGCAGTTCAACGGCATTGCTAGGGCGGATACTCACTCAACACCTTCGACAGTTGCCAGACCAGCACTGCTTATCGCGGCGGTCTCGTTACTGGCGTTTGCTGTATGGATCTATTCATCGCTGGGGTATCTTACTGCTTTCGAGGTACAGCAAAAAATTGATAGCTTCGCAGCTGCGAGTGAGATGACTACTGAGCAACGGCGCGGTGAATTGCTTGAGCTGTTACCCAGAATTGCACAACTGGGCGAACAACATGAAGACAAGCCAGGATGGTTGTTTCTGCAGGCTCAAATACAGACTGAACTGCAGCGCTACCCTGAGGCCGTTTCTTCATACCAACAGCTGCTGACAGTTGATGCTGAAAACGCAGACCTTTGGGCCCAATACGGACAAGCCTTATATCTCAGTGCGGGCCGTAAGATGAGTACGGATGCCGCGCAAGCCTTGCAGCGCGCAACCGCGATCAACCCTCATCAACGAACAGCCTTAAGTCTGGTCGGCATGAACGCATTTGAAACAGGGGATTTTGCTGCTGCGGAGCGGGCCTGGTCGCAACTGCTGGCTGGCCTGCGACCAGGTAGCCAGCAATACCAGCTCATATCCACCGCACGGCAGCGCGCCCAAGAACAGCTTAACAAAGTGGCCAATGGCGATGGCAGCAGCGTTGTATCTGTGGCGCCTGACAGTGAACAAGGGCCTCAAGTCACGGTGTCGGTCACGGCTGCGCAGAATATTGGTTTACCCGCTAACACGGCTGTGTTTATTTATGCGCGCGCAGCCAGCGGGCCAAAAATGCCGTTGGCAATTGCGAGAAAGACACTGGGTGATCTGCCACTAACAGTCACATTAACCGATGCCATGGCAATGATGCCAGCCATGAAGCTATCCATGTTTGAAGAAATTGAGTTGCTGGCCAGGGTGTCTTTGTCGGGCAGTGCAAGCGCTCGGAAAGGCGATTGGCAGGCGAGTTCTGGTGCCCTAAAACGGGACTCGATAACCGCACCCGTAAGCCTGCATGTCTCCGATCAATTGCAATGAATAAGCATTGATCGGTTCCCGCGAACTGGCAAACAAGATACACTACTGGCCTTCCAGATCAGAGCTGAAACTGTTTGCGCGAAATTAGAATTTTTTCTATATAATTCAATCAGTTAAGAAATAAAGTTTAAGTAAAGTATGCGGTTAAAGTGTATCAAACTGGCCGGGTTCAAAACCTTTGTGGACCCGACAACAGTGCAGTTCCCCAGCAATTTATGTGCGATCGTTGGCCCTAATGGCTGCGGCAAATCCAATATCATCGATGCCGTTCGTTGGGTGATGGGCGAAAGCTCAGCCAAGAACTTGCGTGGCGAATCAATGGCCGACGTTATTTTTAATGGCTCGTCAGCCCGCAAGCCAATAGGCCAAGCCTCGATTGAATTGGTGTTTGATAATACTGATACACGTTTGACTGGCGATTTAGCCCGATACAACGAAATTTCAATTCGCCGAAAAGTCATCAGAGAAGGCACCTCTCAGTACTACCTGAACGGCACCAAGTGTCGTCGCCGTGATATTACTGACATCTTTCTAGGTACAGGCTTAGGGCCGCGCAGTTACGCCATCATAGAACAGGGCATGATCTCCCGGTTGATTGATGCCAAGCCCGAAGAGCTTCGAGTGTATGTAGAAGAAGCCGCAGGAATCTCCAAGTACAGAGAACGGCGCCGTGAGACCGAAAATCGTATTCGCCAGACACGTGAGAATCTTTCTCGGCTTGAAGATATTCGCGAAGAACTGGACAAACAACTGCGTACTTTAAAGCGCCAGTCTGAGGCTGCGGCAAAATACAAAGAGTTCAAAATAGACGAACGACGCCTAAAGTCTCAGGTTCAGGCCATGCAGTGGCAATCACTGGAAGCGGAGAACGCGATACAACGCGAATTAATCACGCAAGGCGAGCTGCAACTGGAAGCCGGTATTGCACAGCAGCGGGCAATTGATACTGACATTGAGAAGAATCGACAGCAGCTAACGGATTGCAACGAGACCTTTAACGGAATCCAAAGCCGCTATTACAGTTTGGGCGCTGATATCGCCCGCATTGAGCAAACCATTGCTCATCAAAAGGATCGCTTACAGCAACTGACCGTTGATTTGCGGCAAATTTCGAGCAGTCGAGAAGAGATTGATCTTGAGTTAACTCAAGATCAAACAACATTAGACCGTAATATCGAAGAGCTTGGCTTGCTTGAGCCAAAACTCAAGGAATTACAGCAATTGGAGCAAGAGTCCCAAGAACAATTGCAGTCCACTGAAGGAAAAATGCATGACTGGCAAAATATCTGGGACGATTTTAACCAAGGTGCGGCGAAGGCATCGCAGGTGGCTGAAGTGGAGCAGTCCAGGATTAAGCATATCGAGCAATCACAGGGCAGCTTGCAGCAACGCATAGAAAAACTTGAGCATGAACGCAGCGGCTTGGTGACCGATGGTGACGAGCGTGATTTAGTGCAACTGGACTCGGCATTAGCGACCGCAGAACTTGCAGTACAGCAACTGACCGCTGAAAACGAGCAGTTGATGCACGACATTGAAGGTAAGCGCCAACGCGTGCAAGAACGCAACTCCGAACTCAGTAGCCTGCGATCACGATTGCAGTCGCAGCGCGGCAAGCAAGCCTCACTGGAGGCCTTACAGCAAGCAGCTCTGGGACAGAAAAACACTGCGACGGCCGAATGGCTGCAGGAAAAAGGATTGAATTTCGCAAGTCGCCTTGGTGAAACCATAGCCGTTGAGTCGGGCTGGGAAACGGCGTTGGAGACCGTGCTGGGCAGTTATCTTCAAGCGGTTGATGTCAGCTCAATCGACGAGTATGCCGCAGAATTGGCAACGCTTGATTCTGGCAGCCTTGTGCTGCTGGAGCATTCGACGGCCGCGAACTCGGTGGTTGCAGTATCAGATCATACGACCATACTGGCCAAACTAAGCGGAGACGTTGATGCGCGAATGCATGAACTTTTGCATGGCGTATTGCTTGCCGAAGATTTATCTGCGGCGCTGCAACAGCGCGCGTCGCTCAACGACGGCGAATCGATTATTACCCGAGACGGGATCTGGCTTGGTCGCAGCTGGATGCGACTTGCGCGGGATGAAGACGCGAAGGCTGGTGTAATCGCGCGACAGGCTGAGTTGCAGAGCTTGCAGCTCGATGTTGAAGAAAATGAGCGCAAAGAGACAGTTCTACAGGCTGATTTGTCCGATTTGGGCAGTCATCTGCTAGATCAAGAGCAGACATTGGATAATCAACAACGCCGCCTGGCGGATACGGCCAGAGCTCAGGGTGAGACGCGTGCGCGCATCAGTGCCAAGCGCGTTCGCCTGGAAGAGTTTGCTCTGAGAAAGGAAAGAACCACAGCGGAATTGCTGGACAACCGAGGCCAGTTCGATGAAGAAGGCAGTCGCTTGTCTGATGCTCGCTCAAAGTTGAACGAAGCACTCGACGCAATGGCCGCCAATGACGAGCAACGAAATCAGCTGCTTACCCAGCGTGATGCATTGCGCTTCGATTTGGATCAGGCCCGCGACCAGTCAAGGCAGCGTAAGGATCAGCACCACGAGAAAGCCATAAAGTGTCAAACCTTGCGCTCAGGAATAACCGCACTGCAGCAATCTATTGCGCGCATGAATGTACAAATTGAACAGCTGGGTAGCAGGCAAAGCAGCCTGGGAGATGCTTTGGCAGAATCTGAAGCACCTATGCAGGAAAGCACTGCTGCGTTGGAAGCTAAACTGGAGCAACGTTTGTCAGTGGAGGAGGAACTCAATGCCGCCAGACGCTCTTTGGAAGAAGCTGAATCGGCCATGCGTGAGCTGGATGAAAAGCGCCAGACTGCTGAGCAATCTTCGCAGAAGCAACGAGGGGAGCTGGAGCAAATGCGCCTCAAAACCCAGACCTTGCAGGTTCGTCAGGAAGGTTTGGTTGAACAGCTGCAAGAAAGTCAGCATGATCTGCAGCAAGTTATCTCAGGTCTGCCGAACGACGCTGAATTGTCGGAATGGCAGCAGCAACTGGAGCGCGTAGGTAACCGAATCCAGCGCTTGGGCGCCATTAATCTCGCTGCTATTGAAGAGTATGATCAACAATTAGAGCGCAAGACCTATCTGGACGCGCAGAACGATGAGCTGCAGGCTGCGCTCTCTACGCTTGAAAATGCGATCCGAAAAATCGATAAAGAGACGCGGAGCCGCTTTAAAGATACTTTTGACGCGATCAACAAGGGCTTGGGTGAACTGTTTCCGCGCGTCTTTGGCGGTGGGCACGCATATCTTGAGATGACGGGCGAGGATTTGCTTGATACCGGTATCGCAATCATGGCCAGACCACCGGGCAAACGAAACAGTACGATTCATTTGCTATCAGGCGGTGAAAAAGCGCTGACAGCCATTGCCCTGGTGTTTTCTATCTTTCAGTTGCGTCCCGCACCATTCTGTATGCTCGACGAGGTTGATGCCCCGCTGGACGATGCCAATGTGGCACGTTATGCACGAATGGTTGAAGAAATGTCCAAGACTATTCAATTTGTCTACATTTCTCACAATAAAATAGCGATGGAGATGGCGAAACAGTTGATGGGCGTCACCATGCACGAAGCGGGCGTCTCTCGCCTGGTGACTGTTGATGTAGATGAAGCAGTACAACTCGCCGCTGTGTAATATTCACCGCTTAATCACTGCAGCCAAGCGAAGATTTGGATTAGCATAAGCCTCTTATAGCCTATAGGCGCTTAACAGAGGCTTAGCATCAAGTGGAACTCGGCATACGCGAATGGATGATCGTAATTGGGGTCCTTCTGTTGGTTGCAGTACTGCTGGACGGTATCCGAAAAATGCGTGCGGAACGGCGCAATCACATACGAGTTGCCTTTAAAATGGGCGGTGGTGTGTACGATGAAGATTCCTACGTAGATCCAGTTGATCGTGAAGTCAGCAAACCTAGAGTTGTGGCTTCATCAGAAACAAGCAGCCAAAGTCCAGTTTCCCGGCCAGCACAAAAATCAAGCAATGCCAAAAATAGTTCGAGGGTCAAGGGCAGCGCGGAAGGCAAGATTCGACAGTCGCTCGCGGCAAATGTGAGCCCGAGTCAGGTGACGCCAGATGCGGCTCGTATTGAACCAAGTATAGGCGAAGCGGTTGACATAGAATTGTTGGAATCTGCATGGTCTGCCAATGACGAAGCGGCAGCAGCATTACTTGACAAGGCCTCCGACACTACGACGAAAGATGCAAGTAGCAAAACGCCTGCCGAAAGTGTTACAAGCTTCCGCAGCGGTCGCGCGCCACAGCCAACAGTTGAATATTTCGACGAGTTCCTGGCCGTCTATGTCCTTGCCAAAAATGACGCTGGTTTTAATGGTGCCGATCTTTTGCAAATATTACTCGCCTGCGATTTGAGGTTTGGGAAGCGCAGTATTTTTCACCGCCACGAGTACAAGAACGGCACCGGCCCTGTGCAGTTCAGCATGGCCAATATCAGTGAGCCTGGCACCTTTGATCTGAATACCATTGAGTCGTTTCAAACACCGGGAATTTGTTTCTTTATCAGCTTGCCTGGACCAGAAGATCCTTTGAAAGCGTTTGATTACATGGTGGAAACTGCCAAGTGCATCGCGAGAAATTTGGACGGCGAACTCAAAGATGAGGCGCGTAGCGCAATGACCGGACAAACTTTGGAGCACTATAGAGCCAGGGTTCAGGAATTCGAGCGCAGACAGTTGACGATGTCTGTCTAAAACTTCACTATCTTTACTCGAGCTTCCGAGTAAAAATACATGCCTGAAACACCCGCGGTCTTACGCGTGCAGGAGCTGCGAGAACAGCTGCATCATCACAATCACCTATACCATGTACTTGATGCACCTGATATCCCCGACGCTGAATACGATAGGCTACTGCGTGAACTGCAAAACCTAGAAGCGCAACACCCGGAACTGTTTGACGCCAATTCGCCTAGCCAGCGAGTGGGTTCACCCATTCTTGATAAATTCACTTCAGTTGAGCATCTGGTTCCGATGTTGTCGTTAGACAATGTGTTTAGCGAAGACGAACTTATTGCCTTCGAGCAGCGGTTGCAGGAACGCTTGGACTCAGAAGAGAGTATAAACTTCACATGCGAGCCTAAACTTGATGGCATTGCTGTGAGCTTGCTTTATGAACGAGGCAGTTTCGTCAGGGCTGCGACACGAGGTGATGGCCGTCGTGGCGAAGACATCTCGGCAAATGTGCGCACTATAGCGTCGGTGCCCTTGAAATTGGCGGGGTCGTTCCCGCAACGCCTCGAAATTCGAGGCGAGATTTTTATGCCTTTGCAGGGTTTCCATGCGTTCAATCAGCTGGCAGCCGAAAGCGGTGAGAAACCATTTGTGAATCCTCGAAATGCAGCGGCCGGCAGCCTGCGGCAACTGGACTCCTCACTGACAGCGCAAAGACCGTTGGATATGTATTGTTACTCAATAGGACTAATTGAGGGTGGCGAGGAACCTGGCGGCCAGTTCGAAGGGTTGGCGTATTTGAAAACATTGGGCTTCAAAATCAACCCCGAAGTAAGGCAGGCCAGTGGTGCACAACAGTGTTTTTCTTACTACCAGGCGTTGCAAGCTAAGCGCGATCAGCTGCCTTATGAAATTGATGGCATAGTCTACAAGGTTGACGATATTGCTTTGCAGAAAACTCTGGGATTTGTCTCAAGAGCTCCGCGTTGGGCAACAGCACACAAATTTCCCGCCCAGGAAGAAATGACCATACTGGAGAGCGTAGAGTTTCAGGTTGGTCGTACAGGCGCGGTGACTCCCGTCGCCAGGCTTGAGCCCGTATTTGTGGGTGGTGTTACGGTGAGCAATGCAACACTGCACAACATGGACGAAGTTGAGCGCCTGGATGCGCGCGCGGGTGATACGGTAGTTGTGCGACGCGCCGGAGATGTGATTCCACAAATAGTTCAAGTGGTGTCTGCGAAACGAAAAAAGGGCACGCGCAAAGTAAAACCGCCGTCTGCGTGCCCCGAATGTGGGTCTGCGGTGGTTCGTGAGGAAGACGCCGCAGCGTACCGGTGTACGGGTGGTTTGGTATGTGCAGCACAAAGAAAGCAGGCGCTAAAGCATTTCGCATCCCGACGCGCTATGGACATCGATGGCCTTGGTGACAAATTGATTGAACAAATGGTAGATGCGGAGTTATTGCATTCCGCTTCCGATTTGTTCACCTTGCAGGAGTCTGAGCTGTTGGGCCTTGACAGAATGGCCAGCAAGTCTGCAAACAATCTTTTGAACGCAATAGAATTAAGCAAGCAAACCTCGTTGAGTCGATTTCTTTATGCCTTAGGTATTCGCGAAGTCGGAGAAACTACGGCCGCCACCTTGGCCAGCCATTTCGGTAATCTCGATGCAATATTGATGGCCACTGACGAGCAACTTTTAGAAGTGGACGACGTAGGTCCAGTGGTCGCGCATAATATTCTTGAGTTTTTTGCCAATTCGGACAATACAAGAGTCATGCGTGAGCTAATTCAAACTGGCGTTTGCTGGGATGAACACGAAATTCTTATTCGAGCGGATTTGCCGCTGGAAGGGCAAACCTATGTGCTTACCGGTAGTCTGGAGAATATGAGCAGAGATCAAGCAAAACAAAGGCTGCGGGATTTGGGTGCCAAGGTATCTGGGTCGGTGTCCCCCAAGACGTCGGCGGTCATTGCGGGTGAAAAAGCCGGTTCCAAATTAAACAAGGCCGAGAAGCTGGGTATTGAAGTGTATGATGAAGCGCGGTTTTTGCAATTGCTGGCAGAACATGAATAGCGCCGGGCATTGGTTTTTGCCAGTAGTTCGGGGCGGTGTATACTCGGATTGCTATTTTAGCGAAATCGTCTGAGCAGTGAGGTCTGCAATGAACCGGGATGAGCCAGATAATACACTAACGAATCAGCTAAAGCAGGTTGGCCTGCGCCCGACCAGGCAGCGACTTGAACTTCTGCAATTACTGTGCGGCAATGGTGACCGGCACGTTACTCCAGAAAACCTTCACCTTGAAGCGCGGGATAACGGCATTCGGGTATCTTTAGCGACCGTATACAACACACTAAACCAATTCACCGACAAACAACTATTGCGAAGGTTGATCACAGAGTCAGGTGTGACCTGGTTCGATACAAATACCAGCAACCATCATCATTTCTACAACGAAGTTACTGGAGATTTGACTGACTTCCCGGCCGATGCGTGCGTATGGCCTCAGTTGCCAGACCCGCCTGCAGGTAAGACAATCACTGGGCTGAATATCGTAGTCAGCATTCGATAGCAATTGTGGAAGATTAGAATTGTTCTAATGCATTGACAGGGTGGGGTTGCTGACATACCCTCTTCACACTCTATCAAAGCTATCAAACCGCGCGAAGTTATGCGCTATTTCATACAGGAGAAGCTAATGTCTTTACAAGGCAGCAAAACCGAAGAAAATTTAAAGGAAGCCTTTGCTGGTGAGAGCCAGGCAAACCGTCGATACCTATACTTCGCTCAAAAAGCAGACGTTGAAGGATACAATGATGTATCTACTGTTTTTCGTTCAACCGCTGAAGGCGAAACCGGACATGCGCATGGCCACCTCGAGTATTTGGAAGAGGTCGGTGATCCTGCGACTGGCAAGCCAATCGGCTCAACCGCTGATAATCTGGCAGCTGCGGTAGCAGGTGAGACACATGAGTACACCGACATGTATCCGGGTATGGCGAGAACAGCGCGTGAAGAAGGCTTTGACGAAATCGCAGATTGGTTCGAAACCTTAGCGAAAGCAGAAAAAAGCCATGCTGGCCGCTTCCAAAAGGCTCTGGACAATCTGGACGCATAGTACGTTCAAGGTACTGCGATAGAAAGCTGGCCGGGCATTCCGCCTGGCCGGTTATTTTTCAATGAGGTAAGCATGCGAGAAGGCAGTCTTGACGCGCCTATCCGTCACCCATTGGCGTGGGAGTCGGAAGAGTTTTACGACGAAGATCAACTGGATGAAGAAACTCGCAGAGTATTTGATATCTGTCATGGTTGCCGGCGCTGTTTTAATTTATGCGACAGTTTCCCCAAACTGTTCGACCTGATAGACGAGTCTGAGTCGGGTGAGCTCGATACCGTCGACAGCAAAGATTTTAAGCCGGTCATTGACGCCTGTACATTGTGCGATATGTGTTTCATGGCGAAATGTCCCTACGTACCACCGCATGAATTTGATCTCGACTTCCCCCATTTGATGCTGCGTCACCGCGCCGTGGAACTGCGCAAAAATAGCGTTCCTTTTGGCGAGTCGCAAATGATTCAGACCGATCGTAATGGTAAGTTGGGAACAGCATTGGCGCCCGTCGCAAATGTGGCCACTGCTCGCGGTGGGAAGCTGTTACGACCCGTGCTCAATCGTGTGCTCGGCGTACATCAGGATGCGGAGCTTCCTAAATTTGCAAAAAAATCGCTAACTGGATCTCATCAGGCCGATGTTGTGCTCAATACTGAGGGCGCGGGATACGGCAAGAAAGTGGCTTTGTATGCGACTTGTTATGGCAATTATAATGTCACTGAAATAGGTCACGCCGCGCAACAAGTACTGGCTCAACAAGGTGTGGAAAGCGTTTTTGTTCACCCGGAATGTTGTGGTATGCCGCAATTGGAGAAAGGTGATATTGCCGCAGTTGCTGCGAAAGCGAAGAACGTCGCTGCTTGTTTTAAGCCATATATTGAACAAGACTACGATATTGTCGCGCTGGTGCCCAGCTGCGCACTAATGCTTAAGTTTGAATGGCCGTTAATTGTGACTGCACACGCAGACGTTCAGCTACTGTCAAATTCCTGTTTTGACTTGGCCGAGTATTTACTGTCACTGGATACTTTGACCGGCGACATTGCGTCTATTCCGAAAACCGTTAGCGTGCACATCGCTTGCCACGCGCGTGCCCAGAACATGGGGCACAAAGGTGCTGAGTTGCTTAGGAGAATTCCGGATCTCAATGTGAAAGTAATCGAGCGTTGTTCGGGGCATGGCGGCAGCTGGGGTGTGATGGAAGAGAACTACAAAGTTGCATTGAAACTGGCAACACCGGTTGCCCGGCAGGTGAAGCGTGACGGCGCTGAGATTGTTACCTCTGAGTGTCCGTTGGCAGGTATTCACATCGGTCAGGCGATGGACGAGATGGAAGGCTCACCCCATGTTATTCACATGAGCCATCCAATAATTCTATTGGCTCAAGCCTATGGAATTGAAATACCCGCCTGAGCATAAAAAATGACGATACAAACTCAAATCACAGCAAGTGATCTCTTGTCTTTCGACGACTATGTTGCTGTACGCAAGGAGAGAAAAGCAGAAATTCTTGAGCATAAGCGGCGACGCCGGGTTGAGATTGGGCCCGTGGCGTGCTGCTATTTCGAATCCTACCAAACCATGCTCTACCAGATTCAGGAAATGCTTTATATCGAGCGTGGTGGTGAAGCACAGATTCCAGACGAATTGGCCGCGTACAATCCCATGGTTCCTAACGGACACGAATTGACCTGCACTGTGATGTTCGAGGTGGATGATCCCATTAGAAGAGCGAACTTTCTTTCTCGTCTAGGTGGTGTTGAGGAAACCATGTTTTTCAGTTTCGCCGGTCACGAGATTGTTGGCAGGCCAGAAGAGGATGTTGATAGAACAACGGCTGGCGGCAAGGCGTCATCTGTACAGTTTATACATTTTCCGTTTAGCGATGAACAGATAAAGGATTTCCGCGATGCTGAGCAGGTTGTTCTGGGCTTTAAGCATCCGCAATATGCGCATATGGTCATCCTTCAAGCGGAGTCAGTGGCAGCATTGCAATTGGACTTTGAAAGCACCTAGAAGACGGCGAGCTCTGGTCTATGGCATTCTCACCAGAAGTCAAGCTGCACATCCTGCCTGTTTCTGACTAAAATACCAGGTAAACAACAGCAGCTGTATCCCCTTGAGATGAAGTCGGACCTCGAAAGTCGATTCGTAGAGCTTGCGCGCAGTAGCGGAGATCATACCCAGTTGCTTGAATTGCTTTGTTTGCTTAGCAAGCTCGAGAATCCTGCGGTCTCGATAGAGGCGTTGAAGGCAAGGCTTGATACCTTGTGCTTGCAGGCGGAGGTTCGGCTGGATGATGCTATCTCAAGTGATGAACGTGCATGGCAGCTGTGTCGTTTTCTTGCACTAGAGCAAAATTACCGCGGCAACACCGACGATTATTACTCGCCCGCAAATAGCAGCTTGGATGAATTGCTGCGCAGCGGCCGTGGCATACCGATCAGCCTCGCATTTTTATACATTCATATAGCCAAATCGAAGTGTTGGCTGGCACGTGGTGTCAGTTTCCCGGGCCATTTTCTGGTAGCGGTGTATCAAGGTTCACCGGGTGCGCTGCAGGGCGGTGATTCAGATCAGCAATATTCGTTGTTGGACCCTTTTCGCGGCAAGCTGATGAACAAGACGGATTGCGAGGATATGCTTCGTGCTCAATACGGTGATTCTGCGCAGCTTCAGGAACGTTTTTTTTCCTCAGCCGACAACACGGTGATCATTCGCAGAATGCTGCGAAATCTCAAGCATTGTTATCTGCGGAAAAAACAGTATTCAGACGCTTTGCGCATGGTTAACTTATTACTCGCGGTTTATCCGTCTGACACGTCGGAATTGCATGACCGCGCGGCCATCCTTGAGCACATGCAATGCTATTCCGCAGCTGCAGCCGATTTACAGACCATCAGTCAGCAGCGTCCAGACCATCCGCGCCTTAGTCAGATTAAGACGTCAATCTCACGGCTAGAGAGGCTTTCGCCAGCGACTGTGCACTAGCTTGCACAAACATCGGCGCCAAGTTCAATTTCGTCGAGTTAAGACGTAGTAATAGTCCGCGTTTATGCATTCTTAAAGCTGATTTTCACGTGACTCTGTGGTTTACTTCGGGCGGGAAAATGAAGCGACATTATTTTCCCGGTTTGCGACATATATGGATCGCTAGTTTGGTCAACATGGAGTCCAGTTTTGAAGCCCACAGACATCAGTGACCCCGAATATTTTCATAAGGTGGTTGACTGCCAATACGCTTGTCCTGCTCATACGCCGGTACCGGAATACATTCGTCTAATTGCGGCCAAGCGATATACCGACGCTTACATGGTGAACTGGGAATCGAATGTCTTTCCCGGGATTTTGGGTAGAACCTGCGACCGGCCCTGTGAGCCGGCTTGCCGGCGCGGCCGGGTTGAAGAGGAACCAGTAGCAATCTGTCGTTTGAAACGTGTAGCGGCTGACTATAAAGAAGATATATCAGATCGTTTGCCTACAATCCCAACTGAGAAAAATGGCAAGAAAATAGCGCTGGTGGGCGCCGGACCTGCCTCCTTAACGGTGGCACGCGATCTGATGCCGCTAGGCTACGATATCGATCTGTTTGATGAGCAGGCCGTTGGTGGTGGCTTTATGCGCAGCCAAATTCCCTCGTTTCGTTTGCCAGAGGAAGTATTGCTTGAAGAGGTTAACTATGTGCTCGATATGGGCGTGATGACCCATTTCAATACGTACGTCGATAGCCTGGAATCGTTACTGAACAAAGATTACGACTCTGTCTTTGTTGGCAGTGGAGCACCAAGTGGCCGAGATCTGACAATACCCGGCCGCGAAGAAGGGGCGACTCATATTCATATTGGCATCAACTGGCTTGAAAGCGTGGCCTTTGGCCACACCAGTTCGATTGGCGAAAAAGTGATTGTCTTAGGGGGGGGTAACACCGCGATGGATTGCTGCAGAACCTCCCGACGAATTGGCGGGAAGGACGTTAAAGTTATTGTGCGTAGCCCGTTTGGAGAAATGAAAGCATCGCCTTGGGAGAAAGAGGATGCGATGCACGAAGACATACCAATTCTGGACAATCACGTGCCAGTTGATTTCGTCATTGATCAAGGCCGATTGGTCGGTATGCATTTTGAAAAAGTCCGTGCTGAATACGACGATAATGGCAAGCGTTCGTTGATTCCGCTGGATGAGCCATACGTATTTGTAGAGTGTGATGATGTTTTGGTTGCCATTGGTCAAGAAAATGCTTTTCCCTGGATTGAGCGAAACATTGGCCTGGAGTTTGACCAATGGGACATGCCAACACTGGACCCAAACACCTTCCAATCAACGAATCCGAAAGTGTTTTTTGGCGGCGACTCGGCGTTTGGTCCTGAAAATATTATTACGGCCGTAGCGCATGGCCATCAGGCCGCAATTTCCATTGATAAGTTTTGTCAGGGCGGGGATGTTACTTCGCGACCGTTGCCAGGAACTACGTTGGCAAGTACCAAAATGGGTGTGCATGAGTGGAATTTCGATAACTCAGTCACTGATGATCTGCGATTCAAAGTGCCACAAGCCGATAAATTTGAGAGTCTAGCCGATCGACACATTGAGGTTGAACTTGGCTTTGACGCAAAGTTGGCGTACGCAGAGGCCGAGCGTTGCCTTAATTGCGATGTACAAACCGTATTCACGGATTCCCTTTGTATTGAGTGTGATGCTTGCGTAGATATTTGTCCTACGCGGTGCATTACCTTCACGGAAGGTGCTGAGGAAACAGAGCTGCGTGCGAAACTGTCCGCGCCAGCGAACAATCTGGCTCAAGATCTTTACCTCTCGGAACCATTGAAAACCGGTAGACTGATGATCAAAGATGAGGACGTTTGCTTGCACTGCGGTTTATGCGCAGAACGATGTCCAACTGCGGCTTGGGATATGCAGAAGTTCCTTTACACAGTGACCAAGGCTGTGGAGGCTCAGTCATGAAGTCCATCAAAGCTGTTAATGAATTTGTGATCAAGTTTGCCAATGTAAATGGCACAGGTTCCGCTAGTGCCAATAACATGTTCGCCAAGGCGGTATTCCGAATGGGAATACCGGTCAGCCCGAAGAACATTTTCCCTTCCAATATCCAGGGTCTGCCCACGTGGTATGAGGTAAGAGTTAGCGAAAAAGGGTATCTGGGTCGTCGTGGTGGCGTCGATATTGTGCTCTCGGTGAACCCTCAAAGCATGCTGGATGACGTAGCAGACGTATTGCCTGGCGGGTATTTTGTTTACGACTCTACTAAGCCACTGGATGTGCGCTTGATCAGAGATGATGTGAATTACATAGGCTTGCCACTGACTAGAATTTGCGCTCAGGAATACAGCGATCCTAGGCAGCGCTTGCTGTTCAAGAACGTTATTTACGTCGGCGCTCTGGCGGCGCTGCTTGATATAGAGTTCGAAGTGCTAACAGATATTGTGCGTAGTCAGTTTAAAGGCAAAGACAAGCTGATCGCGCCTAACATTCACGCCCTGGAACTTGGTCATCTCTATGCCAATGAGCACTTCGAATGCCCACTGGGCATACGCGTCAAACGTACTGACAAAGTTGGCGATAGCATTTTGATCGACGGTAATGCGGCGTCAGCATTGGGTGCTATTTACGCCGGAGCAACGGTTGCAGCGTGGTATCCAATTACGCCATCAACGTCTGTGGTTGATGCCTATGACAAGTACGCCAAGCGTCTGAGAATAGATCCGGGCACCGGAAAAACTAATTTCGCAATTGTGCAGGCAGAAGATGAGTTGTCCGCCATCGGAATGGTGATCGGCGCCAGCTGGAATGGCGCACGCGCGTTTACAGCAACCAGCGGCCCCGGCGTATCATTAATGAGTGAGTTTCTAGGTTTAGCGTATTTTGCTGAAGTACCTACGGTTCTGTTTGATATTCAGCGAACCGGGCCGTCTACAGGCATGCCAACTCGTACTCAGCAATCCGACCTGTTGGCAGCAGCGTATGCTTCTCACGGTGATACAAAGCATATTTTGCTTTTTCCATCCAATCCGCGCGAGTGTTTTGATCTGGCGGCGGAGGCCTTTGATCTGGCTGAGCAACTGCAAACACCGGTGATTGTGATGAGTGATCTTGATCTCGGAATGAATGACACCATGTCTGCTCCACTGAGCTGGAATGATCAGCGGCATTACCAGCGTGGCAAAGTATTGAACGCTGAGCAGCTGGAAGCGACTGAGAGATTCGGTCGTTATAAGGATACAGATAACGACGGAATTTGCTATCGAACCATTCCGGGGACACACCCCACCAAAGGTTCATTTTTCACCCGTGGCTCCTCACGTGACGAATGGGCGATATACACGGAAGACGGTAAAGAGTACGCGCGCAACATGGAACGATTGCTAAAGAAATGGGAGACTGCAAAAGGTTTGGTGCCGTCACCACTCTTGAGAGCGTCAGGTAAGCCTACACCATTAGGGGTCATCTATTTTGGCACTAGTTGTGACTCAACTCATGAAGCACTCGACTACCTTGGCGACGAAGGTATCGAAATAGACGCGCTTCAATTGCTGGCGTTTCCGTTTAATGACGACGTCGTTGATTTTATAGAAAATCATGAGCGAGTTTACGTAATCGAGCAAAACCGCGACGCTCAGCTGCGCTCACTATTGATGATTGAGTGTGATGCTGATCCTAAGAAGTTGGTCAAAGTGCTTGAGTATGATGGCATGCCTATAACCGCCAGCAAAATTCGATCGGTTATAAAACAGGACTTGCCCGGCCCGGCATCGGTGACACCACTGCGACCAAAAACGGCCGATTCCTAATATTGCCATCTACTGACGAGAGTCTCATCCAATGAGTTACATCAAACCAATTTTCAGGCACCCGGATGCGCCAACCAATGACATTGGTTATACGGCAGCTGATTATGAAGGTGCATTATCAACACTCTGTGCTGGGTGTGGGCATGACTCCATCAGCAGTGCAATTATTCAGGCGTGCTTTGAAATGTCTATAGAGCCGCACACTGTGGCCAAAGTGTCCGGTATTGGTTGCTCGTCAAAAACGCCGTCCTACTTCCTGGGTAACTCGCATGGGTTTAATTCGGTACATGGACGTATGCCGTCTGTTGCAACAGGAGCGAATCTAGCGAATCGTCATCTCACTTACATAGGTGTGTCTGGAGACGGCGATACGGCATCGATCGGAATGGGGCAATTCTCGCATGTTGTTAGGCGTAATCTAAACATGCTGTATATTGTTGAGAATAATGGCTGCTATGGTCTGACCAAAGGCCAGGATTCTGCCACGGCAGACGTTGGCTCTCACAGTAAAAAAGGAGCCGCCAATCAATACGAGTCCATCGATCTGTGTGCGCTCGCTATTCAGTTGGGCGCAGACTATGTAGCACGTTCGTTTTCGGGCGACAAAGAACAATTAATCCCATTGGTCAAAGCGGCTGTGTCACACCAGGGCTTCGCTTTCATTGATGTGTTGTCACCTTGTGTAACGTTTAACAATAACTCAGGTTCCACCAAGAGCTATGAGTTCGTCAGAGAGCATATGCAGGCCACTGGCAAGGTGGATTTTGTGCCAATGCAGGAAGAAATAACGACGCGCTACGAAGAGGGCGCGAGTCAGGAGGTGTGTCTGCACGATGGTTCGGTTGTGCATCTTAGAAAGAAAGGTAAAGACTACAACTTGCGCGATCGTTCAGCCGCATTGGCGGCCGCTACGCAGCACGCGAACTCCGGTGAGATTCTTACTGGTCTGCTGTACATGGACCCTGATACAGCCGACTTACACTCTGTGCTGGATACGTCCGAGCGCCCTTTGAACAAAATTACCGAAGCAGAGCTGTGCCCAGGAAATCAGGCCCTGCAAAAAATCAACGATAGCCTCCGATGATTCGCGCAAGGGCTTTTCGCCTGGCGCAGTTGATTGTTAATGGCTTCGACTCCTTTTTTGCCGACTACCTTAACCTTACACTGGGCGCCCACGTTCGTTTCGAGAATGCCGCGTGGCATGACGTGCATGACGCACAGCAGCGTCGGCAAACGCTATACCAGCAAAAAATTGCCCAGGTTGTTGAGCTGGCCAGAACAACGGTTGATAGCAATCTGGAAGACCCACAATTGTGGGCTGAGGTTAAGACAAAATTTGTACCTCTGATTGAAAATCATCGCAACATAGAGGTTGTTGAAAGCTTCTACAATTCTGTTTACTGCCATATTTTTCAGCACCGCGTGATTAGGGATAAGTTTGCGTTTGCCGATCACTCTACCGCACCAGTAGGGCTAGAGGTTGACGACAATATCTACCGCTCGTATTCAGGGTCTATACCCGCCAGGGAATTGTTGTCTCAGCTGATAGAAGACAGTGGTCTGGAGAACGATTTTGAGGATTTGGACCGGGACGTGGACTTCATTCAGAAGGTCATTCAACGCGATCTGATACCGAAATTGCCTGCCGGCGCCACCGCGGACGATGTTGAGGTGCAGGTGTTACGCAGCCTGTTCTTCCGAAATAAAGCCGCTTATTTGGTAGGCAGAACATTATGTCTTGGCCAGATCTACCCATTCGTAATGCCAATCTTGCACGCAAATGACACCAACAGGAAGTTGTACGTTGATACTTTGCTGCTGGACAGCAGTGATATCAGCATCGTCTTCAGTTTCACGCGCACTTACTTTATGGTGTATACCGATCAACCGTCACAATACGTGGCGTTTTTGCGCAGTTTTATACCGCGTAAGCCCGTGTTTGAAATGTACGCCGCGATAGGCTTTCCAAAGCATGCAAAGACAGAATTTGTGCGCTACTCAGTCCGGCAGATAAAAAAAGCACAAGATCAATTTGTAATTGCACCTGGCATCAAAGGTATGGTGATGTTGGTCTTCACACTGCCGTCCTTCAATTACGTTTTCAAGGTGATCAAAGACCGATTTACGCCGCCAAAATCTATGACTCGCGATGAAGTCAAAGAAAAATACACCTTGGTTAAGCTGCGTGAGCGTGCGGGCCGAATGGCCGACACTCAGGAGTTTGATAATCTGGTGTTTGACCGTCGACGATTCTCCGATGAATTATTGGAAGAACTTAGAAAAGAAGTTCCTTCATTACTGGAAGAGAATGGCAATATCCTTAGGCTCCGTCACTGTTATGTAGAACGGCGCATGATCCCTCTCAATTTGTTCTTACCGGGTAAAAACGACGAAGAGATTCGCGACGTTATCGATGAATACGGCAATGCGATTAAACAAATGGCAGGCGCCAATATTTTTCCTGGCGATATGCTGCTCAAAAATTTCGGTGTAACACGGCATGGCCGCGTGGTGTTTTATGATTACGATGAAATATGCCTAATGGAAGAGTGCAACTTTCGGGCAATTCCTGAACCCAAAACTGAAGAGCAGGCCATGGCGAGCACGCCTTGGTACAGTGTTGCTGATAACGATGTGTTTCCCGAAGAGTTCCGCCTGTTTTTCACAGGCAATGCAACTGCCAGGAAAATATTCGAAGAATTGCACGACGATTTGTACGACTATCGTTTCTGGCAAGCAATGCAAGAGAAGATAGCCAGTGGCACGGTGGAGAGCGTCTATCCTTATAGGCGAATCAAACGATTTCAGCAGCGTTAGCCTTCAAACTCGGCCCAATCGCTAGCCGAATATTGCGACCAGACCCACAAGTAAGCAATAAGCACTGAAGTAATACAATTTACCTTGCTGAACAATGCGCAACATCAGAGTGCAAGCGAACAAGCCAGAGAGAAATGCGGCAATAAAGCCGGCCAGGCTTACGCTCAGCCCCAGAGACCACAATGATGGGTCTTTATAGATGTCTATTCCGTCCAGCAGCGCTTGACCAAAAATTGGGATAAGCACCATAAGAAACGAAAACTTGGCAGCCTTTGCCCGGTCTACCTGCATCAGCAGGGCAGTCGCTATCGTAGCCCCTGAGCGCGATATTCCTGGCATCACGGCAAACATCTGTGCGATACCAATAATGACGGCATGGTGCCAGCCGATAGAACGGCCTGTGCCCTTGATTAAAGTGGTTAGCAGAAGAAGTGCTGCCGTGACAATCAACATACTGCCGACCAGCGTTAGATTGCCATGAAAAAGGCTCTCCACTTCATCCTTAAAAAACAGACCAACAATTGCAACCGGAACCGAAGCCACAATTAACTTGAGACTGTATTCCCAGGAATCGTTATAACGCAATTTCAGCATGCCCTGGATTAGCTCGCTGATATCTTTGCGAAAAACCAGTACAGAGGCAAGTGCGGTAGCAACGTGCACCAGCACAGTAAAATCGATCCCAACGTCCTCAGTTCCGAGCACCGCTTTGCCCAGCTCAATGTGACCGCTGCTGCTAACAGGTAAAAACTCAGTCAGTCCCTGCACAATGCCGAGAATAATGGCTTCAATAATGTCCATAACGCACAATATCGTTCAACAAACTGTAAGAGTAGCAAAGCTTGTTCAGGGCTTCTGTATAATTTGTCGGTATGAGCCTAATACGTCTACAAAACGCCCAACTGGAATTTGCCGACCAGGTAATACTAAACAATGCTGACTTCAGTATTGAGCGTAAAGAATGCATTGGTTTGATTGGCCGCAATGGCGCGGGAAAATCGACTTTGCTGCGTGTTCTATTGGGTCAACAGGAACTTGATAGAGGTGAGCTACACATTGCTGAACATTTGCGGGTCAGCGTGCTGGCTCAGGAGCTACCCGTTGATGATGACATTAGTATCAGCGATTTCGTGCTGCAGGGCTTGGGTAATCTTCAATCCTTAATTGATGAATATCAGGCGCTCAGTGAATCGTCTGATGCATCACGCTCGTTGAACGAGATGGAACGTTTGCAAAATGCTATTGAACAAGGCGGCGGCTGGACTCCGCGGCAACAAGTGGATTCCGTATTATCGGAGTTTGGACTGAATGGAAAAGACAGTCTGCGATCATTGTCCGGAGGTTGGCGCAGGAGAGTTGCACTGGCCAAATCACTGGTGTCTGCGCCCAACTTACTGCTGCTGGACGAGCCTACCAACCATTTGGATATTAGCACCATAGAATGGCTGGAAAACAGACTGTCTGCGTTTGAAGGCAGCATTGTGCTGATCACGCATGACCGCAGCTTTCTGCAAAAGCTGGCCAGCAGAATTGTTGAAATTGATCGTGGTCGATTGCTCAGCTGGGACGCTGACTTTCAACAATATTTGCGCTTTAAGGAAAAAGCCGATGAGGAGGAAGACCGGCATAATGCGCTGTTCGATAAGAAATTGGCACAGGAAGAGCGGTGGATTCGCCAAGGTATTAAAGCAAGACGAACCAGAAACGAAGGACGGGTACGCTCTTTAGAGGCCATGCGAGCGCTGCGGAAGGAACGCGTTAACCGGCAGGGGCGCGCGCAGATCTCAGTCTCTGAAGGCGAACAATCAGGACGCAAGGTTATCGAAGCGCGTAAGCTGAACAAGAGCTATGGCGATGAGCACGTTGTTACTGACTTCAGTTTGCGCGTTATGCGCGGTGACAGGATTGGAATCATTGGCAATAATGGGGTTGGAAAGTCTACATTGTTAGGTTTGCTTTTGGGGAATCTGGAAGCTGATTCTGGCAGCGTGAAACTGGGCAGTGGACTGCAGCCTGCGTATCTTGATCAACTGCGCAAAGACCTCGATGGCAATTTGTCTGTTGCTGAGTTTGTTGCTGGTGGTAAAGAATTCGTTAATGTGGGTGGCCGTGAGCGCCACATTATCTCGTATCTGCAACAATTCTTGTTCGCTCCCAAGCGCTCACGAACAAAAATTCGCGCGCTATCTGGTGGAGAATGCAATCGTGTATTGCTGGCCAAATTGTTCACCCGTTCCTGCAACTTGTTAGTGCTGGACGAACCCAGCAACGATCTCGATTTCGAGATGTTAGAAGCGCTCGAAAACAGATTGGTGGAGTTTGATGGAACGCTTCTTCTGGTCAGCCATGATCGCCAGCTTTTGGACAACGTCGTTACCAGTGTGTTGGTGTTCGAGCATGGCGATCAGATCAATGAGTATGTTGGTGGTTTTTCCGATTGGCATGCCAGAAAACAGCGCTTGGCCGTTGCGGATACATCGCCGGGGGCTGCTGATACCAAAGAAGACCTTACCGCACCAGCAGCGGCAATTCGAAAGGCTTCGGTGCGCAAAAGCGGGCTTAGTTTTACTGAACAGCACGAACTCAGGGATTTGCCAGAGCGTAT
Organism: Pseudomonadota bacterium; assembly: GCA_039111475.1. Taxonomy (GTDB): domain Bacteria; phylum Pseudomonadota; class Gammaproteobacteria; order Pseudomonadales; family JAUIET01; genus JAUIET01. The sequence continues at coordinate 86,995 of JBCCIP010000016.1, read as the reverse complement.
CACCGGTCTGGAGACAAAGGTGGAGGAACTGCAGAAAGAAACTCTTGCCAGCCAGTTTTACAAAAATTCACCTGAGTTTATCGCGGAACGCCTTAACCTGCTGGAAATTTCGCAGACATCTCTGGAACAATTAACAGAGCGCTGGTACGAACTTGAGGATAAGAACAGTGCACAATAGTGTAGAATCTGACAGGGTCACAGTACTGAATGTACGCAGGCAGGATAAGGTACGGCAGCAACCATGAATAACAATACAGAGGCGGTTTCTATTATCGGTACCGGATTGTATACGCCAGGCGAATCGGTTACTAATGAGGAATTGGTGCACGCTTTTAATAGCTATGTGCAACAGTACAATTCAGCTTATGCAGATGAGATAGAATCTGGAGAACTTCGGGCTTTGGAAGCATCCAGCACTGAATTTATTGAGAAAGCCTCAGGAATTCATAGCCGTTATGTAATGAATCGTAGCGGCATAGTTGATCCAGATCGCATGTGCCCTGAATTACCCGACCGAAGTAATGACGAGCATTCCATTCAGTGCGAAATGTCGGTTAGCGCCGCTCAGCAGGCTATGGATCAAGCTGGTATCGCTGCGGGAGAAATCGATGCCGTTATAGTCGCGTGTTCAAATCTGCAACGGCCCTATCCGGCGGTTGCGGTTGAGGTTCAAGCGGCACTTGGTATTGATGGTTATGCGTTTGATATGAACGTGGCGTGTTCCTCAGCGACTTTTGGCATTCAGACCGGGGTTGATGCCATTAGAAACAACAGTGCGCGAACTGTGCTGATGGTGAATCCCGAAATATGTTCAGGACACCTCAATTTTCGCGATCGTGATAGTCACTTTATTTTTGGTGACGCTTGCACGGCCGTGATTCTTCGAACGGGCGACAGCGCAGGTTACCGTATTCTTGGTAGCCGTTTGAAAACAGTTTACTCAAACAATATCCGCAATAATTTTGGTTTCCTCAATCGCGGAGACAAATCCGGCGTGGGTGCCGTGGACAAGCTTTTTGTACAGAACGGTCGCAAGGTGTTCAAGGAAGTTTGCCCAATGGTTGCCGAGCAGATAGTCCAGCATTTGTCTGATTTAGGAATATCTAACCAGGATTGCAAGCGAATGTGGTTGCATCAAGCCAACCTGAGCATGAATCAACTTGTGAGCAAGCGCGTTCTGGGCCGCGAGGCAACAGCAGAGGAAGCGCCAGTTATTCTTGACCGCTACGCAAATACAAGTTCCGCCGGCTCAATCATTGCATTTCATTTACATAATGAAGATTTGAGCAGTGGTGAAGTAGGCGTAATATGTTCTTTTGGCGCTGGCTACTCGGTGGGCAGCGTTATTGTTCAAAAGAATTAAGAAATAGCAGGGACTACGACGTGGCAGATTGGAACTTCGAGACGGATGTCGTCGTTGTAGGAAGTGGTGCAGGTGGAATGAGTGCTGGCCTATTTGCGTCGCTCGCCGATATGGAGAGTATTGTCCTTGAAAAGACAGAGCAGTGGGGCGGCACAACCGCCATGTCTGGCGGTGTTGTTTGGATACCCGCAAACAAGCAAATAGCCGAGGTAGGAATAAAAGACTCCGAAGCTGACGGCTTCAAATACATTCAGAAAGTCGCCGGCCATGTCTCGCAATCGCGCTTGCAGGCTTTCATTGACGCTGGCCCTAAAATGTTGCAGCTTCTGCGCGAGCAGACGCATGTTCGTTACGCACCGATGCCGGAATACATGGATTACTACCCCGAGTTTGAAGGTTTCAAACAAGGAGGTCGCTCCATGGAACCTGAGCCGATTTCGATTCGATCCATCGGAGAACACATTGATAGTGTTAGAAAACCTGCAAACCAAGGCATTTTGAACCGTTTTGCGGTCACAGCTGTGGAAGGCCAGAGCATCGCAAAGTTTAAGGCGAATGCGTATCTTATTTTAGTCAAACGCCTGCTTGGTTATTGGTTGGATGTTCCTCAGCGACTGCGCAGTCGCGAGGACAGGCGCCAAACCATGGGAAGGGCACTGGTCATCAGGCTGAGAAAGTCACTGCTCGAGAAAAATGTTCCTGTCTGGTGTAACGCAAGAGTTCTTAAATTACTGCAAAGCAAGAACGGCAACGTGCGTGGTGTTGCGATAAAGCTGGATGGTCAGTTAAAAACCATTAAAGCAAGAAGAGGTGTCATTTTAGCCTCCGGAGGATTCGCCAAAAATACCAAGCTACGCCAGAACTACCAATACAAGTTCGTGACTGGTGACTGGACAGCTGCCTCGGACGGAGACACTGGCGATGCGGTGGCGTTAGGCGCTCGCATTGGAGCTGCATTTGAGCATATGCACTGCGCCTGGTGGACGCCTACCTATATTCGGCCAGACGGTGTTGCAGAAGCTCTGATTTCAGGCAAGTCCATGCCAGGGAGTATTTTCGTCAACTCGGATGGCCGACGCTTTGTAAATGAAGCAAAGCCTTACGAAGAGCTAACCAAAATTCAGTTGCAAGTGCACGCCAGAGAAGGAAACTGCTTGCCATGCTTCATGATTATTGATGCCAACTATCGGCAGCGATACCCGGTTGGCCCGATTGGGCCGGCAAAGGCACAGCCTGATTCTGCCCTGGAAGCCGATCTGCTAAATGATAACTTTCTGGTCAAGGCTGGAACGCTGAAGGAGCTCGCTGGAAAACTGCACATAAATGCGGTGAATCTTGAGCAAACTGTGCGGCGGTTCAATAAGTTTGCCGTAGACGGGCATGACAGGGATTTCCTGCGTGGCGAAAGTTTGCACGATCGCTATTATGCCGACCCGCGCGTTACACCCAACCCAAGTCTTGCACCACTCAGCAAGGGGCCGTACTACGCGCTTCGAATCTATCCGGGCGACTTGAGCACCAAAGGCGGCCTGAAGTGTGATGAGAACGCCCAAGTATTCGACAACCAAGGAGGATTAATCAGCGGACTTTACGCGACCGGTAATTGCTCCGGTGCGGTATTCGGCGACTCTTACCCTGGCGCAGGCGCGACTATCGCATCCGCCATGACGTTTGCTTACCAGGCCGTCGAGCATATCCGAAAAAACAGTTAATACCTGCGGTACATCCTGTTTTGCTACTGAAAACATTCTGCTATTTGTTGGTTTCGAAAAGCGACGACGTGAATTTGCAGAAGCAGAGATGCACATGTCAGGACGACTGAATCCAAAACCCCTGCTGCTTGAAATTGGCTATGAGCCGCAGCGCCAGATCATCATTCGATGCGGAATGCAATGAAGGATTCGCAATAGGCTGCGGACCACAAAATGAGCGATAATAGGCCCGGCCCGAGGACAGACCGCTTTTGAATACGCTTCGCTTTCCATTCGACACTATCCCTGAATTTGGCACGGTTATGCCAGTGTCCGCAGGTGTTTTTTGGCTACGAATGCCGCTACCTCTTGCCTTGGATCACATAAATCTTTACTTACTGGAAGACGGTGATAGCTGGGTGATCGTTGATACGGGCATGCGCAGCAACGACATACAGAAACACTGGCAGCAGATATTTGACGGCGAATTAAACGTTAATTCAGTCAGTCGTGTGGTGGTAACTCACATGCACCCCGATCATGTTGGTCAATCAGGCTGGTTATGCGAGAAATTTGCTGCCCGCTTGCACATGACGCGAGCAGAGTTCTATGCAGCTAGAGTGATGTACGGGATACCCGATGGTTTAAGTTGGACAACCGAGCAGTATATGCGGCGCAACGCCAGTTCAGAACAACGCATTGAAGCGGCAAGAAACAGTAAATTTCGTATGTCGCATATGGTCGAACCCTTACCGATGGCCTATAACAGAATGCGGGCCGGTGATGTGTTGAGCATTGGTGGCCGAGACTGGAAAGTAATGATTGGTGAGGGACACTCGCCAGAACATGCTTGTCTCTATTGCGACGAAATTGGAGTTTTGCTATCAGGTGATCAGATCATTGCCAGTATCACCTCCAACGTAAGCGTGATGCCTATGGAGCCAGAAGCTAACCCATTGGCTGACTGGATAAGAACGCTTAAGGAATTTCTGGTTCTACCCGAAGACACCTTAGTACTGCCATCACACAATCGACCATTTTATGGGCTGCATGAGCGCGTACAGCAGCTAGTTTCACATCATGAAGACCATATGCTGGCTTTGCAGCAGGCCTGTGTAACTGCCAAGACCCTGCCTGAATTACTGCCAGTTATCTTCAAGCGGACTCTGGATGACAGTCAGCTGGGCATGGCTCAGGGTGAATGTCTGGCGCATTTGCACCTATTGATGCAACGCGGCCTATTGCAACGAGAATTACGCGCGGATGGGCTGTACTGGTACCAAACGAATGATGTGGATTTGCCCGATAAAACCCTTCCTGATTCCTATCGGGGAGACGATGCTCCGCAAATGGTTTAAGGTAGGGCTATGAACGACTTTACTCATTTTGATGACTATGGCAATGCTCATATGGTGGACGTGGGCGACAAGCCGGTGAGTCGGCGCGAAGCGCGTGCCAGCGCTGATGTGCACATGCAAAGCGAAACATTGGCTATGATTGCCAATGGCGGACACAAAAAGGGCGATGTGTTAGCGGTTGCTCGAATCGCCGCTATTCAAGGTGCAAAAAAGTGCAGTGATCTAATTCCTCTGTGCCATCCTTTGCCGCTGACATCGGTTAGTGTCAATTTCGAATTGTTGGAGGCTAGCGACACTGTTCGCATCACGAGTTGTTGTAGGGTTGATGGCAAGACGGGCGTAGAAATGGAGGCGCTGACGGCTGCTTCTGTTGCGGCACTGACTATCTATGACATGTGCAAAGCGGTTGATAAAGGCATGCAAATCGAAGCAGTCCAACTACTAGAGAAGAGTGGTGGCCACAGTGGGCACTGGAAGCGAGAGAATTAGGTGAATCAATCAGGTGCCGCTGCAGGTGACTCTGCAATCACAGTTCGATTGTTTGCGAGCCTGCGTGAAGCGCTTGGCTCATCGCAATTTCAATTTGACTTGTCAGCAATTGACGAAACGCCAACAGTGGCAATTGTGCGTCGAATTCTTATAGCAACACACGATGAGAATTGGCGTGCACTAGAATCTGCGGATGTTCGCATTGCCGTTAATCAATCCGTAGTGGACGACTCCGCACGCGTGCAATCAGGTGATGAACTCGCATTCTTTCCGCCAGTCACTGGGGGCTGATTAGTGACAGCTCAAGTACGAGTTAGCGAAAATGATTTTTCAGTTGATATTGAAAATCAACGGTTACTGAAACTCTCTAATGGCATAGGTGCGATCGCCAATTTCGTCGGTGTTGTTCGGGACAATGCAACTGAAAATGCCTTAAAGAGCATGGAGCTTGAGCATTACCCCGGTATGACCGAGCGCAGCATTCAAGACGTTGTGCAGCGCGCAGGTCAGCGCTGGTCCCTGCTTGGCATCAGCGTTATACATCGAATAGGTCGATTAAGCCCCGGGGATCAGATTGTCTACGTGGGTGTGGCCAGTGCACATAGACAATCCGCTTTTGATGGTTGTGGTTTTATTATGGATTATCTCAAAACGGAAGCGCCTTTTTGGAAGAAGGAGACTCTTGATTCAGGAGAATCCTACTGGGTATCTGCGAGAGACGATGATCAACACGCTGTGCAAAAATGGCAGAGTTAATGAGTAAAGGATGATGACGGACAATATAATTGAATTGCGAAATGCATTTGGGCAGTTTCCTACCGGGGTTACTGTGATTACTGCCAACCCTGATGGTTATCCACCCTTTGGAATGACTGTTAATTCCTTTGCCTCTTTGTCGCTGAGCCCAGCCCTGTTGTTGTGGAGTCTGCAAAATGATTCCGAATGTTGGGAGGCTTTTCAGGCCAGCACGCAATATACGGTCAACGTGCTAGCCGATGATCAGGAAGATTTGTCTCGTCTTTACGCAAAGAAAGGCGACCATGCGCTTCAGGAAGATCACTACCGCATTGGGAAGTCCGGTTGTGCTGTGCTAAATAACGTGATAGCCAGTTTTGAGTGTTTTATTCAGGAGCGGGTAGAAGGTGGGGATCACACAATTTTGATCGGGCGAGTACTTGAATTCGACAGCCGCGCGGATGCAAAGCCACTGGTGTTTTTCAGCGGTCAGTACAGGAGCATCAGCCAGTGAATTTCTGCAGCCAGTGTGGCCATTCGGTTAGTTTGAGAATTCCGCCGGACGACGATAGGGAACGATATGTTTGCAACAATTGCCACCATATTCATTATGAGAACCCACGGGTTATCGTAGGCGTCTTGCCAACGCTGGGACGCAAAGTGTTGTTGTGCAAACGTGCCATTGAGCCCAGAAAAGGGTATTGGACGATTCCCGCAGGCTTTCTGGAAAATGGTGAATCGGCTGCCGACGGCGCGAGCCGAGAGACCTGGGAAGAGGCAAGAGCAACCGTTGCTGAGCGCAGTCTGTATTGTTTGTTTGATCTGCCTTATATCAATCAAATCTATATGTTTTTCCGCGCTGAAATGAGCAAAGAAGACTATGCGGCTGGCCCAGAAAGTCTGGAAGTGGGATTGTATGAGGAAGAAGACATTCCGTGGTCGGAGTTGGCATTTCCAGTGGTGACATCGGCCCTAAAATATTACTACCAAGACCGCAAGAGCGGCGTATTCCCCACCAGAAATGAAGTCATGTCATTCAAGCGACCGAGAACTGATAAGTGAGACATTGCCGATGACGCAAATACTTCAGCAATGGAATATCCGAGCAATTCAATTTGCAGATTCACTGAGCGCCATCAGTCTGATATGGATCACTGCGATTGCGCTTGTATTGTTTATTTCTGTGTTGGGCGCATTGATATTCATCAACAAACGTGGCGGCGCACGGAATATTGCAGCGCAAATTGAGCAGATCGAGCATAAGCAGCAACGTACCGAACTGCAGCATACGCTGGAAATACAGGGCCAGGATTTTGCAACGCGCAGCGCGCACTTAACTGAGCAGCTGGGCGTTGCGCGGCGTAGGGCTGACGCGCTGGAAGACCGCCTGCAAGACGCACAGGCAGCTTACCACAACGCGCTTAACGAACGTGATGTTGCCCAAGAGCAAACAAAGCAGTTGCCAATACTGCAGGCCAGGCTGGAAAAGATGGACAAGCAGTTGGAAGGGCATAGAACTGAGCTTGGTATCAGTCAGAGCGAATTGTCCGCGCTTACTGTGCGTTTAACAGAGGAACGAAAAGCGGCGGTAGAAAAACTAAAAATATTGGAGGATGCCAAAGAACGTTTGAGCAAAGAATTTGAGGTTCTTGCCAATCGTATATTCGAAGACAAAAGCGACAAACTGATAAAACGCAGTAAGCAGTCGCTGGAAACCACCTTGAACCCACTGAGGGAGCAACTCACCGGTTTTCGAAAAAAAGTGGAAGACGTTTACGATAAGGAAACGCGCGAAAGGGTGTCGTTGCTGCACGAGGTTAATTCCTTAAAAGAGCTGAATCAGCAGATGAGCGCTGATGCGCTTAACCTTACCAAGGCCTTGAAGGGCGACAATAAGCTGCAAGGGAATTGGGGCGAGCTGGTTCTGGAACGGGTTCTTGAAGATTCGGGCTTGAAGAAAGGTCGGGAATACGAGCTGCAAAAAAGTTTCAGTGCGGAGGATGGCCAGCGCCGCCTGCCCGACGTCATAGTGCATTTGCCAGATGCCCGAGATTTAGTCATTGACTCCAAAGTTTCACTGATGGATTACGATCGCTACTGCGCGGAAGATGATGAAGCTCAAAAAGAATTTGCCTTGCAAGCCCATATCCAATCCATGCGCAGGCACGTTAAAAGCTTAAGTATAAAAGACTACTCCAGCCTTGAAGGCGTCAGAACCCTGGATTTTGTGTTTGTGTTCGTACCTATTGAACCAGCCTTTCTACTGGTGTTTGAGCACGACCAGGCCCTGTTCCAGGAAGCCTATGACCGCAATATTATTGTTGTCAGCCCAACCACACTACTTGCAACTTTGCGAACGGTGCAAAATCTGTGGCGGTATGATGACCAAAATAAAAACGCTGAGAAAATCGCACGCTTGGCGGGTGGTCTGCATGACCAGTTTGCCCTCGTACTTGAGTCTATGATCGATATGGGGCGGCAGCTTGAAAAGGCCAACGGCTCATTTGACACGATGATGAAGCGTTTTTCGCAAGGCAAAGGCAATTTGGTTAATCGCACAAGGGAATTGGAGAAACTGGGCGCAAAAACAAAGCGACAGATCCCAACCGGCGCGCAAGACCGTAATAGCAGTGCAGATCTAGAAAACCTGGGTCAAGAAAACCTCATAAGTGAAAACACTCAAGTAAGCGTCGAAACGCTTGCTGAAGAAACCTGACAGGAGACACCAATATGGCTTTACCCAAAATCGGCAATCTTGCTCCGGCATTTAGCCTGAAAGACCAAAACGGCAAAACCGTATCATTAAAAGACTTTCGCAATAAAAAGAATGTGGTTATGTATTTTTACCCAAAAGCACTGACGCCAGGGTGCACTACGCAAGCATGTGCGATTCGCGATTACAAAAGTGAATTTGCGAAAGCGAAAACTGTTGTGCTTGGCTTAAGTCCTGACCCCGTTAAAAAGCTGACTAGCTTTACTGACAAACACGATCTGAATTTTACGCTGTTGTCAGATGAAGACCACAAGGTCGCGGATAAGTATGGCGTTTGGGGACTAAAGAAGTTTATGGGCCGTGAGTACATGGGCGTTAACCGCATGAGTTTCATTATTGGTAAAGATGGGCGCTTGAAATACATAATGGAAAAAGTGAAAACCAAAACACATCATGACGATGTGTTGGATATTATTAATGCGGGGTTATAGAACTGGCTTTTAACCAGCTTTATTGAAAGAAGCGTATTGCGTACCATCGAAGGATTGAAAGTATTCACCTAGAGCGGGGTGATTAATTTGCTTTACATCTGGGCTGCGGCGAAGATTGCGCTGCGCAACATAAGTGGATTGCACGCCATTGTGTACCAGAACGTGGTACCAGGGCTCATCGAGTGGTGGGCGGCTTAGCGCTCTGTGCTCATACCACTCATCACTGTGCATAAACTCGGGATCAACATCAAAGATAACCCCTCTATAGCCAAGCAAATTGTGTTCGATCAATTCACCCACGGCGAACTTCGACTCTGTGTCAATTGGCAAGGGTGTTCGTTTACTCATGCTTAATCAAAGTGAGGTGGTTAGCATTGATAATTCATGTAAGGTGCGCGAAACATCTCGTAAGTAGTTAGTTTGCAACAGGTTTTGGTTTTTTGAAAGTTGGAGATTTGGTGATTGTGCTGGTATTTTGAACAAAATGTTTATACGGCACACAAATTGTGTGATTTTTTGACGATGATCAGATAAAAGGTGATTGTTTTGCTGAGGTTTGATGATGAACGATAGAAAAGTGTGCCTAATAACAGGGGCAACAAATGGCATTGGTTTGGCGACCGCTGTTGAGTTGGCGCGCAGGGATTATGCCGTCTATCTGCATGGCCGCAATGCTGAAAAACTCGCCGAATGTGTGGCAGCCGTCAAGGCAGAGGTTACGCACCAGGATATTCATGGCTTAGCGGCGGATTTGTCCGTTCTTGCTAATGTGCGCGACTTAGCGGCGCAGTTCCTGCAAGCAGGACGGCCGCTTGATTGCCTGATCAGCAATGCCGGAGTAACTAATATGGCGCGACGCCTGACGGTCGACGGGTATGAAGAGATGTTTGCAGTTAATCATCTTGCACCATTTCTGCTAACCAACTTATTGCTTGAGCATATGAAAGTGCATACGCCAGCAAGAATTGTGATTGTGGCTTCAGGTGCGCATGCATTTGTGAAGGGAATTAATTTTGAAGACCCAAACTTTGAAACGGGTTTCGCTTCAATGAAAGTTTATGGTCATTCCAAGCTTGCCAATATGCTATTTACCAGAGAACTTGCTAAGCGGCTTGATTCCAGCGGAGTCACGGTGAATTGCTGCCACCCGGGCGCGGTTGCAACGGGTTTGGGAACAAATAATGGCTGGCTTGGAAAATCAATTATGGCCATGATGAAACCGTTTTTTCGCACGGCTGAGCGTGGCGCGGAATCCAGCATTTACTTAGCCGATTCTGATGATGTGGCTCAGCACTCAGGAGATTACTTCTATAACTGCCGGGCAAAGACGCCCAAGCCGTGGGCTCTGGACGATAAAGCGGCTGCGCAGCTTTGGTCTTTGAGCGAGGAAATGGTGGGTAATTAAGAAATGTGCAAGCTTATTGGGCGCAGCAAGAAATGAAACAAGCGTACAGCGTGGTCAGTCAGCATCTTGAAAACTTGAGTAAGGTGTTTTCATTGCACGCAAGCATGACGCAACACATTCCGGCTAACCACGTTCTGAGTGTGACACAAGACGAGATAGCGCTTGCACCACTGTCAACACAATCCACTTTAAACAGGAAAACCAATGAAAATTGATGCATCAATGCTCACCCAGAACCCTTCGGAGGCCGGTCCGTTCGCCGCCGATCTGGAGCATCTGGGGCTGGATGGAGTGTACACCTTCGAAGGTCAGCACGATCCGTTTCTGCCGTTGGCTGTAGCCTCTGAAAGTACAGATAAAATTGAACTGATAACGGCGATTGCCGTCGCATTTGCACGCAATCCAATGATTCTCGCAAACCTGGGTTACGATTTAAATCTGATGTCAAAAGGCCGGTTCACTCTGGGCTTGGGATCACAAATAAAACCGCATATAGAGCGCCGATACAGTATGCCGTGGTCAAGGCCAGCGGCACGCATGCGCGAATTGGTTCAAGCCATGCGCGCGATCTGGTCTTGCTGGGCAACCGGTGAACGCTTGAGTTTTGAAGGCGAATTCTATACGCACACAATGATGACACCTGTTTTCAATCCCGGCCCCAATCCTTATGGCGACCCAAAGGTGTATTTGGCGGCTATCGGTGAGCTGATGTGCGAAGTGGCTGGTGAAGTCGGCGACGGCATATTGCTGCACCCGCTGAACACGCCAGGGTTCATCGACGCACATACGGTACCTGCTTTGCAGCGCGGCTGGGAAAAAGCCGGCAAGACCCGAGAGAACTTCGATATATCCTGCCAGTTTATGGTGGCAACCGGTGAAACAGAAGAAGAGTTCGAGAATGCCAAAGCACTGGTTAGAAACCAGATTGCTTTCTATGGATCAACACCGGCATACAAACCCGTGCTAGACCACTGCGGTTGGGGTGACCTCCAGCCGCAATTACGCGATTTATCCAAGCAGGGTAAATGGCAGGCCATGGGCGGACTGATTAGTGACGAGATGCTGCACACGATAGGCGTGATTGGTACGCCAGAAGAGGTGGCGGCACAGATAAGGAACCATAGAAGCCAACATGTTGATCGCGTCTCTCCTACCATGTACGTCACAAACAATGAGCTGTTGGCAAAGGTAGCGGGCTTGATTCGTGGTGAAGAAGCAGAGGCTTGAACAAGCGTGAAAATCGAAAACCGATTGAAGGGTTTCAACAGACTTGTAGGTGTGCAAATTGAAAGCATGGAAGAAGGGCAGGCGGTGTTGTATCTGGACCTGAAGCCAGAGCATCTGAATTCCGCGCACATCGTGCATGGTGGGGCAATTGCTACGCTGCTGGATTCGGCTTGCGGTGCCGCTGCGTTTTCCGTGCTTTCGCAGGCACAATTTGCACCAACAACAAGTATGTCTATTGCGTACATGAATGCTGTTGGCGAAGGACGGATAACTGCCAAAAGCCGAATATTAAAGCGTGGAAACAAGTTGCTGCACTGTGAAGCAGAAGTGTTTCAAAACGATTTGTTGCTTGCAAAAGCGCAAACCAGTTTCACTGTGCTGGAGAGACGAAAGCCACTCAATGTAGAAACAACAGAAAATTTTGAAGGTTAATTAAAAGGTCGGACGTCTGATGAAAGTTATTACCTTGAATGCCAATGGTATTCGCTCCGCTGCTAAAAAAGGCGTATTTGATTGGTTGGCGAACGAGAAAGCCGATGTTGTTTGCATCCAGGAGACCAAAGCACAAATCGACCAGCTTAGCGATGAGATTTTCCATCCAAAGGGATATCACTGTTTCTATCACGATGCGATAAAAAAGGGCTATAGCGGAACGGCGCTCTACAGCACGCGCGCGCCAGAACAAATCACCACGAAGTTAGGCATAGCGCTGTCTGACAATGAAGGTCGCTGGCTGCAAGCCGACTATAAAGACTGGTCTATCGTCTCTCTGTATATGCCATCGGGTACCAGTGGTGAAGAGAGGCTCGCTCTTAAACTGAAATTGATGGCAGATCTAGAACCAGTAATGCAAGCTTTAATGGACAGTGGTCGCTACGCAGTCATCTGCGCAGACTGGAATATCTGCCACAAGGAAATTGACCTTAAGAACTGGAAGCCCAATCAAAAAAACTCCGGCTTTCTTCCCGTAGAGCGCGAGTGGCTAGACCGAATGTTCACCGAACAAGGTTGGGTTGATTCTTTTCGAGCGGTCAATAAAGAGGCCGAGCAATACACTTGGTGGTCAAACAGAGGCCAGGCTTGGGCTAAAAACGTAGGTTGGCGACTGGATTATCAACTGGTGACCCCCAATCTGTTGAAAAAAATCAAACGAGCGGATATTTACAAAGATGAGCGTTTCTCCGATCATGCTCCCCACACAATGCACTACACAGGAAAATTAGTATGAGCTTTTTCATTCCGGAAGCCGCGGCGCAAGCCGCCACCCAGGGCCCGCCACCTAACGCCGGCATGATTCAGTTCGTAATGCTGATTGGCATATTCGTGCTGTTCTATTTCATTGCCATCAGACCTCAGCGAAAGCGGCAAAAAGAACATGAAAGTATGGTGTCTGCGCTGAAAAAAGGTGATGAAGTGGTGATGTCCTCAGGCATGCTTGGAAAGGTGACCGGTCTGGATGATCCATACACTACCATTAAAGTTGCCGACAACGTTGAACTCAAGTTTCAAAAAGCAGCCGTGCACGCGGTACTGCCAAAAGGTACCTTGAAATCAATCACCGATCAGTAACGTCAATCGGGCTGGTTTTTCCACACCGGCTTAGGCTTGCACAAACGCCAACACCGCTGACGCCAATGCACCGGTTTTGCCTGACCAGGGGCTTGCCGCTAATTTGGCTAAAACGTGACGATCTAACTCATTCTACGTCTAGCGGCAACAAGATCCGAAAATTGGAGTTTTGTCTGGCGGAAGCGAAGAGACAAAACGCAGACGTGGTACTGACCTATGGGGGCTTGCAGAGCAATCATTGCCGGACAACTGCTCTGCTATGCGCGCAGCTAGGGCTGCAATGTCATCTAGTTCTACGCAGTCCCTCAGAGCCCGATGAACCCGCTGACGGAAATTTGTTGCTGGACCAGTTGGCAGGCGCCAGGATCACCTACGTAGCAGCCAGAGAATTAGCGAAAAATGCTAAAGCGATAGAAAATGAGATTGTTGCTGAGTATCAGCAACACGGTCTCTCCACGTATTGCATTCCCATTGGAGCAAGTGATGCCACTGGCCTGTGGGGTTATGTAGCGGCCGCGGCTGAACTGGCCACTGATTTTGATATCCACTCAATCAATCCTGCGCATATTGTAACAGCCAGTGGTTCAGGTGGTACTCAGAGTGGTCTTATGGTTGGCGCGCATGCATTTGGCTTGGGAGCAAAAGTGTGGGGTATTAATGTGTGTGATGACCGAAACTGGTTTAGCAAAAAGATCCGTGATGACTTAAACCAGTGGGAAGCGAAGTATCACAGTGGCATTGATGTTAATGCGCTGGACATCAATATTCTCGACGGTCACGTTGGCGAGGGGTATGCCAGAGCCAGCGATGACGTATTGGAGACCATAGCCGACGTCAGCAAAAGTGAAGGCATTGTGTTTGATCCTGTTTATACCGGTAAAGCATTTCACGGATTGTTAAATGAAATTGCGGCGGGGCGTTTTGATGACCCTGAAGATTTGGTGTTTATGCACACCGGCGGCGTGTTCGGTCTATTTCCCTTTAGAGAGCGTTTCTCGCTATTAACGCAAAACACTTCTTAGGCAAACCGCTGCAAGATATTATTAACATCATCTAGGTACGCGCGCCCAAACAGGTTCAGATGATTCAATAGGTGATACAAATTGTATAGCGAGCAACGTTCAGCAAAACCACTTGGTAGGGGTTTGATTTCCTCATAGGACACGAACAATCGCGAATTAAATCCCCCAAACAACTGCATCATCGCCAAATCGGCTTCCGGCCATCCGTAATAACAAGCCGGGTCAATTAGTGCTGGTACATGGTTCTTCGTACACAATACGTTGCCGTGCCAAAGATCACCATGCAATAGCGCCGGTGCTTGTTTGGGGATAAGCTCAGGCAGCCGCGAACAAAGACCTTCTACAGACTTTCTCTGGCTATTATCGAGAAAACCCGAATCAAACGCTCTTTTTGCCTGTGGCAACAGTCGGCAGTCGGCGAAAAACGCATAACCATTTTCATTCCATCCATTTTTCTGCACGCTTGCGCCGCAATAAGTGTTTTGAGCAAAACCAAATTTCTCAGACTCAAACGAATGCATCACCGCCAACCCCTTAGCGAGCTTGGCATCAAAGCCAGGTTTTTGATGAGCCGGCGCCAACCATTCGATCGCAATGAAATCCTCATCGTGCGCGTAACACTCTGGAATCCTAAGAGCTGCGGTTTTTCTCAGTTGGTCTAAGCCCAGGGCCTCGCCCGCAAAATAATCTGCCGGGCATTGTTTACTCACCTTCAAAAAGATCTCGCGCTTATCGGCCATCTGCACACGGTAGGCCTTATTGAAATCGCTGGATGCAAAAATGCGTACTGAGTCGATCTCAGTGTCAAGCAAGGTCTGCACCTTTTCGTTAACAAGGGCCGATAGCATTGCACACAGCGCTCCGGGTTGGCATCTTCTGCATAGCATGCCACACTTAGCGAACGCTCAGAGGCCTGTTTATGGTAGACACAGCCAAAAAAAAACTCACCGTTGCAATCTCATCGCGCGCACTGTTTGATTTGAGCGATAGCCATGCCGTCTACACAGAAAAAGGGCTGGAAGCCTACAGCCGATACCAGATCGACAATGAAGATACACCGCTAAGGCCAGGTGAAGCATTCCCACTGGTGCAAAAGCTACTTAAGATCAATCAAGCACTGGATGGTGAAGACAGAGTCGAAATCATATTACTTTCCAGAAACAGTGCCGACACCGGTTTGCGCGTATTCAATTCCATACAGCACTATGAACTGGATATATCCCGCGCTGCCTTTTGCAGCGGCGAAAGCCCACACCGCTACGTGGCCGCCTTTGGCTCACACCTTTTTCTATCGACTGATGCCGACGACGTACGCGACGCACTCGACCAAGGCATAGCCGCCGCCACTTTGCTCACCAAAGGTACCCGTACTACCGACAGCGAAACTCTGCGTTTCGCCTTCGATGGCGACGCTGTGTTGTTTTCGGACGAGGCAGAGCGAGTCTTCAAGCAAGAAGGCCTTCAGGCTTTCGCAGAAAGCGAACAGCAATCCGCCCGAACCCCTCTGAGCGGTGGCCCATTCAGGGAGTTCCTATCCGCCTTACAGGTGCTTCAAGGCGAATTTTCCAGAGACGACTGTCCGATACGTACCGCACTATTTACTGCCCGCTCCGCCCCGGCACATGAGCGAGTGATACGCACCTTAAGAGCATGGAATATTCGAATTGATGAGTCCTTGTTCCTTGGTGGAATGCCAAAAGCCGAGTTTCTTCGCGCATATGGTGCTGATGTGTTCTTTGATGATCAGCAAGGCCATTGTGATTTGGCCAGCGAGCACGTTGCGACTGGCCACGTGCCCCACGGCATAGCGAACGAATAGCAGTATTGAACCAACGAATGTACCTGTTGTGGCACGTAGGTCAGAAAGCCATCGTCGGTTAAGATCCGACACAAAACTATTGCATTTCCAAGTATTCTGTAAAAGAATAGATAGCAGGTTTCTTATTCTACTTGGATATAAGGCGTCAGGACGGGTGCCGAGGAGTAATCATGAAATTACAGCAGCTCAAGTACATCTGGGAAGTTGCCCACCATGATCTCAATGTATCGGCCACCGCCCAAAGCCTCTACACATCCCAGCCCGGCATCAGCAAACAAATACGTTTATTAGAAGACGAATTAGGCATAGAAGTTTTCGCACGCAGTGGCAAGCACCTCACTCATGTCACGCCAGCCGGCGAAGCTGTACTTCAAGCTGCCGGTGAAGTGCTTAGAAAAATCGACAGTATTAAACAAGTCGCCCAGGAGTACAGCAACGAAGAAAAAGGCAGTTTATCAATCGCAACAACCCACACACAGGCCCGTTACGCTCTGCCAGCCACCATCACCTCATTCATAGACAGGTATCCCGACGTGGCATTACATATGCATCAGGGCACACCCATGCAGATCGCCGAACTCGCTGCAGACGGCTCGGTCGATTTTGCCATTGCAACAGAAGCTATGGAACTATTCAGCGACCTGATTATGATGCCGTGCTACCGTTGGAACCGCTGCGTAGTGGTACCCAAAGATCATCCGCTGGCACAGGTTTCCAAGCTAAGCATTCAGGATCTTGCAGACCAGCCACTGGTTACCTATGTGTTTGGCTTTACTGGTCGCTCAAAACTGGATGATGCCTTCGTCAATCACGGCCTTGCGCCTAGAGTGGTGTTCACGGCCACAGACGCCGACGTGATCAAGACCTACGTGAGATTAGGCTTGGGCATAGGCATTGTCGCGCACATGGCCTACGAGCCAGAACTGGATTCCGATTTGGTAGCCCTGGAAGCGTCACATCTGTTTGGCTCCAGTGTGACCCGCATTGGGTTCCGGCGTGGTACCTTTCTTCGTGGTTTCATGTACGATTTTATAGAAAAATTTGCGCCGCATCTCACTCAAGAGGTGGTGACCGAGGCTTGCGATCGTCACACAAAGAGCGAAGTTGACGAGCTGTTTAAGGAAATTGAACTGCCGCAAATGTAAGAGCTAGTTTAATTTTTAAGCATTCACATTAATTAATCATCTTAAGTTGCTGAACTGAAAGCATATATGGCATAGTGAGAGAGTTAATATTCTCCGGGCCAGAGTTATGCCGACGCCATCGGTCGACGCCATCAACAGTGAAGCGAACATAAGCCGCAACACTGACAAGAGTTATTTCCGTTCTCCTAGAACCGTGTATATCAACAACTACTGGTATTTTCTCAGCAGAGAGCGCGCTCCCGAAGGACCATTCAATACGCGCGAAGACGCTAATGCTGCAGTACAGCGCTACATTCAACTGGTGACATCACCATTGTTTGAGAGTGATCAAGTGTCTCGGATAAACTCCCTGATTGTATAGCTTCTAGCAATACACAATAAAATCCATAAACCACTTAAATATGGCCGGGCACCTGGCTACACTGCGTGGTTTTGGGTGGAACCTTGAAGTATGGAAATTGCATGTCTGGATTTGGAAGGTGTACTGGTTCCGGAGATATGGATAGGACTGGCCGAACGAACCGGGATTGAAGAGCTTAGGGCGACGACCCGTGATATTCCGGACTACACCCAGCTTATGAGGCAGCGTCTTGGTTTGCTTGAGAAGCACCAACTGGGCTATCACGATTTGCAGGAAGTGATTGGAGGTCTGGCGCCTTTGCCCGGCGCGATTGAGTTTGTTGAATGGTTGCGCGAGCGATTTCAACTGGTGATTCTGTCTGATACTTTTTATGAGTTTGCCAAACCATTGATGCGCCAGCTGGGGTGGCCTACATTACTTTGTCATCGCTTGGACATTGATGATTCGGGTAAGGTTACGGATTTTCATTTGCGTCAGAGTGACCCCAAGCGGCAAGCGGTAATGGCGTTTCAAGGGCTTCATTACCGCGTTATTGCAGCGGGTGATTCGTACAATGACACGACCATGCTTTCTCAGGCTGAGGCTGGGATACTGTTTTCCGCCCCTGACAATGTGCGCCAGGAGTTTCCTCAATTTCCGGCGGTGGATGGTTATGACGAATTATGCGCCGAGTTTCTCAAAGCCAGTATAGAAGTTACAAGCTAGGTGTTGTCCGCGAACTACACAGGCATTGAATTGAGTATTGGTCAGCGGGACACGCCGGACCCAAAGCACTCGCTGCCCTCGCGGGGCCAGCTTTAAACGCATCCATGGGGGCTTGTACTCGGGGTCCCTCCCTCACACAGTCCCGCCGACCAAAAATCAATTCAATGCCTATGTGCCAAAGTGGAGCTGTGTAAATTAACGACGGCACTCAGTCATTCCGCAATACACTAAGCAATCGACCAATCTTATTATCAATTTCCTGCCATTCAGACTCTGCAGTAGAATCAAGAACAATGCCACCGCCACCCCAGCAGTAGACATGTTGATTCCTGCACAGCAAAGACCGAATCAGTATGTTGCTATCCAGGTTTCCATCTGCACTTAAATAAAAAATCGAACCGCAATATACATCTCTTTCGTTGGGTTCAAGCTCCTGGATTATTTGCATCGCGCGGTGTTTGGGTGCGCCGGTTATAGATCCTCCCGGAAAGACGGCGGCCAATAGATCAAGTGCATCTTTATCTTCGTCCAGCTTGCCAGTAATTGTGCTGACAAGATGATGAACCATTGCGAACGATTGTAGCTCAAACAGTTCAGGAACCGCGATGCTGCCTGGCACACAGACCCTGCCAAAGTCATTGCGCAGCAAGTCAACAATCATTAGGTTCTCGGCCTTGTCTTTGCTGCTGTTACGCAGCTGGTCAGCGTTGGCTTGATCTGTCTTTGGGTCTGAATCACGTGCGGAAGTGCCCTTAATGGGCTGGGTCATAACCTCACGACCACTTAAGCGAACGAAGCGCTCTGGAGAAAGGCTTAATGTATCACCTGAGCTGCCAGAGAAATAAGCGGAGAAGGGTGCCTTGGTGGCTTCTCGCAGCTGTGCGTAGAGCTGACGCGGGTCTCCAATGAAAGGTGCTTGATAGCGCTTTGAAAAATTAATCTGATAGCAATCTCCATCCAGAATGTACTCGTTAACGGAGTCCAGTGCGGATTGATATTGTGGCCAATCCAGGTTCGCTTGCATATCTTGTTGTAGCTGAAATGCTTCTTTCTCTTCCGGTTTCGCAGACAGAATGTTGTTGAGCACGCTCTCGCTTTGCTTGTCGCTCAAAAGGCTAACAAAAGTGCAATTTTTCTTGAGATGATCCTGGACAATGGCCCAGTTAAACCAGCCCGCCTCTGCAGTTGGTGCCGTCGGGCTATTCGAATTGGATTCACGGAGGCCTACCAATTGCAGGCCGAATTCGTAGCCTAGCAAGCCAATCAAGCCACCACAGAAAGGTATATCAGGCGTGACAGTGATTTTTGCCGAGCGAAGCGACTGTCTTAGCGCGCGAATAAACTCATGGGGATCATCATCATCACAGGTATGCCACTGCTCAGGATCAGCGGCCAGAATGTCAAACCGACCCCTTGCACTGCCATTACTGTCCAGCCATACCGCGTGAGAATGGTCCGCCAAGGCTAAAAACCAGTGCAAAGATTCGCTATAATACGGAATCTGTTTTTTGAAAAGTTGATTCATCCACTTACCACACGATCGGCCAGGCCTTTGCCTGCCCCGGCACAGGGCGGCATTGTAGCTCAGTGCGGACTGCTCAGACTCGTCTGTACAACAGATTTTTCAGAGTTGAACGGCCGAACGACAAATAGGTTTATTTATGCCCAAACCGGACAAGATCATTCCAGCCATTGAAAACCCGTTTGCTGAACAGCAGGAACAAGACTTTTCTGTTCCCGGGCAAATTAGTGAAGCCCCTGGTCTTTATGAAGAAAACCTAAAAAGCGGGTTCGAGTTACAGCAACGCCCGAGACTCGCGGCAGGCACGGCGAATATTCGCAAACAACACCAAAAAGGACGTATGACGATATGGGAACGCATCAGTGTTCTTAGCGACAAGGAACCAACGGTGCTGTTTCAAAACTGGGGCGAAAATCTGGACGGCGCCTCACTGGTGACAGCGATCGTCAATATTGAAGGCAGAGACGTAGCACTTTATGGGCATGATTTTACGGTACGCGCGGGTTCTATGGATGCGACCAATGGTAAGAAGTTGGCGCGTTTGTTCCAGTTGGCTGCGAAGCGCAAGATACCATTGATTGGTTTGAATGACAGTGCCGGCGCCTATGTGCCTGCCGGGGTGGGTGGACTGGATGGCTATGCGGAGGCGTTTACTGCGTTGCGAAAAATATCCGGCGTTGTGCCCAGCATCATGTGCATGTTTGGGTTCAATGCGGGTGGTGGATCTTATTTGCCTCGTCAAGGTAGCTTTCTGATTCAGCCAAACGATACCTTCTTTGGATTAACTGGCCCTGGAGTGGTTAAATCAGTACTCGGCGAGGACGTTACGCCGGATGAATTGGGTGGGCCCGCCGTGCATAGCCAGAGCGGCGTCACCGATTTCGTTGTGGAAGACGAGGTGAGTGCGCTCAAGCACGTAATCACTTTGTTACGCTACTTACCGGACAACAACTCAGAGTTGGCACGATTCCAGACTACGTCAGACCCGGTTCGCCGCAAGACCTGGGACATCGACCTGTTGCTCAAAAAGGCCTTCAATTCACCAACCGGTTTCAATACGCCTCTAGATATCAGCATTATCATTCAGCAAATCTGTGATCATGGCGATTTCATGGAAGTGCAACCGGATCGTGCGCGCAATACGGTTACAGCTCTGGGTCGTCTAGGTGGCAACGTCGTTGGTTTTGTGGGTAACAACAGCGCAGTTTCATCTGGCCAGATAGACATTGACGCAGCTTACAAAAACGCGCGCTTTATTCGCTTCTGCAATCTCTACAACATTCCAATGATCTTCATGGAAGACACCACTGGTTTTCTGCCCGGCAGAGATCAGGAGTCGCGCGGAATTGTGCAGGCGGGTCGTGCCATGCTGGATGCAATCATTGATTTGCGCACACCTAGGTTCCTGCTCATTGTGCGCAATGCTTTTGGCGGTGCGTATGCTTCTTACAATAATTATCCTACCGGTGCAGATTTCGTTATCGCACTGCCGTCTACCAGAGCGGCAGTGATGGGGCCAGCGGGCGTCGAGTTTGTTTATAAAGAGGAGCTCAGAGTCATTCGTGCGGCGACAAAACAAAAGACAGCAGAGCGTGCTGAACAATTACGAAAGAACGGCTCGTCAGCCAAGAAAGCGGATGCCCAGGCGCAAGCCGACATAGCTCAGTGGGTTAAGGATCAGGAAGCGGCTTTAACTCAGCGCTATGAAGCGGAATTGATGAACCCGAATGAAGGCCTTAGCCTTGGGTCTATATCACAAATTGTTATGCCTTCGGATCTACGAAAAGTGCTAGCCGAAAATATGGAATTCCATCTTCGTCACTACACACCTGAGCCGCTGCAAGCAGTGCAGCGGGAATTCCATTAAGGGTGGCGATGATCACAACAGAGTCGACAACAAACATGCAAAAACGCAACGAAAGCCAACCGGATTATTACCGGCATAACCCATTAATTAATGAAGATCGTCGTCTATCTCAGGCGGATTCTGACTGGGTGCGCAGTTTCAGTTGCGAGAATGCCAAGCCATTGATCATTTGCCGCGGCCCAATCCGCAAAGAAACGATGGATGTTTTCGCTGAAATGGGTATCACGGATTTCGGCATACTCTTGTCAGAGAAAGATTCGATCGTGTATCGAAATGCGCTGGCGCCAGAATTACGGGTAATGGCTGATCCTTCACGCGTACATCGTGTGCCCGATTACACTGGGGCTACTCGCGAAGAGCGTTTGCAACGAATAGGCCAGATTATTGCTATCGCTAAAGCCAATGATTACGACTCAATCTTCGCCGGATACGGGTTTATGGCAGAAGATGAGGAAATGGTTGGCGCAATGGAACGCGCGGGTTTGGTATTCATAGGGCCTTGTTCCAAAACCGTTCACGATGCCGGCCTTAAAGACGAGGCCAAGCGCACAGCGCTCGCAGTGGGAGTGAGCGTTACTCCAGGCGTCGATAATGTCACGGCACTAACGCTACTGAGCAAACACAGAGATGTCGCTGGTCTAAAAGCCCTCGTTAAGAAGCATAAGCTAAAGATCGCTGGGCAAATGCTGGACGATGACAATATCAGTCTGGAGGATAAGGCCGATGCAGTATTGGCAGCGTCTTATGCGAAAGGCGTAGACATTTACACCATTGATGAAATGGTCGAGCAAGTACAAAAATCAGTTGCCAAGATGTATAGCCGATATCCAAATAATCGCATCAGACTTAAGGCCATAAGCGGCGGTGGTGGGAAAGGGCAGCGCATTCTAAAAGCACCGTCAGCTTACAAAGGTAAGTCAGACAAGGATCGTATTAAGCAGGCGGCCAGCCATGCCCCGGGCTTCGTGCGTGAAATTCTCAATGAGGTGAAGACCACTGGTGTTGGCGATAACAAGAACGTTTTGATCGAATTGAATATCGAAACCACCAGACACCAGGAAATTCAGGTTATCGGTAATGGTCAGTGGAGTTTGTCGCTGGGTGCACGCGACTGCTCTTTGCAAATGCATGAGCAAAAACTGCTGGAAGTGTCGGTGACCAAGGAGACCTTGGAGGAAAGTGTAAATCTGGCATCGGCTGCGGGTGCACCAGCTGCGGAGTTGAAAACACTTCAGCAAGACATAAAAACACTGGCCGCGATGGAAACTGAAGCTGAACGGTTTGGCGAAGCGGTTGGCCTGGATTCGGTATCCACTTTCGAATGTATTGTTGACCGTGATCAGCATTTCTTTATGGAGATGAATACCCGAATTCAGGTAGAACACAGAGTCACCGAACTTTGCTATGCCATGGATTTCGTTAATCCTGACAATGACAGTGAACGGTTTACAGTGAATTCATTGGTGGAAGCAATGGTGTTGCTGGCGTTTCACAAACAACGTTTGCCCAAGCCGCAACGAATTCGCCGTTTGAATTCCTCCGTTGAGGCCAGACTCAATGCGACCAACCAGGCTTTAGCACCGCATGCAGGCGGCGTAGTTCACTCCTGGACAGACCCTCTGCAAGACGAAATTCGCGATGACCAGGGGATATGCTTGCATAACCCGGACACCGACGTGTTTATGAAGTACACGCTGGCCGGTGCCTACGACAGTAATATAGCCTTGATTCTGACTCATGGTGAAGATCGCACCGACAGCTATGAAAAGCTAGCTAGCATCCTTTGCCGTACCAAACTGCGCGGTCAAGACCTTGCCACCAATCTTGAGTTTCATTATGGCCTGGTGCATTGGTTTATTGGCAATAACATCAATGCCAGGCCTACAACGCAGTTCATATTGCCGTACTTGACAGCGGTGGGTTTGTTAAAAGATGCGGCGAATCAAATTGATTTAACGGCATGTTATCAAGCAATTAGCAATAATGAGTTGTCGAAATGTGATTCTGTGGAACAGCGCGCTGCGATGTCATTGGCCTTGCAAAGCAAGCAAACTCTATTGTTGCGCCCATTGCAGTTACTGTTGGAACAACCGCATATTCTGTCTGGGTGGATGTCGGCAAACAAACATCGATTTGATGTAACGGGCAAAAAAGCCAAGGGTCAGACGATAAGCTGGGTGGATAACCCATTGCGTATGCTCATTGATTTATACGGCTTCCTGAACATGGAACACTCTGAGGGTCGGGCAGCCGCAAATATGGTCTGGGATCACGACCATGCCTTGTTACAGGAAGGCTTGTCCTTCTATGACGATCTACGCGCTAAAATGAATTTGAGTAATTACGGTGAAGTATTAGATTTGCTTGACCAGAAGACCAAACCAAAAGCGTTAAGCAAAACCGTGTGGCAACAAATACAAGCGGCTCACGCTGGATTTCAGGCTGGAATGGATTTGCTGAAGTTGCTGCCTTATCTCGCGGTTAGTACGGGCTTTTTCGAATTGAAAGTAAAACCGGATTTGAGTATTCATATACCGACAAGACTGCAAAATGCAGAGCTTCAGGATGCGATGCGTCTGGTTCTGGTGCCACCGCCAGTAGCAAGTTCAAATGAAATTCTAGCTATCAGCGGCGGCATGTTCTATGCCAGAGAAGCACCGGGAATGCCGGAGTTCGTCAAGGCTGGAGACCATTTCAAAGAAGGCGACCCATTGTACATTGTTGAAGTGATGAAAATGTTCAACAAAGTATATGCCCCTTTCGATGGCACCGTTGAAAGAGCGCTGGTCGATGGCGATGGCGTGATTATCAGCAAGGGTCAGCCTTTGTTTAACATCAAGCCCGATGTGAGTATTGTTGAGGAAAGTCCTGCAGACATAAGAGCTCGGAAGCTTAAAGCTGTGGATCAGTTCGTCGCGGTTCTTTAGAACGCTGGTATTAGCACAATTAAACCCACGCAGTAAGGAGCCTGAATATGTCAGACACACCCGAAAATCAATCTGAGCGGCTGAGGGAGTGGACAGAACTTGCTGCGAAGCAAATGCGTGGCAAACCTCTTGAATCTCTGACCTGGAATACGCCAGAAGGGATTGATATCAAGCCGCTGTACACGGCCGATGATCTGGGTTCTGTTGATCATCCTGACAGCATGCCGGGAATGGCGCCCTACATTCGCGGACCACAGGCCACTATGTATGCAGGTCGGCCCTGGACAATTCGTCAATACGCGGGTTTCTCAACAGCAGAAGAATCAAACGCGTTTTATCGCAAAGCGCTGGCCGGCGGCGGCCAGGGTGTGTCCGTGGCCTTTGATCTCGCAACACACCGAGGGTATGACTCGGATCATCCGCGGGTAGAAGGTGATGTTGGCAAAGCCGGTGTAGCGGTAGACTCTGTTGAAGACATGAAGATTCTGTTCGATCAGATTCCCTTAGGCAAAGTGTCGGTCTCCATGACTATGAATGGCGCTGTGTTGCCGGTTTTGGCCGGCTACATTGTGGCCGCTGAAGAGCAAGGCGTTAGCCAGGATGCGCTGTCAGGCACTATCCAGAACGATATTTTAAAAGAGTTCATGGTGCGTAATACCTATATTTATCCGCCAGCCCCTTCCATGCGAATCATTGGGGACATCATTGCGTATTGCTCTTCAAACTTGCCCAAGTTCAATACTATTTCCATATCGGGCTATCACATTCAGGAAGCGGGAGCGGATGCTGCCCTGGAGTTGGCATACACACTTGCCGATGGCAAAGAGTATATTCGCACAGCGCTTGCATCCGGCCTGGGGATCGATGACTTCGCACCGAGGTTGTCGTTTTTCTGGGGCATCAGCATGAATTTCTATATGGAAATTGCCAAGCTGCGGGCGGCTCGCCTGTTGTGGTCAGAAATTGTCGCAGAGTTTAATCCGGAAAACCCCAAGTCAAGCATGTTACGCACACACTCGCAAACGTCCGGTTGGTCGCTCACAGAGCAAGACCCATACAACAATATTGTTCGCACTACCATTGAAGCAATGGCCGCAGTATTCGGCGGCACTCAGTCATTGCATACCAATGCTCTCGATGAAGCCATTGCATTACCCAGTGAATTTGCGTCGCGTATTGCTCGTAATACACAACTCGTTATTCAGGAAGAAACCGGCATCACTAAGGTCATAGACCCGTGGGGTGGTTCTTACATGATGGAATCGCTAACCCAGGATATTGCCGATCGTGCACACGCGCTGATAGCAGAAATTGATGCTCAGGGCGGCATGGCCAAAGCGATTGAAACAGGCATGCCCAAATTACGAATTGAGGAGTCAGCTGCGCGAAAACAAGCTCGAATAGACCGTGGTGAAGATGTAATTGTTGGGGTTAACAAGTACGCCCATGAAGAAGAAGATCAGGTCGACGTGCTTGAAATAGACAATGTAGCTGTACGCGAATCGCAAATTGCCAGACTGCAATCTATTCGCGCTAACAGGAACGATAAGGCGGTTCAGCAAGCACTGAAAGAATTGGCGGATTGTGCCGCTGGCAGCGATGGGAATTTACTGGATCTGGCGATCAAGGCTACGCGTGCTCGCGCCACAGTAGGCGAAATTTCAGACGCAATGGAAGGTAGCTTTGGACGCTTTAAGGCGCAAGCACAAACCGTGTCAGGTGTTTACGGAAACGCATACCAGGATGATGAGGGTTGGCAGATGATCAGTTCTGATATCGACAATTTTGTGGGCAAGCATGGACGTAGGCCACGTATGCTGGTTTGCAAAATGGGTCAGGACGGACATGATCGCGGTGCAAAAGTCATTGCTACGGCGTTTGCTGATGTTGGATTCGACATTGATCTATCGCCTATGTTTTCTACACCGGAAGAGGTGGCTAGACAGGCAATTGAAAATGATGTGCATGTTGTAGGCGTGTCGTCTCAGGCGGCCGGCCACAAAACATTGGTTCCTGCGTTGATAGAACAATTGAAGCAACAGGGCGCTGAGGACATCTTAGTGATCGCCGGCGGAGTTATTCCTAAACAGGATTACGACTTCCTGACGGAGGCGGGTGTGATTGGCATATTTGGTCCTGGCACAAAGATTCCAATTGCAGCCCGTGAAGTGCTCGATGCAATTAATGCAGCGGCCAGCTGACGGCGCTGTGTAAATGGACTCGCTAGATGCTATCCGCAGTGGAGACCGACGCGCGCTGGCCAAAGCTATCACCCTGGTAGAGAGCCGGCGCGAAGATCACCAGCAGCGCGCTCAGCAATTGCTTGAGCAGCTGTTACCCGACAGCGGTAATAGCGTACGTATTGGCATCACAGGCACACCAGGGGTAGGCAAGTCTACCTTTATAGAAGCGTTTGGTATGTACCTGCTGTCATTAGGCAAGCGTGTTGCTGTGTTAGCAGTAGATCCAAGTTCGCCTATTGCAGGTGGCAGTATTCTGGGCGACAAAACCAGAATGGAGACACTCGCTAGGGAAGAGCATGCATTCATCAGACCTTCCCCTTCTGAAGGTACATTGGGCGGTGTAGCACACAAAACCAGAGAAACCTTGTTGCTTTGTGAA
This sequence comes from Pseudomonadota bacterium, assembly GCA_039111475.1. Lineage (GTDB taxonomy): Bacteria > Pseudomonadota > Gammaproteobacteria > Pseudomonadales > JAUIET01 > JAUIET01. The sequence continues at coordinate 59,964 of JBCCIP010000016.1, read as the reverse complement.
GCCGCCGCCTATGATGTGATACTTGTTGAAACAGTTGGTGTTGGCCAATCTGAATATGAAGTGGCGAGCATGGTGGATTTCTTCTTGGTGCTGATGCTGCCCAATGCCGGCGATGAGTTACAAGGCATTAAAAAAGGAATCATGGAACTTGCCGATGCCTTGCTTGTTAACAAGGCTGATGGCGAGAGTGTGAACCTTGCGCGGCAGACGCAAACGCATTATCAAAGCGCTTTGCATTTGTTGAGCAGCTCTTCTTTTTGGTCACCAAAAGTACTCAACTGCTCCGCGCTGGAAAATCGGGGCATTGACTCAGTTTGGGAGATGATACACGACTACTGCGAAATTGCCGTTGCAAACGGTTACTGGAAAAATCGACGTGCAGAACAAAATAGGCAATGGTTAAAGCGTCTGTTGCACGATATGTTGGAGCGACGAATGGATCAGAGCGTGGATATAAAACAGGTGCGACCTGAACTTGAAAGACAGGTTACTGAAGGCGAGATAACACCGCTGTCAGCGGCTAGCAAATTGATTGACTTGCTTTGAGGAACCACGTTCAGCTAGTTCGCCTGCGACCGACGCCTGACACAGCTAATATCCGCCCGGCAATTTCCTCAATGGACAGATGCGTGGTGTCCAGGCTGGGAATATTGAATCGAGAAAACAAACTCTGTGCCATGCGAATTTCCTCATCACATTGTTTCGGCGACGCGTAACGAGTATCTGGTCGCCGCTCCTGTCGTATCGATACCAACCGCTCTGGGTCAATGTTAAGCCCAAATAACTTCGATTTATGCTGAGCTAGCCCTTTCGGTAAGCGGAGTTCATTAAGGTCGTCTTCGGTGAGTGGGTAATTCGCCACATAGAGCCCGTACTGCAACGCCATGTAGATACTAGTTGGTGTTTTTCCGCTACGTGATACGCCAACCAGCACAATATCCGCCTTGTCATAACTGGATGCGTGTTGGCCATCGTCATTATCGATAGCGTAATGCACAGCGTTGATTCGAGAATTGTAGGCAGCATCCTGTACAACTGAGTGACCCCGGCCAACAGTGAAGTTCGACTGAACCCGTAATTCCTGCTCCAGCGGTGCCAGGTAGCTAGTGAAAACGTCCACCAGAAAGCCCTCGCTCTCAGCTAATTTTTCACGAATATCCGTGCCAATGATAGTCTCAAATATGAGCGGCCTGAAACCTGTGTCGTTGGCAGCTTGATTAATCTCCTGCACGGCGGCTTGAGCGCGCTCCAAGCTATCGACGTAGCGAAGTACCTTGGTGTCGAACTCGATTTGGTCGAAGTGAGCCAATAAGCTGTTGCCCAGAGTTTCAGCAGTAACACCTGTACTGTCAGACACAAAGAAAGCGCTGCGTTTCTGCATGTAAGGCTCCTGTCAGTGTGGAATCACACGTTGGTCTTATTTTACCGATTTTACTACGCATTTCCGCCCAATTAACGCCACAATCAATTATTATGCGGGCGATTAAACAAGGCTGTTGAGGTTTTGATGTGAGCGAATACGTACTGTGGTTTGATAAGCTCGGTATGGCGGATGTCGACCGCGTCGGCGGAAAGAACGCCTCACTAGGTGAGATGATCAGTAATTTGTCGGGTGCCGGTGTTTCAGTACCAAACGGTTTTGCAACCACCGCAGACGCTTACACCGATTTTATTTCGCAAAGCGGACTCGCGGAAATGATCAACTCCGAGCTTAAGGCCCTGAATGTAGATGATGTGGTTGCGCTCGCCGCCTGTGGAAAAAAGATTCGCAGCGCTATCATCAACGCTGATTTTCCAAATCAACTTAATAATGATGTAAAGAAAGCGTTTGCTACGCTGGCAGACGGAAATCAGGAGATAGCGGTTGCTGTTCGATCATCGGCAACGGCCGAAGATCTGCCAGATGCATCGTTTGCGGGGCAACAAGAAACCTTTCTCAATATACGTGGCCTTGACAATGTGATGGTCGCGATTAAAGAAGTGTTCGCTTCCTTGTTTAACGATAGAGCTATTTCTTATCGTGTGCATCAAGGCTTTGCGCACGAAGAAGTTGCCTTGTCTGCAGGCATTCAACGTATGGTTCGAAGTGAAACTGGTGCTAGTGGCGTAATGTTCACGCTGGACACCGAATCAGGTTTTGATGGCGTCGTGTTTATCACGTCGTCTTACGGCCTGGGTGAAACTGTTGTGCAAGGGGCCGTGAATCCGGATGAGTTTTACGTTCACAAAGCCGGCCTGAGGGACAGCAAGCCTGCCATCCTGCGCAGAAACCTCGGTAGCAAACGTATCAAGATGGTGTATGGCGCCAGCAATGATACCGATAATTCGGTGCAAACTGTTGATGTTGATGTATCTGAGCGAACCAGGTTTTCCTTGTTGGACGATGATGTTACAGCCTTGGCAGAACAAGCGCTTATTATAGAGCAGCACTACGGTCGTCCTATGGACATTGAGTGGGCAAAAGACGGTGATGATCAGCAGATTTATATTGTGCAAGCGCGACCGGAAACGGTAAAAAGCAGAGCCAGCGCCACCAATATTGAGCGCTACATGCTGAGTAATCGCGGACCTGTCTTGTGCGAGGGACGAAGTATTGGTCAGAAAATTGGTGCTGGCCCCGTACGAGTGATCGTTGGAATAGAGGCAATGGATCAGGTGCGCGAAGGCGATGTACTTGTTACTGATATGACTGATCCTGATTGGGAACCAGTGATGAAAAGGGCGTCGGCAATCGTAACCAACAGAGGTGGTAGAACCTGTCACGCGGCCATTATCGCCAGAGAGCTGGGTATACCGGCGGTTGTAGGATGTGGAAATGCCACTGAACTACTGCATGCTGCCGGTGATGTGACAGTCTCTTGTGCGGAGGGGGATACCGGCCTGGTGTATGAAGGCCTGCTTGAATTCGATGTGCAGGCAAACAATGTTGAAACCATGCCGGACTTACCCTTCAAGTTGATGATGAACGTTGGCAATCCGGATCGTGCGTTTGACTTTGCCAATATTCCAGGGGATGGAGTAGGTCTTGCACGTCTGGAATTTATTATTAATCGAATGATTGGCGTGCACCCGAAAGCATTGCTTAATCTCGATACGCTAGACCGAGATTTACAAGAGGCGATTAGGAGTCAGATTAGCGCATATGCGTCACCAAGGGATTACTTTGTCGAAAAATTAGTGGAGGGCGTTGCCAGCATTGCGGCAGCGTTCTACCCGAAGAAAGTGATCGTTCGCTTGTCGGATTTCAAGTCGAATGAATACGCGCATTTGTTGGGTGGAAAATCGTATGAGCCTGAAGAGGAAAATCCCATGCTGGGTTTTCGTGGTGCCTCCCGTTATATCTCTGATTCTTTTCGTGATTGTTTTGCAATGGAATGTGAAGCAATGCGACGAGTGCGCGATGACATGGGGCTTATCAACGTTGAGATAATGGTGCCATTTGTTCGCACCGTTGGTGAGGCAAAACATGTAATTGATCTTCTGTCGGAACAAGGGCTTGAACGCGGCAAAAATCACCTCCGTCTGATAATGATGTGTGAATTGCCTGCTAACGCATTACTCGCTGATGAGTTTCTTCAGTACTTCGACGGCTTCTCAATTGGCTCCAATGATTTGACGCAGCTAACCCTTGGGCTGGACAGAGATTCTGGTTTGGTCGCACACCTGTTTGATGAGCGCAATGAGGCTATTAAGGCTTTGCTTACTATGGCAATTCAAGCGTGCAAAAAGGCAGGTAAGTATGTCGGTATCTGCGGACAAGGACCAAGCGATCACCCAGATTTTGCCAAGTGGTTGGTGGAGCAGGGTATTGATAGCGTCTCACTTAACCCAGATTCGGTGATAGAAACCTGGTTGTTTCTGCATGAAGAATTAGCCGCTGGCTAATCTTTTCATATTCAAACTCTTTCGCTAAGCGGCGCCACTCTCTGTCAACTCTGCGGCAAACTGCTCTCGAGCATATTCGATTCGATCTTCGACCACTGGAATTTTCTTGCCTTTGGCGTGGATAAAATTGTCTTCAATGTGCTTAAGCCGCTTTAGCAAGCCGGCCTGATTGGCAATCTGAATGTTAAGTCCCGGTCGCGCATTTAGCTCAAGCATTAAAGGGCCGCGTTCATCGTCAATGATGATATCAACACCCAAATACCCCAGATCTGTCATCTCATAGCAACGAGCAGAAAGGTCCAAGATCTGATCCCAAAACGGCAGTGGTAAACCGCTGAGTTGATTACCAGTGTCAGGATGACTTAGGGTAATTTCGTTAAACCATACACCTTGCAGAGTGTTACCAGTGGCTATGTCGAGTCCCGCTCCAATCGCTCCTTGATGCAGATTCGCTTTGCCTTGCGACTGGCGAGTGGGCAGTCGCAACATCGCCATCACCGGGAAACCGCAAAACACGATCACTCGAACATCCGGTACGCCTTGATACGCAATCTGATCAAACACATGGGATGGTCTGATGCGCTCTTCAATAAGTATTACATCACGATGTCCGCCCAAACTAAACAAACCAGCTAGTACGTTAGAGCAGTGGTGCTCCATTTCGGTGGCAGTCACTGCCTGACCGCTGGTTTTTATGTATCGACCGTTGTGTGAAGCTTGAATAACCAAAATCCCGTCACCACCGGCACCCTGGGCTGGCTTTACGACAAAGTCCTGAAATGGATCCAGCACTTTGGCAATATCTTTGGCTTCGGATTCAGAGTGAAGGTCTGCCAGTAAACCTGGCACAGACACGCCATGCTCAATGGCCAATTGCTTGGTTTTAAGTTTGTCATCGACCAACGGATACTTTTTACGATCGTTGTATCGCAAAATGTAATTGGCGTTCCTGTTGTTAATGCTCAACACACCATTTTGACGCAGTTTCTGCAGGCGAGACCACATAGCTTACTTGCCCAGCGCCTTAAAGCGTGCCAGCTCGGATAACCTATAACCGCTATAGCGACCAATCATCAGCATTAACGCCAAAATAATCAGCGTGATACCCGGAAACGCATACACCCAATGCTGGAACAAGGGGATGTTGATTACTGCATAAGTGATAGAGGCCGCTATCAGACTTCCTATGCCGGTCTTGATTGACTCCGCCGCACCTCGTTCCTCCCAGATAATGGACATTCGTTCTATCGCCATGGTTAAGATCACCATGGGAAACAGCGCGATGGATAGCCCGCGCTCCATGCCGAGCTTATGCCCAAAAATACTGATAACACCCATGCAGACAACAACAACAGTAAGAATTACCGCCATTCTGGGAACCAGTAGCAAACGTAACTGCTCTAAGTAAAAACGCACCAACAGACCAATACTGGTGATTAAAGTAAACAGAAATATACCCCAAAGCAATTGGGTTTCCCTAAATGCGAGCGCAATCAGAACAGGGGTAAACGTACCAAACGTTACCAGACCAACAAAACTTCTTAACACCAGGATCATCAAGACACCCAGCGGCACCGTTAGCAAAGTCTGATATACGATTTGCGTTTGTACAGGCAGCGCACTCAGCGAGAACTCACTAAATAGAGAAGGTCGACCGCGCGAGCGAATATCGGCAAGCTGCATAGAATTCAAAACATCTTTTGAAATACTGAAAGACAATTCCGGATTTTTCACGCCATTGGCGGTAAAAACGGCATCATCCCCTTTCCACCATGGGAGCATGTCGCCAGGCAGGCCTTCGTCGCCGGTGGCGATATCGAAATACAACCATTGCTCGCCGTTGTAGCAGCGCAACCATATTTTCGGCTCAATATTGATCCCTTGCTTAAGCGGCAATGTATGAATAATTTCGGCGGGAATATGCGCGTGTGAGAGCAAGCGCACCAACACGGATGCTCTTGCCGTCGCAGACACTGCTTTATCCAATAGAAGCTGAGCATTGTTATTGTCACTATCGGTAAGAGTACGAATCGCCAGGGTCACAAAGGTGTGAATGTCGGCGGTTTTAGATCGTATTTCCGCAGTTAGTGATTCAGCGGCCAATTCTTCAATAGGCGTGCTGAATTGGTTTTTTTGGGTGTAGGTGGCGCCCGGTTTCTTGAGCTTACGGACATCTGTCATTTTCGCCAGTGACACGGTGTAATACAGTGATTGGCGGCCTTCCGGTTTTCTAATCGACCAGGTGACCAGACGATTATCATCTTCCTGTTCCACTTTCATGCCATAGCCGTCAGAAACAAATCGTTCGTGCAAGGATTGAAATCGCTCTTTGAATTCTGGTAAATACATGGACAGTTTGGCAGGGCGGTTTCTGGGTTCAAATACCAGGTTCGCCTCAACTGTCCATATTTCTTCTTTGCTGTCCGGCGTAAGAGGCACACCCAGTGAGGTGTGTTGGTAATAAATAAGCCCAGTGCCCAACGCCATCAGTATTGCGACTAAAATATGAAGATGATAACGGTTAGACATCGAAACTTATCTTTCCTTGGTTTAAATTGATAGCTGGCGCAATTCAATGCTGCCTGTCGCGCGTGACCATAAGTAATCAAAGTGCTCAGCGCGATCAGCAGCACCTGCTCTATCTTCAGGCGAAAAACGGGCACGCTTTTCTTCCCTGGCTTTTTTGGCCACGAAACCTGATCGGTCAGCTAGTACGTAGTCCTCACGATAACGATCCGCCGGTTCAGAGATTAATCGGCATTGGCATAAGCTAGGCAATGAACGCGCCAGCTCCAGTAGCCTATGACTGCGCCCGGTGAGGTCGGCACGTGCAGACACTAGTACACGGGCGTGTGAACGGCGGTTGCTGCGAATCATTGCTGACAGGCCAGCGACGAAATCTTCGTTGCCATATATATCAATTTCAAGTAATTCACTGTAAATTCTCAATTCTCGTTGAGTTGATTCAAGCAGTTGCACAGCGGCGTGGAGATAGCCGCCAGGGTAGCTAACGTCACCAGGGCATAATTTAATTCGGTCATCGTTTACATTCTCAGAGTTCATAAACTTGATGCTGTATCGCTAACAGTAATAGAGATTTGTGTCGTCCACTTATTCTATCGTCCTTGTGTGTGCAAAGCGATCGGATATCCTCAATGTTGAGCACATCTGCGGCGCACAGCTGTTCCAACCAGTCGATGCTGACATTCTCAGACGCCAAGGCGTGCCCATTAAAATAGACTCTTGCAGAATTTTGGTCACAGTAAAAGAACGACCTGGCACCGGGAGTACGGCGTAGCTGAGAGCCATTTTCCAGTTGTTCCATAAGCTCGGCCCAACTCGGTGCTTCCAGCTGCTCTAGATTAGGGTTGTCACTCTGAAAAGTCCCCAATGCGTCCGCGATTGCAGCTGGATTGTTCAGTAAGTCAACTAGCAATCCCCTAGCTTGATGAATCGCGGACCGTGTAATTTGCACACCTGATGTCGTTTCATAACCTGCCGGCGGATCCTGAAAGCGTTTTCGCTCAGCAGACAGCGAATGTGCCCATTCGGCAGCAAGCTCTTTTCCTGATGGCGCACGAAAACCAATTGAGTAGCAGATGCTATTATCTTTTGACTCGCCCCAGTGGGCAACTCCGGGTGGTATGTACAGAATATCGCCTTTGCTTAGCGTGTAGCTTGCAGCTTGTTGGAAATCGATAAGGACTTTCTGGCCCGAGCTATCGTTAGTTTCGGAATGCTCATCACAACGTTGGCCTACTTTCCATTCTCTGCACCCTTCTCCTTGCACGAGAAATACATCGTATTGATCGAAGTGTGGACCTACGCCGCCGTTGGGTGTGGCGAAGCTGACCATCACATCCTCAAAGCGCCAGAGTGGAATGAAGCTGAATGCGTCTCGAAGCGTCTTCAATTCCGGAACGAAGAGTTCAACGCCCTGCACCAGTAGGGTTGAATGGCTTGTTTCAAACGCTTGCAAACGCTGTTCGGAAAAGGGCCCAAGTTCCAAATTCCTATTTGGCCCGCTGACAATGCGGCTTGTAAGCTCTGTTTCGCAAGCTAATCCAGCAAGTTCATCGGCGCTTATCGGGTCTTCAAATTCGCTTAATCCGCCCTTGAAAAAGCAATGCGCTCGCTGCCAATATTGGCTAACAAACTCTTGCTGTTGTATTGGGGTTGCCAGGCCATTCAAAGTCAACATTGTCTAGAGAGCCATAGGTATCGCATACTTGTTCAGAGACTACCTAAGGAATTGATCGCGCCAGTTTGTCCGCAAGCCCGGTGTAATTATGCGGTGTGAGCTCTCGCATCATTTCCTTGGCTTCCTCGGGCACATCCAGACCATCAACAAAAGCTTGCAGTATTTCTTGATTAACAGCCTGTCCTCTGGTGAGATCTTTAAGGCGCTCATATGGATTACTGACGCCGTAACGTCGCATAATTGTCTGCAGAGGTTCAGCGAGCACCTCCCAGCTGTTGTTAAGGTCTTGTTTAAGAACATCCGGAGCCAGCTCAAGCTTTGAAATACCCTTTATCGTACTTTGGTATGCAATCAATGAATGTGCTATGCCAACGCCTAAATTTCGCAGCACTGTAGAATCACTTAAATCTCGCTGCCAGCGAGACACTGGCAGCTTATTTGCAAGATGTTGATTTATGGCGTTTGCAAGGCCGAGATTTCCCTCGGAGTTTTCAAAATCAATTGGATTTACTTTGTGCGGCATTGTTGAAGAGCCAATCTCACCTTTGATGGTCTTCTGCTTGAAGTAACCCATGGAAATATAACCCCACACATCCCGATTAAAATCAATCAAGATGGTATTAAAGCGATTAATACCTGAGAATAATTCAGCGATATAATCGTGCGGCTCTATCTGTGTGGTGTAGTCATTACATTCAATACCAAGGCTGATCACAAATTTCTGCGCAAGAGCCGGCCAATCAATCTCTGGGTAACTAGAGACATGGGCGTTGAAGTTGCCCACGGCACCATTGATTTTGCCAAGTATAGGGCATGCAGCAATCTGCGCTGTTTGTCGCTGCAGACGATGCACCACGTTTGCAAATTCTTTACCCACCGTTGTTGGACTTGCTGATTGCCCATGTGTTCTCGATAGCATTGGCACCGCCGCGTATTGCTGGGCCAGATCGGTAATTGCCGTAGTAACGTTCTGCATTGCTGGAATCAGCAATTGCTCGCGCCCCTGTTTTAGCATTAGCGCATGAGATAGGTTGTTAATGTCCTCCGAGGTACAAGCAAAATGAACAAACTCAAGGTGGGGTGCAAGCGCTGGCATTTCAGACATTTTTGCTTTTAGGAAGTACTCGCAGGCTTTTACATCGTGATTAGTGGTTCTTTCCGTCTCTTTAATGCTCTGTGCATCAGCGACGCTGAATTCATTAACCAATGAATCAAGGTATTCAATATCTGCAGCAGAAAGCACCGGTAGTTCAGCAATGCCCGACTCAGCAGCCAACGCTTTTAGCCACTCTACTTCCACAGTGATTCGTGCCCTGATAAGACCATATTCACTAAACACCCTCCTGAGAGCAGCAGTTTTGCCGCCATATCTACCGTCTACTGGCGAAAGTGCTGTTAATGCCGAAAGTTCAAGTTCACTCATTGTCGTCCCAATTTAATAGATGCGTTACTTGACGCTGATACTGGCTTCGCTTCAATAATAGATTCAGTCGCGAGCCGCCAGATAAACGCCACAGTCTGACCGATCTGACCGCGCACAATAGCAGTGCTCTGATGCAATTAGCGATATGTTCGTCCTGCAAATGCTGCATATTGCCTTTAACGTGTATTCGATACTTCAACGTACTCAGCGTGTCTTGATAAATGCCGGCGACTTGTTCAGCGACTCCGTGATTATCTGGGCTAAAGTGGTCACGGTGATACGAAGCATGTTCAAGTCTGTTGCGAATTATTTGCAGCATATCTTTGTTTTGGCTGAGCTTGCGTTCTAGATGCAACAAAGACACTGCATATTGCAGAAGATTCTGAGTGCTTTCGACGTTGTTCCTCGCCAGTAACTTTTGCAATAGCTGCAGGCCGGGATGCAAGCTCTGTAAACTACCAAACGCTGCTAGCGTCGTCTCATGGTCAGTAATGAAAAGCTGCTGCAGGCAGTCGCCAAGCTCGTCATAATTTACGGAGCCACTGTTCGCCAATTGATCCACCATTTGGCAGTGCTGCATTAAAGCAGCCAGGCACACTGTTTGGTCGCCAACACTCATGCGCTTTGCACTTCCATGCCTGAAGTTGGCAGCGCGGCCTGTATAATCCCACCACCAAGGCAATAATCGCCTGAATAAAACACGCAAGATTGACCAGGCGATATTGCACGCTGTGGCTCAGAGAAATGCACGGTGTAGTCACCGCCATCAGAACCTGCACGCAAGGAGCATGCCTGTTCGGCCTGCCGATATCGAATTTTTGTGTGCAATGGCGTATTGGCCACCGGTGGCTTACCGCTTACCCATTCAAGCTGCTCCACCGCCAGTGCAGGCGCAAACAGTGCGGGGTGGTCGTTACCTTGCACAACTTTCAACACGTTGTGCTGCAAGTCTTTGGCCGCCACATACCATGCCAGTTCCTGTTGACCTTTTTTCCCGCCTATGCCGAGGCCTTGTCGTTGGCCGATGGTATGGAACATTAAGCCGGAATGTCGGCCAATTTTTTCGCCTTCTACTGTGCAAATATCACCTTCTTGCGCAGGCAAGTACTGCATTAGAAAATCTTTAAAACGGCGTTCGCCAATAAAACATATACCTGTGCTGTCTTTTTTATCGTGCGTGATCAATCCTTGCCGCTCGGCGATTTCCCTGACTTCACGTTTCTGCAATTCACCCAACGGGAACAGCGTATGTCGTAACTGCAGTGCGCTAACAGCATGCAGGAAGTAACTCTGGTCTTTACCCGTATCCAGACCTTTCATTAGCCTTGCCTCACCACCAGAAGCGTCGATACGTGCGTAGTGACCGGTCGCAATAGCATCGGCACCCAATTCAAGAGCGCGGTCGAGAAACGCTTTGAACTTGATTTCCTTGTTGCACAAAATGTCCGGATTCGGGGTTCTTCCCAATCGATATTCGGAGAGAAAGTGCTGGAAAACTCTGTCCCAATACTCGGCGGCAAAATTCGCGGTATGCAGTTTGATGCCAAGTGACTGAGCAACGTGCGCAGCGTCAGCCAGGTCAGTCATAGCCGTGCAGTATTCAGTTCCGTCGTCTTCGTTCCAGTTCTTCATGAACAGCCCTTCAACCTCGTAGCCTTGCTGCAACAGCAAATAAGCAGCGACAGAAGAATCCACGCCGCCAGACATACCAACAATAACTCTCTTGGCCGCCTGATGAGCCATGATATTTGTTCCTTTCGCTTATGCCTGATTCAGGGCTTAGTGAGAACCATTGGCATCGAAGACACTGCACTTAGGTCAAAACACTGACCATCCAACCAGGCCTGCAGAGTTTGCAGCACCAGTTCGCTGCGCATTTTATCACGCTGTGCATGCAATTCATCCAAGCTCATCCACTCGGCCGCGAGAATATCTTCGTCTATGGCTGCGACTCTGTCATGGTTGATCGCCTTCGCTGCAAAAGCAACTCTGCAATAATGTTCACTTGGCGCGCTACTCGCTAAAAACACTCCGATTAGACCGGTGAGCTCTACATGCCACGCAGTTTCTTCAAGAGTTTCCCGAATCGCCGCTTGCTCCAGAGTTTCGCCCGGCTCCCAGTGGCCGGCCGGCTGATTGATTACTTCCCGCCCCATAGCAATCTCCCGTACCATCAGAAAACGGCCCTCGCGTTCAACAACTGTAGCAACCGTCAGGTGTGCGTTTGCACGATTCACGGCACCTGACCTGGTATTTTGGTTTCGATCGTTTCCTGGGAGAGTTCGCCGGGGGCCAGATCAGCCAGCGTAAAGCGACCAATTTGATGGCGAATAAGCCGAAGTGTCGGGTGGCCAATATTGGCGGTCATCCTTCTGACCTGGCGATTTCGCCCCTCGCTAATAACTATTTCCAGCCAGCTATCTGGGATGTGTTTTCGAACTCTGATCGGCGGCTCTCGCGGCCATAGCTTCGGTTCGTCTATGCGATTTGCGGCCACAGCAAAGGCTGGACCATCCTTAAGCATTACACCGTTTAACAGAGCAACCAGTGATTCCTTGCTTGGCGTACCTTCGACTTGTACCCAGTAATGTTTTTTGGTGCCAAATTTAGGATGACTCAGTTCATGTTGTAATTTACCGTCATCGGTTAATAGTAATAAGCCTTCAGAATCGTAGTCCAGTCGGCCGGCACAATAGATGTTGGGTACATTAATAAAGTCTTTTAAACACTGTTTGCCGGCATCGGGCGTAAATTGCGATATAACTCTAAATGGTTTGTTGAATGAGTACACAACGGCCATCACTTAAGAACCTTGCAAGGTGCAAATGCCTGCCAAAAAAGTAGACGAGACAATGTTACAATGCCTGACTTTTGCAGTAGCAACAGTTTTTATATCGGAGTAGAGCATGGCGTACAAACATATCAAAGTCCCTACGGAAGGCGAGAAAATAACGGTTAATTCAGACATGTCATTGAATGTGCCTGATAAGCCCATTATCCCCTATATCGAGGGTGATGGCATTGGGATTGATATTACACCGCCTATGCTTAAAGTGGTTGATGCAGCGGTTAACAAAGCTTATGACGGCACAAAGCAGATCGTCTGGATGGAAGTATTTAATGGCGAGAAAGCGGCCGAGCTGTATGAAGGAGACTGGTTTCCGGAAGAGACACTGGATGCAATCCGCGAATACGTTGTTGCCATAAAAGGCCCCTTGACCACACCTGTGGGCGGTGGCTTCCGTTCCTTGAATGTCGCATTGCGCCAGGAAATGGACCTATACGTGTGCCAACGCCCGGTTAAATGGTTCGAGGGCGTGCCATCGCCAGTCAAAGAACCCCAGAAAACCAACATGGTCATTTTCCGAGAAAACTCGGAAGACATCTATGCCGGTATTGAATGGAAAGCCGGTACTGAAGACGCTGAGAAAGTGATTAAGTTTTTCCGTGAAGAGATGGACGTGCAGAAGATTCGCTTTCCTAACGACTGTGGCATTGGCGTAAAACCCGTTTCAAAAGAAGGTACAACGCGGTTGGTGCGTAAAGCCATACAGTATGCAATAGACCAGGATTTGCCATCAGTGACCCTTGTGCATAAGGGCAACATAATGAAGTTCACTGAAGGTGCCTTCAAAGACTGGGGCTATGAGACAGCACAGGATCATTTCGGCGCGCAATTGCTAGACGGTGGGCCTTGGTGCACGCTTAAGAATCCAAAAACTGGCAATGACATTATCATCAAGGACGTTATTGCCGATGCGATGCTACAGCAAGTTTTGCTCAGACCTGATGAATACAGTGTCATTGCAACACTGAACCTTAATGGTGATTACTTGTCTGATGCTTTGGCAGCCCAAGTAGGTGGTATTGGCATTGCGCCTGGCGCCAACCTAAGCGATGAAGTGGCTTTATTTGAGGCAACTCATGGCACAGCGCCAAAGTACACGGGACAGGACAAGGTCAATCCAGGCTCACTGATATTGTCAGCTGAGATGATGCTGCGGCATATGGGCTGGAATGAGGCGGCAGACTTGATCGTCACGGGAATGGAAGGCGCAATTATGGCGAAAACCGTGACCTACGATTTCGAGCGCTTGATGGACAACGCCAAGCTGCTCAAATGTTCCGAATTTGGCGACGCCGTCATTCAGCACATGGCTTAGGATTGGTCCTGCTGGGTAACAGGGGAGATTGGCTAGGCCATCTCCTCAAGCTGATCCTCAGACTGCACAACTGAATCTTGGGAAGACTCCATAGCGGCTTTAGGCTGCGAATTTTCATCTACAGACTGAATATTAACCGCATGCAAACCTTTTGGCCCCTCTTCAGTCTCGAAGCTAACCCGCTGTCCTGCTTTCAGAGTTTTGTAGCCTTCCATTTCGATCGCGGAATAATGCGCGAAAATGTCGCCATTATCGTCTTCGGGCAAGATAAAGCCGTAGCCTTTCGCGTTATTGAACCACTTTACGACACCTTTCTGCATGGTATCTTTTCCTTTAAGAAGTTTGCCTAAATACTTGTTAGGCCATTATTTTTTTCTTCGTTTGAACTGCCTGCTGAAATCGTTTGTGAATCAGAGGCTTATCTTCCTGACAGGTGTTCAGCATACATTGTTTAACATGCAAGGGGTGCGCGTCAAGTCATAGTCTTCTATATCGCTGCTGGCGGTATAATGAGACGCTGGTAACATTCTCAACTTCTCGTCCCAAAAAGAGTTCTACAGATGGGTCAACTTTATAAAGATCGGCTAAGGTTAAGTAACGGAGCTGACAACGACGACGCGCTTGATTACGACAGTGATACGCTGCTCGAAGATGCTCGCCCCGCATTAAAGAAACCACCCTTATATAAGGTGGTACTAATGAATGACGACTACACGCCAATGGAGTTTGTCGTTCATATTTTGGAGCGGTTTTTCCACTTCGGCCGGGAAGAGGCAACCCAGATCATGCTAATGGTGCATACCAAAGGCAAAGCGGTCTGCGGGGTGTTTACCCGGGATGTCGCAGAGACAAAAGCGGCCTTGGTGAACGATTACGCCAGGGAGAACGAGCATCCGCTGCTCTGTGAAATTGAGGTGGCAGATGACCAGGATTGAGACGTTAGAGGCAGATCTGGATGTTAAGTAAAGACCTGGAAAATACACTCAATGATGCCTTTAGAGAGGCCAGGTCCAAGCGTCATGAATTCATGACGGTTGAGCATCTATTGCTGGCATTGCTGGATAACAGCGTTGCGGCAGATGTGTTGACTGCTTGTGGTGTTGACATGTCACGGCTAAGAGAAGAGCTGGATGACTTTGTAAACTCAACGACCCCAATCATCCCCGATGATTCTGAGGAACGAGAGACCCAACCAACCTTGGGTTTCCAACGCGTACTTCAGCGGGCGGTTTTTCACGTGCAATCATCTGGCAAAAAAGAAGTATCTGGTGCCAATGTGCTGGTGGCGATTTTCTCAGAGCAGGAAAGTCAGGCCGTTTACTTCCTGAAGCAACAGCGTGTTGCTAGAATCGATGTTGTTAATTATATTTCGCACGGCATTTCCAAGGTGTCTGGCCAAAATGAATCTGGCATGGAGCAGGAAACTGGCCAGGAAGAAGACCTCAGTGGCGGTGGCGAGCAACAGCAGAGCAGCCTCGAACGATTCGCCCTTAACCTCAATGAGGAAGCAATTGCTGGTCGCATAGATCCGCTGGTAGGGCGAAGCCACGAAGTACAACGGGTTGCTCAAATATTGGCCCGGCGACGAAAAAACAACCCCTTGTTAGTGGGTGAGTCGGGTGTGGGTAAAACCGCGATTGCTGAAGGCTTGGCTAAGCAGATTGTTGATGGTGAAGTCCCTGATGTGTTAAATGAGAATGTCGTTTATTCATTGGACCTCGGCGCGCTTTTGGCAGGCACCAAATACCGCGGTGATTTTGAAAAGCGCTTCAAGGCTTTGCTTAATGAGCTGAAAGAACAAGATGAAGCCATCTTGTTCATTGACGAGATTCACACCATTATCGGCGCAGGTGCCGCTTCCGGCGGCGTGATGGACGCGTCGAATTTGTTGAAACCGATTCTTGCCAGTGGCCATTTGCGGTGCATTGGCTCCACAACATTTCAGGAATTCAGAGGCATATTCGAGAAAGATCGAGCACTGACGCGTCGCTTCCAAAAAGTTGACGTGCCTGAGCCAACGGTTGATGAAACCTATGAAATTCTCAAGGGGCTGAAGTCGCGCTTCGAAGAGCATCATGGTCTTAAATACACGCACAAGGCATTGCGTGCCGCCGCTGAGTTGGCCGAGCGCTATATTAATGACCGGTTTTTGCCGGATAAGGCAATTGACGTTATTGACGAGGCCGGCGCCCATCAGCAGCTGTTAGCTGAGAGCAAGCGCAAGAAAACAATTGGCTTGCATGAAGTGGAAGCCATTGTTGCTCAAATTGCCCGAATTCCAACCAAGAGTGTTTCAAGTTCAGACAAAAAGGCGCTGTCCAGCCTGAGCGATAATCTGAAAATGGTTGTGTTTGGTCAAGACAAGGCTATTGATGCGCTGTCTACGGCCATCAAGCTATCGAGAGCTGGCTTGAACGCGCCTGAGAAACCAATTGGCTCGTTCTTGTTCGCCGGTCCAACCGGTGTGGGCAAAACAGAAGTGTCTCAGCAGTTGGCCAAGATTATGGGCTTGGAACTGGTGCGTTTCGATATGTCGGAATATATGGAGCGGCACACGGTCTCTCGACTGATTGGTGCTCCTCCTGGCTATGTGGGTTTTGATCAAGGCGGCTTGCTCACAGACGCTGTCACCAAAAACCCGCATTGTGTGGTGCTTCTGGACGAAATCGAAAAAGCGCATCCGGAAGTATTTAACTTGCTTCTGCAAGTAATGGATCATGGAACGTTAACTGACAATAACGGCCGGCCAGCAGATTTCAGAAACGTTGTATTGATCATGACGACCAATGCCGGAGCGGAGTCCATTACACGCAGCTCAATAGGCTTTACCCAGCAGGATCATAGCACCGATGGTATGGAGGCGCTCAAGCGCATGTTCACACCTGAATTCAGGAACCGTCTGGATGGCATTATCCAATTTGATAACCTGCCTGAAGAGGTCATTCTGACCGTTGTTGACAAGTTTCTTGTCGACCTGCAGACACAGCTGGATGAGAAGAAAGTCGTCCTGGAAGTGGATGATGAAGCTCGTCGCTGGTTGGTTTCAGAAGGCTATGACAAGAACATGGGCGCCAGACCAATGGCACGTGTGATTCAGGAAAACATCAAGAAACCACTGGCTGAAGCCGTGTTGTTTGGTGATTTATCTGCCAATGGTGGCACTGTGAACATCACTGTGCAGGGCAAGAAGCTAAAGCTTGAATTCGAACAGACCGAAACCGCCTGATCCCGCTGTACTAAGGCCTAGCGACAAGCAGTAGGTTTAGCGCTAAGCTGCAGAGTTTACCGTTCGCGGTAAGTGATGCGGCCTTTACTTAGATCGTACGGCGTTATCTCTACCTTGACCTTGTCGCCCGTCAGAATGCGAATATAGTTTTTACGCATTTTTCCGGATATGTGGGCTGTGACCACATGACCGTTTTCCAGCTTTACCCGGAAAGTTGTGTTCGGGAGGGTATCAATAACCTCGCCGTCCATTTCTATATTGTCTTCTTTTGCCATAATGTCTTTATGAGTCTGTCCAGACTCTAATCTACTACTGAGGTTTACTACTGGATCTAGCGATCACAGCGGCGCGAAGTTTGCCGCAAATTACGCCAATACGCAAAAGAAATGGGGTAAATGGGTATTAATTCAACAATACCCAGTCATCGTTAACAAACAACTCTATCGGTCGATACTCGGTCTTGTAGCTCATTTTGGCGCACTCCTTGATCCAGTAACCCAGATAAAGCGCAGGCAAATGAAGCTGCTGACAGTATTCGATTTGCCAGAGAATCGCGTAAGCTCCAAGGCTGCGTCGAGTCTCATCAGGATCAAAAAACGTGTACACAGCCGACAAGCCATTTTCCATTTCGTCCAGAACGGATACAGCAATCACTTTAGACTCATTACGAAAAACCACAAAACGAGTCGACTGCCATTCGCAGTTAAGAAATGAGTCGTACTGCTCGCGCGTGGGTGGGTACATATCACCATCTTGATGGCGGGCAGAGATATAGCGTTCGTATAATTCAAAATACTCAGAGTCGCTGATATCCTTGGGAAACTCTATCTGAAGATCTGCATTCCTTTTCAAGATACGACGTTGGCGACGATTTGGCTCGAACAGAGCAGCGGGAATCCTGGCGGGCACACAGGCTTTGCATTGCTTACAGTGTGGTCTGTACAAATGTGTCCCACTGCGCCTAAAACCAAGCTCAGAGAGTCTGGCGTAGGCGCTGTCATCAATTTCGGCGGTAGGGTCAACGAATAGGGTTGTGGCCTCCTGATCGTCCAGGTAGCTGCACTCATGCGGGTACGTTGCAAATATTTTTAGCTTGGACAGTACAGTCACAGTAGCAGCTGCTCTCGAAATTCGCTGGGCTAAAGAGTAAACAATTAACTATAGCTCCATGATATCCGCCAAGGCTCTTCTTGGCCACCACCGGTCGAGAAGCGAGCAAGATATTCGGCAAATTGTCGTCTCGGCAGCATTTCGGCGCCCATTGACATCAAGTGAGGATTTTCTACCTGACAATCAATCAACTGGTAATCCCATTGCTCCAATTGCCCGCACAAGCTGACCAGCGCAAGTTTGGATGCATTGGCCACCGTTGAGAACATTGACTCACCAAAAAATACGCGACCAATTGCCAGGCCATACAGGCCTCCTTGCAATTGGTCGTTCTGCCAAACTTCAATGCTGTGAGCAACACCTTGTTCGTGCAGCTTGGTGTAGGCTGCTTTCATGGCCGGGGTTATCCAGGTGACATCGGTGTTTGAGCGCGGTGCAGAGCATAGATCAATTACCGCGGAGAAGGCGGTGTCACAACGTATGTCAAAGTTATTTGCGCGCAGTAGCTTTCTCAAGCTGCGAGAAATATGCACTCGGGAGGGAAAAAGTACGCAGCGAGGGTTGGGCGACCACCACAACAACGGTTGTCCCTCTTCATACCATGGGAATATCCCGGCCCGGTATGCGTTCATAAGGCGTTGGCTGCTCAAATCACCGCCAACAGCAAGCAAACCATTGGGCTCTTCAAGTGCGTTTTCAAGGTTCGGGAAGCCAAATTGATCGGTATCTAACCAGGGAATTTCCATAGGCGATTTCATGGCACAACGACAAGGTCTGGACGTGAATTATTGGCTGAAGCAATGCTTTCGCGGGTGGTAAGCTCAGTGGTCCACGAGACAATATAGCAGACTTAATCAAGCCATGATGAAGACAGATACCGGTGTTGCTAGGCACTGGGTACGTGAAGGTATTTTTATTGGCTTGTTAGCCGTTGGTGTCTACCTGCTCTCAGCGCTGCTTACCTTTGACCCCGCCGATCCTGGATGGTCGCGTACAGGCGGCCCTGGGGCTGCTCGCAATGCCATGGGTGCCAGTGGTGCCTGGTTTGCCGACGTACTGTTTTCCTTGTTCGGTGTGATGGCTTATTTATTTCCACTGATGTTGTTTTTGCGTGGCTGGCTGATTTTTCAAGACCGTGACCCTGAATACGAATTTGAATGGGTGACGTTGGTTATTAGGGTGATTGGTTTCACACTTGTTATGGTGAGCGCCACCTGCCTGGTAGCTTTGAATATTCAAGCGTTTAGCGTGTTGCCGTTCGGACAGGGCGGTGTGTTTGGTAAAGAACTGGCAGACGTGTCTTTGGGAGCGTTTAACTTACTGGGCAGTCGACTGATTATGCTGGCGATCGGGCTGTTTGGCTTGACTATTTTCACTGATATTTCCTGGCTAAAGCTGATGGACCAACTTGGTTCCTTTACTATGAACAAAACCAGTCAATTCTGGGGCTACGCGCAACATCGGATTGATCAGTGGCATGACAAGCGACAACTCAAGGAGGTAGCTGAAAAGAGAAGGGAAAACGTTGAAGTTCACATGGAAAAGCGCAAGCTCAAGCCAGCACCAACAATTGCCCCGCTACCGGCGAAGCCAGCACCCAGCGAACGCGTTCAGAAAGAGAAACAGGGGCGTTTGTTCGATACTGATGCAAGCGGCGATTTGCCAGGACTGGGTTTACTGGATGAGGCGCAGCTTTCAGACAGAAAAGGTTTTTCAAAGGAAGCGTTGGAAGCGCTGTCGCGTTTGCTGGAGATTAAGCTAGCGGACTTTGGTATTGAGGCTGAAGTGACGGCCGTCTATCCAGGGCCAGTCATTACACGTTTTGAGATTCAGCCGGCGGCGGGTACCAAGGCCAGCCGCATTACTAACTTAGCCAGAGATCTCGCTCGATCCCTGGCAGTGATCAGCGTTCGTGTGGTTGAAGTGATCCCAGGTAAATCGGTTGTTGGAATCGAGATACCCAATGAAGATAGGGAAGTGGTTTTTTTGCGTGATGTGCTTTCTTCAAGAGCGTATGAGAAGTCGAAATCGCCTATAACTATAGCGCTTGGGCACGACATTTCCGGTGAGCCAGTAGTGGCCGATCTAGCGAAAATGCCACACTTACTGGTCGCCGGTACTACCGGTTCCGGAAAGTCTGTTGGCGTGAATGCAATGTTGTTAAGCCTGTTATACAAGGCCGGCCCGGACGAGGTACGCCTGTTGCTGGTTGACCCAAAAATGTTAGAACTGTCTGTTTATGATGGCATTCCGCATTTGTTGACACCCGTCATCACTGATATGAAAGATGCTGCCAATGGATTGCGTTGGTGCGTAGCGGAGATGGAGAGGCGCTACAAACTAATGGCGGCACTTGGCGTGCGCAATGTAGCAGGCTACAACAAGAAAATTGATGACGCCATCAGCACGGGGCAGCCACTAACAGACCCCTTATGGGTTGCCAATGAGCTACTGGAAAATGATACGCAAGCACCTGAGTTAGAGCGGTTGCCGATGATCGTGGTTGTTATTGACGAATTCGCTGACATGATGATGATTGTTGGCAAAAAAGTAGAACAACTGATTGCCAGAATTGCACAAAAGGCCAGAGCGGCTGGCATCCATCTAATCCTGGCTACACAAAGACCTTCAGTCGACGTAATTACAGGCCTGATCAAAGCGAATGTACCTACCCGTATTGCGTTTCAGGTATCCAGCAAGGTTGATTCGAGAACCATTCTTGATCAGGGCGGCGGTGAGCAGCTATTGGGTCACGGCGATATGTTGTATTTGCCGCCAGGAAGCGGGATGCCCGTGCGAGTGCACGGCGCTTTTGTTGCCGATGAGGAGGTTCATCGGGTCGTCGAGGATTGGAAAAAACGTGGCAAACCGAATTTTATCGAAGGGCTTCTCGATGACGGCGCCTCAAGTGGCGATATGGTGCCAGGAATGGGGGGAACTAACGACAACGATGAAGAGTCAGACCCATTGTATGATGAAGCCGTTGCGTTTGTGACTGAAACTCGCAAAGCATCTATTTCCTCGGTTCAACGCAAGCTTCGGATTGGTTACAATCGCGCTGCACGCATGGTTGAAGCAATGGAGCTGGCCGGCGTAGTGACTGAGATGGGAAGTAATGGAAATCGAGAAGTACTTGCGGCGGCGCCACCTAGAGACTAAAGCAAAAGCAATTCATGCGTGTATATTGCTGTTAGGCCTCCTGCCTACGCTGCTCGCTGCTGAACAGACGCTAAGCGCGGTAGAAAACCTGCAACAACATCTTACAGGTTTGAATAACTACCGGGCCGATTTCCAACAACGGCTAAAGGACGAAGACGGTAATGTATTGCAGGAAAGTAGTGGCGTATTACAAGTACAGCGCCCACAACTCCTGTACTGGCAAAGCCTAGAACCTTTTCAGTCAGTTACCGTCAGCGACGGGCAGACTGTTTGGCATCACGATATTGATCTAAGCCAGGTAAGTCGCGGTCGTGTAAATGGCGATTTCAGCCATGCGCCGGCCTTGATACTGGGCGGCGATAGCGCAGCAATCGACGCTCAGTTTGTCGTTGAGCTTTCCTTGTTGGACAACAATGTACAGCTTTATCAGCTTACGCCTAAGATCGAAGGTGGCCCGTTTGATTCCCTCAGCTTACGGTTTAGCGCTCTATCAGTACTCAGTCATATGAAGATTGTTGATGCGTTAGGCCAAGTAACAGATGTCACGCTTTCCAGCCCACAGGGCACGGAGACATTTGACGACAGTTTATTCGAGTTCGTCGTGCCCGACGGCGTTGATGTTATCGACGCCGGTGGTTAATTCTTCGACTTTGCAGGAGCCATTGGCTTCAGCGCTGCGGCCAAACACTCTGAGTGACTTTGTTGGACAAGCCCATATTTTCGGGTCCGGAAAGCCACTGCGCGTTGCTATAGAGTCGCAGCAATTACATTCCATGTTGTTTTGGGGGCCTCCAGGCGTGGGCAAAACCACGCTGGCCCATTTAATTGCGAACTCCAGCGCAGCGGCTTTGGAACATTTGTCTGCGGTGCTGTCGGGTGTCAAAGATATACGCGCAGCAGTGGAACGCGCGCAACAGCGGCAGCAAGTAAACCAGCAAGCTACTATCTTGTTTGTTGATGAAGTGCATCGTTTTAACAAGGCACAGCAAGATGCTTTTTTACCCTTCGTTGAGGATGGCACGGTAACGTTTATAGGCGCTACAACGGAAAACCCATCATTTGAATTGAACAATGCGCTGTTGTCGCGCTGCCGGCTATATGTATTGAAGCCGTTGGAAACCGCCGATCTTGAAAAATTGATAGACCGCGGTCTGCAGCAAGATGCGAATGCATTTCTCATCGATGATGCCATCAAGCAACGGCTCGCTGAATCTGCTGATGGGGATGCTAGGCGATTGTTAAACGTGCTGGAGCTGGCCATGCAGCTTAGTGAAAGCTCAGAGAATGGTGAGAAAACTATTTCTAGTTCAACTCTGGATACTGTACTGCAGGACAGCTGGCGAAAGTTTGATAAGAGCGGCGACGTATTTTACGAGCAGATTTCGGCCTTGCACAAGGCCGTTCGTGGAAGTGCTCCAGACGCGACCTTGTATTGGTTCAGCCGCATGATCGACGGTGGCTGCGACCCTTTATACATTGCTAGAAGAATGTTACGAATGGCCAGCGAAGACATAGGGAATGCCGACCCTAGAGCTCTGGGTCTGGCTTTAGACGCATGGCAAACCTTTGAACGCCTGGGAAGCCCTGAAGGGGAGCTGGCAATCGCTCAAGCTTTGTTGTACATGGCCTGTGCACCCAAAAGTAACGCGGTGTATATGGCTTACAAAGCCTGCGCTAGTGACATTTTGCAGCAGCGCGCATTTGAAGTGCCAGAGCATCTGCGCAATGCGCCAACCAGCCTGCATAAGAAGCTTGGCTATGGCGAAGAATATCGCTACCCGCACGATGAACCAGAAGCTTACGCCGCTGGTGAAAACTATTTACCCGAGGCTGTCAAAGATGCGCACTATTATCGACCCAGTGACCGCGGGCTGGAGCAAAAAATAAAAGCAAAGCTGGCCCATCTTTCCCATCTTGATCGAAACAGCGCAGTTCAACGTTATGAAGAAAGAAGAGACAACTCTTGACTGTTCTATGGGTAGCAATTGGCGGCGCTCTGGGCGCAGTGGCGCGCTTCCTACTTGCAAACGACATTCAGGCGCGCATTGAGCACCAGGTTTTTGGGGTGCCTGCATCGACGTTGATGGTCAATATTATCGGTTCCACGGTGATTGGCGTGTTCTACGTTTTAGTTGTTGAGAAAGGCAGTTTCAACCCTCAATTGCAGTCTTTGATGATGATAGGGTTCTTGGCAGCGTTTACTACGTTCTCCACGTTTTCACTGGATTCGATACACTTGTTGCAAGCTGGACACTATGCGCTGGCGATTGGATATATAATAGTGAGTGTTGTGGTTTGCATCGGCATGTGTATGTTGGCGATGCAAATTACTCGTTTGATTTAGCTGGTAAGAAACTCGCCGGTTTGAAACCTAGGATATTCAATGTTAGACGAAAAGCTTTTGCGCAAAGACGCAGAACTCGTTGCGAGCCAACTACGGCGTCGTGGCGTTCATTTTGATACTGAGAGCTTTCAAACGCTTGAAGCCAGCCGCAAGTCGCTTGATGTGCGGCTGCAAGAATTGCAGGCGCAGCGTAACGCGGCCTCGAAAAAAGTTGGTGAGCTGATCAAGTCGGGCGTAGAAATTGATACCGCCAAGGCACAGTTGGCTGGTGAACATCAAGAAGTAGACGCACAGTTAGATCTAGTGAAAAGTGAGCAGGCTGGCATAAGGGGTAAGCTGAATGCGCTGCTCATGTCTTTGCCAAATATTGCAGCGGAAGAAGTGCCCGACGGCAAAGATGAATCAGCCAACGTAGAAATCCATAGGTGGGGAGAACCCACACCGTTCGACTTCACGCCTAAGGACCATGTCGATCTCGGTGGTCAGCAACGATTACTGGATTTTGAATTAGCGGCGAAAATAACGGGAAGTCGGTTCGCGGTCATGCGACGGGACATTGCCAGACTGCATAGGGCGTTGATACAGTTTATGCTGGATACTCACGTCGAGCAGCACGGTTATCAGGAAGTTCACGTTCCGTTCATGGTGAACACGGCTTCGATGACTGGTACGGGGCAATTACCGAAGTTTGCGGAAGACAGCTTCTCAGTGCCAATAAGTAACGATGAGCATTATTACTTGATACCAACCGCAGAGGTGCCGGTAACCAACATCGCGCGCGATGATATTATTTCAGACAGAGACACACCGCATCTCGGTGAGCTTCCTGTCAAATTTGTTTGTCACAGCCCTTGCTTTCGCAGCGAAGCAGGAAGCTACGGCAGAGACACTCGCGGCATGATTCGCCAGCATCAATTCGAAAAAGTAGAGCTGGTGCAATTGGTACCACCCGGCGATTCAGCGGCAGCCCACGAAGAGCTGACATCGCATGCGGAAGCAATTTTGCAACAGTTGGAATTACCGTATCGCAAAGTTATATTGTGTACTGGCGACCTTGGTTTCGGTTCACATAAAACTTACGACCTGGAAGTCTGGTTGCCGGGCCAGAACGCCTATCGGGAAATATCTTCCTGTAGCAATTACGTGGATTATCAAGCGAGACGCATGAATGCGCGTTGGCGTAATCCTCAAACAGGTAAGCCTGAATTGTTACATACTTTGAACGGTTCTGGCCTGGCCATTGGCCGCACGCTGGTTGCTGTTCTGGAGAATTATCAGCGCGAGGATGGGTCTATTGAACTGCCGGTTGCGTTGCACAACTATATTGGCGGCAAGACTCACATTTTGGAGAAATAAACACCGTGTTGCTGCCAGTCAATCTCAATGTTGATGGCGGTTGGTGTGTGCTTATAGGCGGTGGAGAATCCGCAACGCGGAAAGCACGCCTGCTGGCCAAGGCCAATGCAAAATTGTGCGTGCTAGCGTGTAATGATTTTAACGCTAGCAATCCCGAGCTGGCAGAGCTTGTTGCCGCATCCCAGGGGCGCGCAGTTAACTGGTCTCAAGAGCAAAAATCACCTGTTGAACTTCTTGAAAAACGTCTCGTAAACGCCCATTTGTGCGTAATCGCGTGTGAAGGCGTAGGGCATGCGATGCAACGAAAACTCTCAGCTATCTGTGTCAAGAACCGGATCCCCGTCAACGTGGTCGACAAGCCTGAGCTTTGTACGTTTACATTCCCCGCCATAGTAGAACGTGGTTCTCTGTCTGTCGCTATTTCTACCGATGGCAAGGCGCCCGTTCTGGCAAGACAACTAAGGTCTCGTATTGAGGCACTATTGCCGAGTCAATACGGTGCTCTTGTCGATCTCGCTGGTGAGTATCGTGATCGGGTTAAGAGCCGATTGACAGATGCCGTTTCCAGACGGAGGTTTTGGGAGAATACGCTTGACGGACCAGCTGCCGAACAGGTGTTCTCAGGCAACCTGCAAACGGCCCGTCACATTATTGAAACCGAGCTGGCCACACAGGATTTTTCGAAAACAGGTGAGGTTTACCTTGTAGGAGCGGGACCGGGTGATCCAGAGCTATTAACCTTGAGAGCGCTCAGGTTGATGCAACAAGCCGACGTGGTGTTCTACGATCGCCTGGTTGCTGATGACATCATGGAGTTGGTTCGTCGCGATGCGCAGAGAATTTATGTTGGTAAGGAGCGGGCTAATCACTCAACGCCGCAAGCTGAAATAAATGAACTGTTGTTGCAATATGCACTGGAAGGCAAAAGAGTGCTGCGCCTTAAGGGCGGAGACCCGTTTATTTTTGGCAGAGGTGGTGAAGAGATAGAACATCTCGCAGCTAATGGAGTTGATTTTCAAGTGGTGCCCGGTATCACTGCTGCGGCGGCCTGCGCGAGCTACTCCGGTATTCCTCTCACACACCGGGATCACGCTCAGTCAGTGCGCTTCATTACAGGGCATTTGAAGCAAGGGCAACTGGAATTGTCCTGGTCTGAGCTGTTAGACGAACAGCAAACGCTGGTTTTCTACATGGGGCTGCACGCTGCATCAACTATCAGTCAGCAATTGATAGCGCATGGGCGATCTGCCTGTACACCCACTGCAATTGTGGAGAGTGGCTCCATACCTGCGCAACGGGTAGTAGTTGCGTCGCTGGAAATGCTGCCTAGAGCGTTGGAAGAGCACAATATTCGATCACCCGCAGTGATAATCATCGGCTCAGTGGTGCAATTACACGAAAAATTGGCTTGGTTTAACACTATTGATAAAGTTGAATAGGCTTTGGTCGTTAAGGTACTTAAAGCAGTTTAAGTTAAACACTAGGGATTAGGCCTTACCCTGCATTTCATGCGAGGTTAACGTGATCAACTTTCCTACACTATTTCCCCAGCGCAGCGTCCGGGACAATAACAGCGCAAAGAAAAAATCGGCCGTTAAGGCCACTAAAGAATCGGCAGAAGTAGCCGCAGAAAAGCATGTTGCAACGACCGAGCGTCGCCGCGACCCTTCCCATCGAGGCCGCTTGTACAAACCTGGACAACCCTCTTTGCGTGAACGTCAGAAAGAAACCAGATCTAAAGCAAAACACATCGATATCGAGGTTTGATGTGGCATACTTTGCGTACTCAAATGTAGGAGCTGATGCGCGATGGGGACAACCGAGTCTTCCGATAAAAAAGAACTTGATTTTGACCTGTTTGTTATTGGCGCTGGCTCTGGTGGGGTGCGCGCCGCACGCATGGCGGCGGCGACCGGTGCGAAAGTAGCGGTTGCAGAAGAGCGTTACCTGGGCGGAACCTGCGTAAACGTTGGCTGTGTTCCAAAGAAATTATTTGTTTACGCTTCTCATTTCGCAGAAGACTTCGAAGCATCACAAGGTTTCGGATGGTCGACGGCCGATTCATCTCATGACTGGCCAACACTGAGAGATAATAAGACGGCAGAAATTCAACGCCTGAATGGTATTTATCAGAATCTTCTGGACAATGCCGGTGTGACTATTATCGAGGGTAGGGCAGAAGTGGTTGACGCTTCAACGGTCGCGGTTGGCGAATCGCGATTTAGCTGCAAGCGTGTATTGCTGGCAATGGGCGGCTGGCCCAGCGTTCCTGATATTCCGGGAAAAGAGCACGTTATTGATTCAAACCAGGTGTTTTATCTCAATACACTGCCGAAGAATCCGGTAGTGGTAGGTGGCGGTTACATTGGAGTGGAATTCGCTGGGATTTTCAATGGACTTGGTTGCAATACAACTTTGTTGTATAGAGGAGCAAAGCTGTTAAAGCGATTTGATCACGACCTTGGTGAACATGTCACGAAAGAAATGGCGGGGAAGGGCATCGATATTCGCCTTCAATCTGAAGTGCTTGCAATAAACAAACTGGGAGAGGGTCAGTACGAGTTGCAGCTGAGTACCGGTGACGTCTTGCAATGCGACTGTATATTGTATGCGACCGGCCGTGTTCCCTTGCTAGATGAAGCCGGCGTAAACAAGCTTAATCTTGAAATGACAGCAAACGGCAAGATTGCGGTTGATGACAGTTTTGAAACCAGCGTGCCCGGTGTTTATGCGCTTGGCGATATTATTAATACTCCGGAGTTAACACCTGTTGCGATTGCGGAAGCGATGGTTTTTGTCGATCAGGTTTACAAGGGTTCATCGCGAACTTTGGATTACACCAACATCCCTACTGCTGTCTTTTGTCAGCCAAACATTGGTACTGTAGGATTGAGCGAAGCAGATGCGAAGCAACGATACACCCATGTTGATACCTATCGTTCAGAGTTTCGTGCACTGAAAAACACGCTCAGCGGCAGCAATGAGAGAACATTGATGAAATTGATAGTCGATAAAGACAGCGATAAGGTTGTCGGCGTGCACATGGTAGGCCCCGATGCCGGAGAGATTACTCAGGGTATGGGTATTGCGCTTAAGGCCGGTGCCACTAAGAGCGACTTTGACGACACCATTGGTATTCATCCTACGTCGGCCGAAGAGTTTGTGACGATGCGTACCGCAGATACATAACGACAATTGCTAGCGATGAAATTCCTGCACCTGATGATTGGGCTGCTGATCTTGCTCCCGCAGTTTTCCGTTGGGCAAAGCAAGCCTAACGTGATTGTATTTGTTGCAGATGACCTTGGCTGGAACGATGTTGGTTACCATGGTGGCGATATTGATACGCCAGCGCTGGACAGATTGGCTGAGGAAGGTATGCAGCTCGATCGTTTTTATACTACGCCAATTTGCTCACCAACCCGTGCGGCCTTAATGACTGGGCGAAACCCGATGCGACTTGGCGTTGCCTATGGTGTCATTATGGCGTGGGACAACAATGGGATACATCCAGATGAGCACTTCATGCCAGAGAGTTTTTTGGCGGCGGGCTATCAGACTGCAATGGTAGGTAAATGGCACTTAGGCCATGCACAACAGAGCTATCATCCAAACAATCGTGGCTTTGAGCACTTTTACGGTCACTTGCATACCGAGGTGGGTTTCTATCCACCATTTGCAAATCAAGGTGGAAAAGACTTCCAACAGAATGGTGTTTCGATTGAAGCGGATGGATACGAAACGTTTTTACTCGCCGATGAGGCCAGCCGATACATTGTAGAACGCGATAAGAATAAGCCGTTCTTTTTATATATGCCGTTTATTGCGCCCCACACCCCTTTGGACGCGCCTCAAGACTTGCAGGAGAAATACAAGGGTATCAATACAGACTTAGCGCCTGCGCGTAGCAAACAAACTGATGGAACTCGCCGTATTTCCAAATTACTGCTGCAACCCAGCGCCAGGCCAATGTACGCAGCCGTTGTAGATGCAATGGACCAGGCTGTTATGCAGGTGCTCGATACGCTTGACGCAGAAAATATAGCTGACGACACCATAGTGTTGTTCTTTAGCGACAATGGAGGAGCCGCGTATTCAGTTGGTGGTGCAGACAATTACCCGTTGCGTGGCGGTAAAGGTGAAACTTTCGAAGGTGGTATTCGTGTGATTTCCCTGTTGAGATGGCCGGGCAAAGTGGAGGCTGGTGCAAAACTCACAGAAATCATGACGGCCATGGATGTTTTCCCTACCTTGACGGAAGCAGCCGGGGTATCAGCCTCAAATACCTTCAAACTGGACGGACGTTCAATGTGGTCAGCCATCAGCGAAGGCAAAAAAAAGCCACGGGAAGAGTACCTATTTTTTGCATCAGAAACACCAATCTACGGTCAGTTTAATCTGACGGTCTTCAATGACGATTGGAAGCTTGTACAAGAGGTGCAACAAGATCAACTAACCACAAATGTTACCAACCACTTGTTCCAGATCAGTGTAGACCCAAATGAGTACAACAATCTTGCGGAGCGATATCCTGACAGGGTGCATGAGCTATCTGCTTTGATTCGCGACTGGCGAGCGTTGTACCCAATCTCAGGAACCCGATCACAGTTAATTCCACCACCTGGTTGGCGCGCACCTAGGGATTGGGCAACTTACCCCGTACCAATCGAGCACTTGCAGGACGCACCAGCACCTGGCATGGCGCCCAATGAGATGACTAATCGTCTGCTGGATATGCAGCATGGTGAACGCGGACGGCTCATGTACGACTGCGAATCCCGCTGGTATCTCGGCGGACTTTGCACAAAAGCACATTAGACTGCGCAATATTCAAACTGCTGCTTTGAAAATGAGCACTGTTTACCAATAAAGCCTCAAAAGTGTGACTTGGCTCACACACAAAGTGCCAGATCGCGTGGAGATTCTTGCCCATGCTGTCGATACTGAAAAGCAAAAGAGCGATTCCCGTTAATGGAGATATCGCCGACATAAGACTTGTTTTTCTATTGGGAGCCAACACATGTCGCAATATTCATTGCCCGTTATCGGTTTGAGCGGAATTCTTCTCGCAGCTCAGGCCGGAGCGCTTGAACTTGGGGGTATTCGCGTACTCTCTGACAAGGACGAACCATTCAAGGCGGACATTGAGCTAAGCGATGTAGGCTCACTGCGACCTATTGATATCGCTGTTTCGCTGGCGTCCGAAGCGGAATTTAAGCAAGTACGCTTGGACCGTCCAGGGTTCCTGAACGATCTGCAGTACGACATTATTCTTAATGGGCGTGATGGTGGCGTTATTCACGTCTACGGCCCGGTCGCAGTGCCTGATGAAGAATGGGACCTGCTGCTGGAAACGCGCTGGCCAAACGGTAGGGAGCTAAAACAATTTGTTGTTGATACGGAAAAGCGCTATTTCACTGATACCGACCAAAACTTCGGTGTGGAACAAGCTAATGCGGCTGACGCTGAAGTACCACCGGAAATACCGCCCGTTGATGAAGTTGAGTCTCTAGAAGATGTTATCGCTGAGAAACCAGCAGCTGTTGTAAACCCTCAGCCCGCTATGGCGGCCAGTGCTGGTGAGGACGTAGTGCCGGAACCAGAACCGGTGGAAATGGATACCGATTCAGTAGCAATCGCGAAAGAACCGGAAGTCACCGAAACTTCCGATCAGAGCGCATCGTCCGATGAGCAGTGGAATGCGGAAGATACTTACACGACCGTTCGTGGAGATGTGTTGTGGAGAATTGCCCGTCGAGTCAGACCTGCTGATGATGTGAGTATTTATCAGACCTTGCTGGCTTTACAGCAATTAAATGAAGACGCATTTGTAAGAAACAACGTAAACCGTTTGAAGGTTGGTCAGGTCTTACGTATTCCTAATGAATCGCAGGTGCGCGCCAATGATCGAAGCACTGCGCGCTTAGAAATTGGTGACCAAATTCGTGAGTGGGAAGCAGAAACTGGATATGCGCGCCAGATTGACGCACGCACTGATGCCGACAATAGCTTCACTCCCAGCGTGAGTGACACGCCCTCTCTGTCTTTGAGTACAGATTCCGGTGACGGCGTGAACACGGCAATTGATGCAGATGAACGCGTTGCAGAACTGACCAGACAATTGGAAGACGCTCTGGCTCAGTTGCAGAAAGCGCAACAGATGAACGCGACTTTGAGTGATGAGGTTACTGAGAAAAACCGACTTGTCGCTGATCTTCAAAACAAGTTGAAATTGCTCAGTGCAGAGATGGCTGAGCTGCAATCTCGTCTGGGAGACACGGCAGAGGACATGACTTCGGTAGAGTCATCTACTGACGCTATAGAAACACCCGACTGGTCTGCTGATGCGGAAGACCCGGATAGCGAATTTGAAAACGTCGCTGAAGAAGCAGTAGAGCCGGTAAAAGCAGAACCCAAGCCGCAGACTGAGGCACCCAAAACTTGGCGAGATCATCTGTTAAGTTGGTCGGGTGGGGCTGCCTTATTGGCTCTTCTGTCCGTGCTGGGATTGTTCTGGATGGCCAGGCGGCGTAAAAATGCGGAAGAGATTCGGGCATTTGAGGAAGAATTTGATCTGCCTGAAGAACGTCAACAAGGTTATGTGGCGCCAGTAGCAGCGGAAAATGATACGGATGAGGATTACAGCGAGCTTGATCAGCGTATCCCTGAGGATGAGCCTGAAGAAGAACTGGTCGATGAGGAAGACGACACCTCAGACCCGCTGAAAGAAGCTGATATTTACCTAGCGTACGGTCGCTTCCCGGAAGCCGCTGATATGCTGGAACAGGCGTTAATAGAAGAACCCGAACGAGAGGACTATCTTGAAAAACTAATACTTGTGCACGCCGCAGCTGGCAATGAGCAAGCCGAACAACATGCTACCGAGCGCCTGGCCGATTTACGAGGCTCTGATTTGTTTGAAGACGAGCTGCTTGAACTCGAAGAAGCTGACGACGAAGATATTCGCATAGCGGCCGCCGAGTTAGATGACTTGGAACTGGATTTGGATGACGGCTCATCTTTCGAAGACCTTAGTGAATTAGAGGATGAGCTTGATTTGGGTGATGACGTCGCTTTCGACGACGATTCTACTCTAGTCGACGGTTCCTCACTCACTGAACGATCTGCCACCTCCCTGGCGGATGGAAATGAACAACAAGCTGGTTCCATTACATCGCTGGAAAACGATCATCAAGACTTTGATCTTGACGAGGTACAGCCGGTTACAACAAGTGGTGACGATGGATTTCCTACCATAGGCGACTTGGATGATGATGAAGCGCTTCAGCAGCTTGAAGATCTCGACGAGTCAGATGATGAGGTGTTATTGGATTTGCAGGACGAACCTGCATCGGTCGTGAGCGTGTCTGAGGAGCACGAGGTTTCCTTGCACTCGGCCAGGCAATTGATCGAGCATGGTGACCACGCGAATGCCAGAAATGTTCTCGAGCAGCTGGTTAGCAACGGCACTGCTCTGGAGAAACAGCAAGCTAGAGAGTTATTGCTTCAAATTGACTAATAATGGTTTCTGCAAAAAGCCTTTTATTACTGTCGACAATAGTGAGCAAATCAGCGAATAGGCAGAGCGCGTCTGATCGGCGTTCTGCTGACAATCGCTTGAAACAGGGGCTGTGAGTCCAGCAAAATCTGCCCAGCTTCCTGAAGAAATGGATCTGTCTCCGCACTTTCGGTCGTAGCGTCACCACTGACCTCATTTGCAGCTCCGTCTACATCGTCAGCTTCATCAAGAATCGCCAGTTTTTCCAGACCTTTTAATTCCCTGCGCTTATTTTCCAAAGCAAGTTGCGCCGTCTTATCATCTTTTCGCTGCTGGCGACGTTCCTGTTCATTGAGAGAAACTTTGGTGCGTGCTCTCGATTCATCCAGCAGGGCGATTTGTTCGCGCAAATAGATGAAATCGGGATCGTCTTTTATACGCCGCTGATGTCTTAGTTTCAGCGCAGGCAGATTGTCCTGTAACGGATAGTAATGCTGGTGCTGCACGGCGTGTATCGTATCCCAACTCAACGCATAATCCAGCGCGCTCTCTCCCACCTGGTCAGCGTCATATAATTCTGGAAACTCTATATCTGGAATAACGCCCTTGTGTTGGGTGCTGCCACCCGACACTCGATAGAATTTCGACTCGGTTAACTTAAGATGCCCTTCAGTTAATTGCGTCAATGATTGAACCGTGCCTTTACCAAATGAACGTCCCCCCAACACAAGACCTCGGTCATAGTCCTGAATTGCGGCTGCAAAAATTTCCGAAGCTGATGCGCTGAGTCGATTAATAAGCACCACCATAGGGCCTGTGTAGTGAGCTCCGCGGTAGCTTGATCGAGGCTCTCGGTCCACTCGCGAATTTGCATGACGAATCTGCACAGTAGGGCCTGAATCAATGAACAGGCGAGTTAGCGCGTTAGCTTCATACAACGATCCGCCACCATTATCTCTCAAGTCGATAACAATTCCGGATACATCCTGTACTTCTAACTCATCGATCAAACGCTTAACATCAGTGGTGGTGCTTTTATAATTTGGGTCACCTCTGCGTCGTGCGTCGAAGTCGATATAAAAAGTTGGCACGTCAATCACGCCTATGCGATGCAGCTCGTCATCCTTCACCAATTCTATAATACTGCTCTTGGCCGACTGTTCTTCCAGCTTAACTTTGTTTCGCACAATAGTGATGGTCTCAACCACATCATCTGCAGCCGCGTGGGCAGGTATTATCTCAAGGCGTACCTTGGTGCCTTTTGGACCACGAATCATTTCGACTACTTCGTCAAGTCGCCAACCAACAACGTTCACCATATCTTCCTTATCCCCCTGGCCTACAGCTATTATGCGGTCAGCAGGTTGCAGATTTCCGGATTTGTCCGCCGGTCCGGCAGGCACTAGACGGACTACCTTGGTGAATTCTTCCTCGCGTTGTAATACTGCTCCAATACCTTCTAGTGAAAGGCTCATATTAATATTGAAGTTTTCGGAATTTCTAGGAGATAAGTAACTGGTGTGCGGGTCGTATAACTGCGCCAGAGAATTCAGGAATACCTGAAAAACGTCTTGGCTATTCATCTGATTCAAACGCAAAATTTGATTTTCAAAGCGTTTGCTCAGAATCGTCTGAATTTCGTCGCTGGACTTATCGGCGAGCCGCAGGTTTAGTGCGCTGGCCTTGATCCTCTTGTACCACAATGCATCAGCCTCTTTTTGGTCTACGGGCCAGGGCAGTTGCGACCGATCAGTTTCCAAAGAGTCTGCCCGCTTAAAATCAAAATTCTCGACCAGCAGCGGCAGCTGTTTAAGGTTTTGCTCCAGTCGTTCTGTGAGTAGAATGCGGTAGCGTTCAAACATCTTGTAACCAGGACTGAGGTCACCTTTTTTAAGCTGATCATCCAGCGAATATCTATACGATTCGAAGCGATCAACGTCAGCCTGGGTAAAGAAGCTTTTACCAGGGTCGAGGTTAATCAGGTATTGATCAAACAATGTAGAAGACAGTTCATCCCCGAATTCCTTGTCTTTGTAGTGATTGCGACTCAGTCGCTGGACAACTTCTCGCGCTGTACGCGATTGTTTGTCAGAAAAGCTGATGGCGTTTAGCGCTTTTGCAGAGCCATATCCGCTAACGCTGAACGCCAACAACAAGGTCAGCAAACGGTAGGAAATCTTGATAATACTGCTCCGGCTAGCGTACTTTACAAGCCCATTGTAGCCCATTCACGCCTTAGCTCACAGTGACTAACGGTGCCCTGGCGGTGCCGTTCAGCCGCCAGGGCAACCACCTATTACTGGCGGCTTAACAGATCCCTGATTTCGGTCAGCAGTACTTCTTCCTTGGAAGGCTCTGGTGGCGCTTCAGGTGCTTCTTCCTCTTCTTTTTTCATGCTGTTCATTCCTTTGATGACCATGAAAATAGCGAAAGCGACAATCACAAAGTCGAATACATTTTGTAAAAACACACCGTAGTTAATAGCAACCGCCTCCGCGTCGCCCGCGGCTTCCTGCAAGGTTAAAGACAGTTGGGAGAAGTCTACTCCGCCAACCATCAAGCCAATCGGCGGCATAACCACGTCGGCGACGAAAGATGACACGATCTTCCCAAATGCTGCACCGATAACAATACCAACCGCCATGTCAACGACATTACCGCGCATCGCAAAATCTTTAAACTCACTCATCATGCTCATATTGAACCCCTTAACTAGTATTTTGTTTTGTTTGTTTTATAGGCAGCAACTCATCTGGCTGCGCTGTGCGTATTTGATCGTATTTCACACCACCTTGCACGCCTTTTCTGTCAAAAATGGTTACAAATCAATCGGTTTTACAATGTTTTGAAGTTCTTACTTTAAAACACTGACTCCGCCGATTATCGTAGTTAAACGCGGCTATGAGCTACACTTTTAAAAACAGCGTCCGATAGGACGTACACGCAAACCGGGATCTGGAACCACCGTATGAATGTTGTGATGATTGGCGCTGGCTACGTAGGCTTAGTGTCTGGTAGCTGTTTTTCAGAATTTGGCGCTAATGTCTGCTGTATAGACGTTAACAAAGAGCGTGTCGATAGCTTGAGTCGTGGTGAGATCCCAATTTACGAACCGGGTCTGGATGCACTGGTTGCCAAAAATGTAGAGGCTGGGCGCTTGCGCTTCTCTACCGACATAGAATCCGCTGTTCCCCAGGCTGACATTATATTTATTGCAGTAGGCACGCCTACGCGCCGTGGCGATGGCCACGCAGATCTTCGATACGTCTATGAGGCGGCAAGCAACATAGCACCATTGCTGCGAGGTTATACGGTAATTGTGAACAAGTCGACGGTTCCAGTAGGGACTGCGAGACAGGTAAAACGAATTATCGGAGAAACAAATCCTGACGCTGATTTCGATGTCGCCTCAAACCCTGAATTTTTGCGAGAAGGTGCGGCCATTGGCGACTTCATGCGACCTGATAGGGTTGTGTTGGGAATTGAAAATGATCGCGCTGAAAGTCTGCTCAGAGAATTGTATCGCCCGATCAATCTGATTGAGGCACCCATTTTGTGTACTGGGCTGGAAAGTGCCGAATTAACCAAATACGCCGCCAACGCGTTTTTGGCCACCAAAATCAGCTTCATTAATGAAATTTCCAGCTTGTGCGAAAGTGTTGGGGCAGACGTGCACGCAGTTGCGAAAGGCATGGGCCTGGATGGTCGTATTGGCAGAAAGTTCTTGCACCCAGGTCCTGGTTACGGTGGATCGTGTTTTCCGAAAGATACCACTGCGCTGATTAGAATTGCCCAAGAGAATGATATTCCACTGCGCATTGTAGAAGCTGTTGTGGACGTAAATGACGCGCAAAAAGCGCGAATGGTCAACAAGATTCGAACAGCCTTCGAGAATGATGTCGCTGGCAAGAAGATTGCGGTCTTTGGTTTAACGTTCAAGCCTGAAACGGATGATATGCGTGAGTCGCCATCCATCGCTATCTTGCCGCCATTGATGGACAAAGGTGCCGTTATTCGCGCTCACGACCCAAAAGGTGTGGAGCAGGCGCGAAGCTTGCTACCCGATACGGTAGAGTATTTTGAAGACGCTTATGAGGCAGCGGATGGCGCTGATGCTATCGTCTTGATGACTGAATGGAACCAGTATCGATCACTCGATCTGCCGCGCTTGCTGGAGAATATGAACGATTCGCATTTTATTGATTTGCGTAATGTCTACGACCCCAAACGTATGGCGGATAATGGCTTCAAATACGTTTCAGTTGGTCGCTAAGAACAAATCAGAGGGTACATCTACGTCGCTGAGAATACCAGGATCGTTAAGCTCAAGACTTTTTAGTTGATTTCCAGGCAATTTTTTTAGAACTGCAATACCTCCCTGATCGCCTTTAAGCGAGCAGAGATCGCGAAACAGATATCTGCTCAACACTTTGGGGTGTCCAGGTTTATTCATGTAAGAGGCCTGGATGGCTCTGACACCACCACGTTTGTTCGCCGCATCCAGTAAACGCAATACTGTTGCTACTCGCAGAAAAGGCATGTCTGCCAGCGCCACCAAAGCAAAATCGGCTTTCACTTGCTTCAAACCAAAAGCCAATGAGCGAGACATACCATCGACCGCTTGTGTGCACTCGTGCACTTGTATGCCTTCAGGCAGCTTGTGAAATTTTGACGACTCATTCTCGCCAACTACAAGGTGCCCGCTGAGTCCCGCGTCGACGTAAATTTGCATAGACGTGCGCCACAAAGCCTTTCCGTTTGGGAGTTCGGCGAAGCGTTTGTCACTACCAAACCGCTTGGCCTGTCCGGCAGCCAGCAACACTAACTCGCAGTTCATAACAAATCGGACAGCAGAATACCTACGCCAAAGCGTTCCACATTGGCGTTGTAATCGATTAAGCTCTCGCCGTATCCATTAAAGTACTGCGCAAATCCACGTATGCCGCGCCATAAGGGAAAGGTGTAATCCAGTTGCACAGCACCACGATTTTCAGAGCGCAGATTATTGCGAAACATCAGGCTAAACTCCTGGTTACGTTTACGGTATAGGGTGGTGAACTCGAAATGTCCCATGAACTTTTCGATATCAGGATTATCGTCTCCTTCCGCTTGTAAGCGATTTTCTTTTTCATCTTCAGGTATACGCCACCAGGGCTTCAAGCTGAATACCCAGCGGTTTTTTTCCCAAGTGAAGTTGGCGTAAATGCGATTC
Organism: Pseudomonadota bacterium; assembly: GCA_039111475.1. GTDB lineage: Bacteria > Pseudomonadota > Gammaproteobacteria > Pseudomonadales > JAUIET01 > JAUIET01. The sequence continues at coordinate 22,387 of JBCCIP010000016.1, read as the reverse complement.
CAGCTTCTGGAGAGTGTGCCCGTTTGACCATTAGATTGATGGCTGAAACCGAAACTCATTACATTTGCATTCAATCCTAATGGTCGCCAGTCTATCGGCGCGGTCCAAAATATTTCTGGCTCGTAATTGGTCTCCCGAAAAGGCGCAGATACGTCACTGTTATAGGCTTGCCAGAAGGAAAGCGCCGTAAAACCGAAATGAATACTGTCGTCCTTGAGTAAAAGGTCATTGATGATATTAAACTTTAAACTGAGTTGAAACTTGATCTCAGTCGAATTCAGCTCTCTTCCGGCATTAAACTCTGGAATGGCCTCTCGATAGGGATCCTCGTTCGGGTCACCTAAATAGGAGACCGGCATTAGGTAATTGCGATTGTGCGGTGTGAGAATAGAACGTATTCCTGCGGTGGCGCGTTCACGCACCATTCTATCCAGAACCAGAGACAAGCTGGGATCATTTGCTCGCTGGCGGCATTGCTCTTGTAACTCACCGACTGTCACGCTGGGCTCGGCCTGCTTTAGCGCATCCAAAAGACACGCATCGCTGATATCTTCCTCAACAATTTCATCAGAAATAGTCTGCGCAATGAGATGGGTACTGCTCAGCAGCGTCAGTATCGCCGCAACAGTCTTAATTTTTCGCATCAATAAATACCTCACAATAGTGCTTGTAAAGCCCTCTGATGCCATCTTCGGTATACCCATATTCTTCCAGGGTGTACTCATGCAAAGGCCTGTCTTCGCGCTTATTAGCCTCACGATGATGCTCCATTGCACGCCTGGCTTGTTCGGTCATGGGCATGTCCAAAAACTCATACATTTGTTCAATCACTTCAAACGGCCGCGCAACAGTCTCTTCAAACCATGCATCGAAGAACTGCCCTGAATAGTGCTTTCGCACATCCATAGTGTGCTGCATACCATTGGCAAACAGCACCGACCATTCATTTGCGACCGCGAGCTTGTCAGCGTGATCAGAGCAGGTAATCCACAGGTTGTAATTCATGCTGGTTATTGATGGAACTGACAATACCGGGTCGCGGTGGGTCGCTAAAATCTGAGCATCAGGAAACACTTTCAGCAGTAAATCCATAAAATGCAGGTGGTGTGGCGTTTTTAGCAACCAACGCTGTGCGGTTTCACCACGCTGCTTTTTTTGCCACTGCAGGAACTGCAGCTGCCGTTTGAGGTATTGGTAGGCGGGGCCATTGTCACTGCTGCCAACGAAACGCGTATAAGAGGGAATATGCGTAAATGCATTTGGCACGTAACTGTAAAAGCTGTGCTCCAGCAACAGTATCTCCTCATCGGCACCCATGGGGTCCATAGGATGGATGGCCGCAAACTCTGGATTAGCCGCCAGCAATGCCTCTACTTCTGCGGTAGCCTCAACCAGCCGCTGATCCGTGCCGTCAGCTGACCAATTCATGTAGGGGGAAGGGTTTCTTACCTCATACCACAGGGGCGCGTAAAAGCGTTGGTCATTGGCCAGAATACGATGCAGCATGGTCGTACCGGTACGCGCCAAACCGACAATAACCACGGGAGGTGCGACCATTTCATCTTCTATTTCAGGGTGGCGACGAATCCATTCTTCCATTCTTGCCCGGTTTTTCAGGCTGTTCAGAATTCGCTGATGTTGTGTTGCTCGGCCAATAGGGTTTAGTTGGGCTTCATCTTCCAGCGCTTGTATGAGCATCTCGAAGGCGGGCATAAAGTGATCGTTGCCAAAATCGCTTAATCCAGTGTCCTCACTGGCAAGTCTCAACATTTCACACGAATCGAGAGAAATTTCCGGAATATTCTTCATAATCAATATATTATGACCATTTTCAATAAATCACTTTAAGTTTGAGATAGGCTGCACCTGACAATTTACTGGGTATTGCTTGTTGCTATCAGCGCCCACCCAACGCCAAAGCATGCCACCTTCGCTGTGACCACAGGTCGTAATCCAATTGGGAAACTGCGGGCCTGGTGGCTGCGCAGACACTACCAAAACTACGCTACCATCAGCTTCGGTTTTGGCGCTGTGCTGGTTGTATGAAACGGTATGGTAGCGATAATCCAAAGACTCCATCCAATAATTGGATAGCTGAAAATTCCAGGTGGTGCACTGCGGAATGTTTTTGGCATGTATAACCAGGGCCTCATTCGCGGCTAATCGCCAATAGCTTTGCAGATACTGAATATTGGAGTCACCCCCTGCGCGCTGGCATTTTGTTTGATTGTCGTAGGGCAAACGGTTGATGTGCGAGGCATAACGATCCATCCAACTAATAAATAGTCCAGCGGTGGACGACACAAACCCCGAGCTTGCGTCCAGACGTTTTACAAACTCTTCTGGTTGCAAAGTGTCAGTTTCGCGCGGATTCAAACATTCGATATTGTAGTGCGCAGGAATTTCAGTGGCGCGATCATTAAAGGTCTGCCTAACAATCAGGCTTTTTGTCTGTTCCTGCATAGGCAGCCAGTTGCCGGTGTTTTCCGAACTACTGATAATGATTTCAAACGTTCCGTCTTCTTTTACGTCCATATCATCGATATCGAGGTGACCACTATGCTCCATGGTGCCGGTGGTTTCGTAACTTCCTACCTTGGTTCCAAAGCTTAGGTAATGAACACTACCACGAGTGCCCCATACCCGATAATCCATAGCACCGTCGATATTGGCGTTGTGATAAATATTATCCGGGTTGTCATTACCTATCTTGATCGTTTCGTTTGAGAGCTGAAAAAAGCGCGGGAAGCTTGAATTGGAGGATTCTATCTGGCTTTCCAAACCAGCCCGCAGTAAGCGCGTGAGATATCGGTAGCCTTCAGCTCGATCGAATACGTTTGCCGGAGTATTATCTCCGGAGATTAAATGACCAGCCGATCTGAGTTGTTCGCAGAAATCATCCCATTGCTCGGCTAAGTCGTTTGTACTCGTCATAGAGTTACCCTAAACAAAAAACTATTGAACCAGTGCAACAGACTTTATTTGCGCCCAGACCTGCGCTCCAACCGTTAATTGCAGACGCTGCAGCGACTTCATCGTAATCAAGGAAACCAACTCATGATCATCAGCTGTGGCCAGGCGTACTGTAGCGGTGCCGTTAACATTGTTGTGCACTATAGCATCGACCGTTACCGGTAGAATGTTCAAAATACTGCTGTCGGTGGCTTCAGAAAGTGCGATGCTGACGTCTTTGGCGTAAATCTGAACTCGGGCAATATCGCCTTGCACGAGTTGTTCGTTGCGTAAGTGCAAGATTTTGTCACCTATGGCAAGAGAGGCCAGCTGCGCCCTCGTATCTGTGGACTCTATCGATGCTTCCAACAAGGTGCTGGGCGCATCTGCGTAATCTTTGCGGCGTTGATAGTCGTTAATGATCGCAACCGGGTTACCGGCGGCCACCTGTCTTCCCCGTTCTAACACCACTAGATAGTCTGCCAGCCTACCCACCTCTTGCAGGGAATGACTGACGTAGAGTATGGGAATTCCGGCTTCGTCTTTGATGCGTTCAAGATAAGGAAGCAGCTCACTCTTCCTGGAAGCATCCAGGGACGAAAGCGGTTCATCCATCAGTAGTATATTGGGTTGGGTAAGCAGCGCTCTACCTATCGCCACACGCTGCTGTTCACCGCCAGACAGTCCCTGTATTGGCCTATCCAGCAGAGGCCGGATATCCAGCAACGCCAGTAATTCATCTTCTCGAGCCTTATCTGACATGCGCTGACCAAACCGTAGATTTGATTCAACATCGAGATGCGGGAACAGTCTTGGTTCTTGGAAGACGTAGCCAATGTTGCGCTTGTGGCAGGGCAGGGACATATCTTTGTTTTGCCACAGCTGATCACCAACCACTAACTCTCCGCAAGGATCATGTTGCAGCCCCGCAATGCAGCGCAAAAATGTGGTCTTGCCTGCGCCAGAGCGACCGAACAGCGCCGTTACTCCTTTCGCCGGTAGTTGCGTATCCACACTCAAGGCTACGCTAGATGAGGAAGGTGACGGGAATTCAATATGAAACTTGGCGCGAATCATAAATTCACGATGGCGCGCTAAAACGCACAAGCCGTGCGGCAGAACCGTTCAAGCTATACACTAGAGTGAGTGTGAGTAGCGCGAACAACAACATCAACAATGATAAGGAGTGTGCCTGCGCGTATTGCAGGGTTTCGACGTGCTCATAAATCTGCACAGAGGCCACTTTAGTCTCACCAGGAATGTTGCCACCAATCATCAATACAACGCCAAATTCACCAACCGTGTGCGCAAAGCCAAGTGCCGCGGCTGTAATAAAACCGGGTTTGCACATGGGTAGCACAACTTTATAAAACCGCTGCCAGGCATTTGCGCCCAGAGTGGATGCGGTTTCCATGGGCCATTTCCCCATGGCGGTTAACGCATTGTGAATAGGCTGCACAACAAAAGGTAGAGAATACACGACTGAACCTAACACCAAGCCCCAAAACGTAAACGCCAGCGAGCCTGCGCCCACGGCCTCCGATATGGCACCAAAAGGGCCGTCAGGGCTCATCGCCAGTAAAAGGTAAAAGCCAAGCACGGTAGGCGGTAGAACGAGTGGCAAGGCGACTACTGCACTGACCAACGCGCGCAGCTTAGAAGAGCTGTAAGTTAGCCACCACGCAAGCGGCGTACCAACAAACAGTAGCAAAGCGGTACTAATTGATGCCAACTTGAGAGTTAGCAGCAACGCTTGAACATCGCCTTCTGCAAGCATTAGTTGTCAGCCCCAATGTATCCAGCAGCAATAATCATGGCGCGAACTTCTCTGCTCTGCAGGTAGTTGTGTAAAGCCACAGCGGCTGCGGATTCTGTCCGGGTCAGCAACACCATGTCTTGCCTAATTGCTGGATGTAATTTCTCTGGAATAGGCCAGAACGTACCTCGATGTGCATTTGCCAATGACATGACTTGAGCTCTAGAAACAAAACCAAGCTCAGCGTTCTTACTGTGCAGAAAATGAAACACTTGCGATACGTTTTCGCCGACAATCAATGTTGGCTTCAAGTCATCAAAAAGACCAAGCGAACTCAGAACGTGCTTTGCCGCCGAACCGTATGGCGCAATGGCCGGGTTGGCTATTGCAAGACGGTCAAATTCTTCGGAGGCTATCAATTTGTCTGCGGGGAGGTGCTTCCATTGCTCCGCATTATCAACGTTTGACCACAGTGCAAGCTGACCGATCGCATACGTAGCAAGGCTCGCCTTTTGCGCGAGACCTGCCTCTATGAGATTCCTGGGCTTGACGTGGTCTGCTGACAAAAACAAATCAAACGGCGCACCCCTAAGAATCTGCGCATACAATTTCCCTGATGCACCTGCTACCTGGCGAACTTCGTGCAAGGATTGTGATTCAAAACGCGAGCTTATGTTCTCAAATACCGGGACAAAATTAGACGCTACCGCCACCGTTACTACGTCGGCGCGCGCCGCAATAGACAATAAATACAGTGAGATGGACAGCAGGTATTTCATGGCGCCGTAGTCTGAGCTATGTGGCCTGCTAACTCAATAGTCAGGCTAGAGCCCGAGCTACTGTATCCAGCAAGCGACGGCCTTTATGCACCACAAATGACACCTATGAGGTAGTCCCGCGATGTACCAATGGTCGTCGGCTGATGCTTGCAGCGCGCTTAACGTAAACCACCGGTGTTGAAACGCTTCAACGCGAAAAAGCCGCCTAGCAGAAAATCACCGTCTTCAAGAAAAACGGTAATGCCGCCCCATGTGTTCCATAACACGGAATTGTCAGGAAAAGGCCACACCGCCTTTACCTCACCTGTTATCCAATCAGCCGCGAAGTACTCGTAAACATCGTTGCGTTTATTAGCAATGTACACCAAACCGTTGGCGGCTGATACAGCAGGTGGCATCCAATCTGTGTTGTCTACGTCAGGCATAGACCAGCTCTCCTCCAGTTTGCGAGTGTCACTGTTCCACTCGTATTTTTGAATGCCGCGTGGTGCCTTGCGCGTAGTACCGGCCAAAAAAGCGTTACTGATTAAATCCATTGAGATTGGGCCAGGTTCTGGATATGTGCTGTTTACGACAAGAATGCCATTGCCATATACAACAGGGCAGGCCTCGATCGTTGTGTCGCTAATGGACAGGCGAATCTGATCGGCGATACGCCGCGATTTGGTGCCAGCACGTTGTTCGAACTCGGTGGGAATTTCATCACGCCAGAACGCCACTATTTGCGCCCCGTCCGGACTGCCATCAGAAATGATCACGAGCTTATCTTCGTCGTCTCCAAAACCGAGCAAGGCAGGCGTGGTGCCAGAGCCGTGTGATGCTGCCCCCATGGCTTGCGCCTCGCCTTCAGCCATTACGTCGTAGGCGGATGTCCATGCACCCGGCTGGTCCCCGTGGGCGAGTGATTCACCATTCCAGTTGAGCTTGTGCATGGCTTTCGACGTCACAACAAAAATTCCGTTGTCTGCATCCACAGCCACCGAGTTCTCTACGTGCTCTGCGGGGAAGGCCACATAATCTTTGAGATTTAATTCGCGGTCCGCGATCATGACAACACCATTTGCGGCAGCAACGAGATGACCATCGTAGGTCATGGTTAAACCCAGGATTTTCTCCACACTATCGGCCACGTCATCAGGTAGTTGCTCAACAATATTCGCACTCTTTACTGGCAGCAAAGGTGCATCCACATCATTGTTGTCAAACGACTTGACCAAGTGGTATTTGTCGTACGCTGCGTAGTGATAACCGTCTTTATCAATAATCGCGTAAGCGCCTGATGGCATGGTGCGCATGTTGATATTGAGCTTCCAATACATCCACCAGCTGTTTAACAGAAGTAGAATGTCTTGTTTGTTATGTCTTTTCTCGTCGATATCACGCATTACTTTCAGAATGTCGTCGTCGCTAACCTCGGCGTGCACGTCCTCTCGGCCGGGGTAGGCAACATTTGAAATCATGCTGAAGTCTTCGCCGGTGGCGCGTATTTTCATAATTCCCAGAGGATTCGAAGCGATCACTACCGTACCGCCCTTAACGTGCTTATAGGTAGGCGCTGAACACCACAAAAGTGGCACATACCGCGCATCGTCATGCGTCAGTTGCTTGCTTATTCTCGGCCCGTCTACCAACGTGACATCAGTTTGCGCGGCGTTGTGATGCGAAATTGGATAGGCACTCTTAGCCAGCCATGGATTGACACTTGGCAGTACAGTGGTACTGCTGATCTGCGTTGCATTTTTGTCAGGCAGCTGGGCCTCCACCGCTGCAAAGCAGACATTGCCTAGCATTGCGAATACAATACCGACGCTGGAAGAGACTAAAGATTTAATAAGTGAACCGCCAAAGTCCAAGCAGTAGAATCGCACAATGTGGCATTAATGCCCCCGACAGTCCATAACATACAGCCTTAGGTCAACGCGCCTTTTGCGCGCAGGTTCATTACGTCGTCACCACTATAGCCGAGCGCCCTAAGTATGTCATCCGTATCAGCACCGGCCTCATGCATACCAAACTCAACACCGCTAGGCGTAGCACTAAATCGTGGCGCAGGACCGGGTTGGCTATGTCCATCGACTTCTATAAACGCTTTTCGATCAACATTGTGAGTGTGCGACTGCGCCTCAAGCATATCCAGTACTGGCGCAAAACAGACATCAGACCCTTCCATTATCTTGCACCACTCATCCCGCGTTTTCGTTTTTATTACCTTGGCCAGCCGCGTTTTAAGATCCGGCCACAATGATTTATTGTGTTGATCGGAAAAGGTATTCGGATCCAGCCCCGCCTTTTCAATGAGCAGATGATAAAACTGTGGTTCTATCGAACCAATAGACACAAAGCCACCATCGGATGTCTCATACGTATCATAAAAATGCGCGGCTCCATCAAGAATGTTATCGCCCCGTTCGGTTGTCCAAGCATCAATATTCATAAACGAGTGAAACATAGACATCAGCAAAGAAGACCCTTCAGTCATAGCGGCATCCACCACCTGGCCTTCACCACTACGTTGTGCTTGCAAGAGCGCGGCGAACATGCCGGCTACTAGAAACATAGCGCCACCGCCATAGTCTCCCACCAGATTAAGCGGTGGTACAGGACGCTCACCAGCTCGCCCAATAGCGTGTAAAACACCGCTCAAGGAAATATAATTGATGTCGTGGCCTGCCGCCTGAGAAAGAGGGCCGGTTTGACCCCAGCCGGTCATGCGCCCGTAAACCAGCTTGGGATTGCGAGAAAGGCAGACTTCCGGGCCCAAACCCAGCCGTTCCATTACCCCGGGGCGAAACCCTTCAAACACAGCATCGGCTGACTCTATCAGTTGCATTAAAACTTCAATACCCTGCGCACTCTTAAGATTGAGCGCAATACTGTATTTACCGCGACGGGTGATATCAGTAGGCAGCACGCCACCGGGTTTGCTACTGCGATCAACGCTAATGACTTTTGCGCCCATATCAGCAAACAGCATGCCCGCAAAAGGGCCAGGTCCAATGCCCGCCATCTCTATAAAAGTCATTCCTGTCAGTGGCCCCATTGACGGCTCCCTTGTTTAGGTTTTGCAATATGTTGTCAAAAAGAAGATTGTAGCATTCACTCTATTAAGACCGAACCACTGCACAGCTGCTGTAATCGCTCAGGCAGATGGCAGAAACTCGTGAGCACCAACATCAATGCAGTGTTGCAAATGTCGTTGAATCATAGCCAAAAACATCTTATTGCTGCGCTCACCCGGCGAACTAAAACATGCCCCGAGTACAGTGATCATCAAACCGTGCATTGAGTACTCTCGGTATAGGTCCCAACATTCATCATCACTGAGTGAAACACCGTTAAAATCAAGCGCCACTCTATAGTCTTTGACAAGTCGTTTTTCCCAAAGCCGACGGTTTTCCGTATCTACGCTGCCACCCAGAAAGTAAGCCATATCAGTGATGGCACTGGACTCGCACACTGTCTGCCAATCAACTACGGCAATAGACTGGGGGCCAAACAGAAGATTCTCGCTTCGAAAGTCACCGTGAGCGATGGTTTTGGGGCCTGTAAAACGGGATGCAAAATGCGCATGATGGCTGGCATAATGGGCGCCGAAATTAATCTGTTGCTGGTTCAAACCAGCTGCGAAGCGCTCGAGAAAGACAGGCCAATATTGGATCATTAGTTCCTGACCGAACGCACCGCCGTCCTCTCTGGCGCTGGACACTCGGTCGCCTTTGCTGCTGAGAGCATCGTGCCCATAAAAGGCAGCGGCCAGTTTTGCAGCTTCTTTAATCGCCATTTGGCAGTGCTCCAGACTTTCGCCCACTAATTGACTTCCTGGTTCAGCTGGCGCCATGTCTTCCATCAGCAGAAGAAAATCGGTTCCGTCTTCGCTGAGTTCACTGGTAAATATTGTTGGTGTTCGAATGCTGGTCTCAGGCGCCAAATCGCGATAGAACATAACCTCGTTGTAATACGCGCCCTGTGCTCCAGCCATCGCCCTGGCATGCTCATCTTCGGCAGGAAATTTCGCAATCACCGTAGCAGGTGCGCCTAGAAGGTGTCGATCATAGCTGAGAGTAATCCGAGCGTTGTCGCCCATCTTGCCCGTGCCAATCAACTGGTATTCGATAGCAGACACACACTCATCTGCAAGAATGCCTACATTCTGCAAGCACTCTGTGAGGTATTCCGGTGATAGTTGTTCTGGTCTGGTTGGGAAATCATTGTCTCCGTTGGGCAAAGCCAAGCTCCTGGTAAGGTAAAAAGGTTTTTTGATGTTAGTGACAGTTCTGACGATACTTTGCATTATGTGATTGAGGAAGAGCACCGTAATGTTTTATCGTGTGAGAATTGCAACAGTGCATTTGCCCAACGTTTGTTACTCATTTCTTCAGAGTTGATTGCAGCCTCTTGCGCAGTTTATCGTTAAATGGCGCGCGTAGTCCAAACAGTGCTGAAAGATCAAGCCACCCCTGCGTGTAAACGGTACGGGCATGGCTGAATTCCAGAAAGCCCTCTTTACCATGGTATTGGCCCATGCCACTGGCACCAATTCCTCCGAACGGTGCGTCTGCAGCCCCAGGGTGCATTGCAATCTGGTTTATCGTAACACCACCTGAACGTGTGCGCTCCAACACCTGGCGTTGTTCGCGATTGTCTTTCCCAAAGTAATAAAGTGCTAACGGTTTCTCACCTGCGTTTATAAATTCTATAGCCTCATCCAGTTGGTGATAAGTGCGCACAATCATTGCAGGACCAAATATCTCATGCTTCGATATCAGGCAATCATCGCTTGGATCGATAACGAGGTGCAAAGGCAGACCGCGGATGACCTTGCTTTCGGCATCAGCCAGCGCAATCACTCTTACTTTTTTGGCACGCGCATCGCGCAGGTAAGAGTTTACTCTTTGGAAATGTTTTTCGTTGATGATTGTGCCAGTTTCATAAAAGGAATCCTCAAAAGTAAGTTCGTAATATTTTTGGCACGCCTCAATAAAACTATCTAATTGGTCTTGAGGTAAGAATACGTAGTCAGGTGAAACGCACAGCTGACCATTGTTAACAGTTTTTGCAAATATGATTTTCTCTACGGTATTTTCCAAAGATGCGGAGCGACCGATCAATACCGGGGATTTTCCACCCAACTCCAGGGTTAGCGGAGTTAAGTTGCAAGCGGCGGCCGCCATCACAGATTTGCCCACTTCTGTACCGCCCGTGAGCACTAGATGATCGAATGGTAGCTCTGAAAACGTTTGTGACACGCTGACGTTGCCGGCAACAACGGCAAGGAACTCACGATCTACGTAGCGTGGCAATAAGGTGCACAGTAGTTCAGTTGTGCTTGGTACCACATCAGATGGTTTTAATATGCAGCGATTACCTGCTGCAATGACTTGGGCCAATGGGCTAAACAAGGTGAAAATGGGGAAGTTCCAGGTACCGAGAATACCTATTACGCCCTTGGCTTGATAATCAATACGAACCTTCGCGCCGGTTAGGCCAAATGGGAACGGGGTTTGTCGCGTTTCTGGCCGCATCCATTTCTTAAGGTGTTTTCGAGCGTAGCTCAATGAAGAAATTGAGCCAAGTATGTCATACATAAGTGTCAGCGCGCCGGGTCGGCTTCCGTAGTCGGCCTCCACGGCGGCTATTAAATCGTCTGAGTTTTCTTTCAGAAGGGCAATACAACTGTCAATATGCTCAAGCCGTAGCGGCAGTGGCATCGGTTTGTGAGATTTTTCTGCGGTTCTTTGCTTTGCGAAAACTCCTTGCAAGTCGCGCTGACTGTCAGCTTGCATAGTCACGATTCACGCGATTCGTTTTTGCAGCAACCAATCACAGTGCTGCACTGTCTAAATCTTGCTGAGCTTCGGCAATGGCTTCTTCCATTGGCATTAGCAGTTTCGCCGCTTTTGGGTAACCGCAATATTGGGCGATGAAAAGATGCAGCTCGCGTATTTCTTCGGGTGTGGTTTCGCCGCGCTTTATGGATGCTTTTATTTGAATCTTGAAGGTGTCTTGTTCACCTTGTGCGGCGATCATGCCAATGAGCAGGATGCGTTTGTCACGCATTGATAAGGTGTCTCTCGTCCATACTTCAGAGAACAGTGTTTCCAGCATTATGTCTGTGAAGGCGTGGCCTTCGGGCGGCGTGATTACATCGCCGGCATAGACGTCTTTGATTTTTTCTTCGCCGCGTTCGCGTCGGGTTTTATCGGTCATATAGTAGTCTCCACGGGCAACGGTGCACCTTCGAATCTCTCCATTATACCAGCGTAGTGTTTTTGGAATGTAAATGCACAATCGCAATAGATTCCCCACTTGCATCACTGAAGATTTGTTTGAATTGGAGACCGCTGGCCATCTGTTTCGCCACCTCAGTTCCTTAACTGACTAACTGATCCAGCAATTGAAGGTAACGACTGGGTAAGAATATTGGCCTGCTAGACCATGTTATTATCGTGCAAGAATAGGGCTTCGTGCTTTGCAAAGTAACAGGCTACATGGGAGACAACCGTTGCCGCAACGAAATGTGGGCTATATAGGCCTTGGGAATATTGGCAAACCTTCTGCGTTACGTTTATTAGACGGGCCATTTACCACGTATGTTTTCGATATTTACCAGCCCGCCATGGATGAGCTGGTTCAAGCCGGCGCGCTAGCTTGCAAAACCGTTTCCGAATTAGCACAGCTTTGTGACCACATTGGCATTTGTGTTCGGGATGATACCCAGGTGGAAGAACTACTGTACGGTGAGGATGGCATTTTATCCGTTGCTGCGGCAGATTCAGTAATTACTATTCACAGCACAGTAACCCAGGCAAGTCTTCTGCGTTGGGCGGCTGATGCAACTGAGAAATCGTTGCATCTCATCGATGCACCCATTACTGGCGGAGCACACAGAGCCGCAGATGGCACGCTTTGTTATATGGTGGGAGGCGAAGCAGCAGTGCTAGATAGGTGTCGTCCCGTGTTTGAAACGTCGGCTGAGAAAATTGTGCATGCGGGTGCGCTTGGTTCTGGTATCGCACTGAAACTGTGTAATAACTTTATTCAGTATGGCGAGTTTGTATTGATGGCGGAAGCGACTCGATTGGCGGATTCGGCTGGCTTGTCTGTCGATACTTTACGAGAAGTAGGTTTGTCGAATGGTGTGGTTAATGAACAAATGCATATGTTCGTCAGCGGACGAAACGCGCTAGCCGCAGGTGCAAATGAGGAGCAAATGCAGAAGTACTTTGGTGCGGTGGGACGGCTGGCGACCAAGGACCTGGATTGTGCGCTAAGCACTGCGGCGGATAACAATATACAGCTTCCTACTGCGGATTACTTGCGTGAGCGAATCGAGCGAGTTTTTCTTGCACAGGATGAATCCAGGCCGGTCGTTGCAAACACTGAGCAAAAAGGATGAATCCGGAAAATCGATTGTTTATCAATGGCGAATTGCAGGCTGCAGCCAGCGGCAAAACCTACCCGAATATTAACCCTGCTACCGAAGAAATTATTGGTACTGTGGCGGATGCAAGCCCTGAAGATATGGACAGTGCTATTGCAGCCGCGCGGCATGCATTTGATTCAACGGACTGGAGCACTAATCATCAGCTTCGGCTACGTTGCATTAGCCAATTGCAGGAAGGCTTGCGAGATGCAATGGACGAATTAAAGCAAGAGATATCCGCTGAAACCGGTGCACCTCTGGGCATTTGCGGTGCGGGTGGTCCACAGTGCGAGATACCGATTGGTTTCATTGATTTCACCCTGAACAATCTTGCGAGCTACGCCTGGAGCCGGGATATTGGCCTCTCGGAAATGATGGGTGGTAAAAGCCGGCGGTTGGTAGAGAAAGAGCCCATTGGTGTGGTGGCCTGTATTACGCCTTGGAACGTGCCTTTGCAGATCAATCTTGCCAAGTGTATTCCGGCGTTGGCTGCGGGGTGCACGGTTGTTTTGAAAGCTGCACCAGATACGCCTTGGTCGGCAACCATGTTAGCTCGGATTATTCATGAACGTACCGATGTACCAGCCGGCGTATTCAATGTCATTACGTCAGAAGATCCTGCAGCAGTCGGAGACCAGCTTGTGTGTGACCCGCGGGTTGATATGGTGTCTTTCACAGGCTCCACAGCAATTGGCAAGCACATTATGGCCAGGGCCTCAGAGACTGTTAAAAAGGTGTTTTTGGAGCTGGGCGGTAAGTCGGCAAACATTGTTCTTGATGACGCTGACTTTAACAGTAGCCTGCTCAGTACGCTGGCAGTCTGCTTCCATGCAGGGCAAGGCTGCGCGTTGAACACGCGCTTGTTGATACCCAAGTCCAGGCAGGAAGAGGTGGAAGAACTGCTGAAAACGTATTTTGGTTTTATTGAATATGGTGACCCATCATCTGAGAGCCAGATTATGGGTCCGGTGATTAATGCAAGGCAGCGCGACCGAGTGTTGTCTTACATCGAAATAGGCAAAGCAGAAGGAGCTCGTTTGCTGCTGGGCGGTGGCAAACCGGTACAGCCGGAGAAGGGTTATTACATAGAGCCAACCGTGTTTGTGGATGTGACAAACGATATGCGCATCGCGCGCGAAGAAGTATTTGGTCCAGTGCTGTCGGTAATTGCTTATGACGATGATGACGATGCTGTTCGTATCGCCAACGATTCTGAATTCGGCTTGTCAGGCAGTGTTTGGTCTGCCAGTGAGGAACGAGCACTTGCGGTTGCCAGGCGTATTCGTACTGGAACCATTAATGTGAATGGTGGGAATTTCTACGGCTCTGATGCACCATTTGGCGGATACAAGCAAAGTGGCATCGGTAGAGAGATGGGCGTGGAGGGTTTCGAGGAATATCTTGAAACCAAGACCATCGCGATAGGAGCGTAGCGTGAGCGAACTGTTGGGTTACAAGGGCAAGCAAGTGGTTGTAACCGGTGCTGCTTCAGGCATGGGTCTGGCCGCGTGCAATTTGTTGGTGGAGCTGGGCGCCCAGGTATGGGCTCTGGACATTGCCGATATTGATGTGCCCGCAGCGAATACGCTCACCACAGATATGAAAGACCCGGCCGCCATCGATCAGGCATTGCAACAGCTGCCTGTGCAGGTAGATTCCCTGTTTAATTGTGCAGGTGTGCCAAGCCCGCCGTTTTCCGCGAGAGATACTGTACTGATTAATTTCTGTGGCTTGCGTTATCTTACTGATGCGCTTGTAGAGCGAATTCCAGAAGGGGGCTCAATTCTCTCCATTGCATCAACCGCTGGCATGGCCTGGAAATCAAAGCTGGATACGGTCAAGGAATTTTTAGCTCTGGATAACTCCTTTGCCAGCGCTGAGCAGTGGATGGACGCTAATCCTGAAGGTTGCGCAGACGGTTATGGTTTTTCCAAGCAATGCATCATCGTCTACACACTGCAAAACGCCAAGGCTCTGGCAGCGAAAGGCATTCGGATCAATTGCGTGTCGCCGTCGCCGACCAACAGCGGTTTTATGACGACGCTAAAAGGAGAAGGACAAATGCCGGACGAGGCAATTGATCTTTTTCTGCCTTCAAACGGTCGCTATGCCAGCGGTGCCGACATGGCTGAGCCCATGGTGTTATTGAATAGCAAACTCGCAGGCTTTGTGAGTGGTGTTAACTTGCCCATAGACTACGGCTATTGCGCGGAAGTTTTTCTCGGTCAACGTGACAACTTGCTGGGCATATCCTAAGTCAAGACAACAAATGACATCACAAGATTTAGATCATTACAGTAGAGAACAACTTGCGACAATGGGCCGCGAGTATATGTTGCTAGGGCAGCTAAACAGTCGCACCGGCTACGCCGCATTGGCAATGAATCACGGACAGGAAGCCTACAAAGACACTGCAATCCACAACTGGATGGCGGCCAGCCCTGTGTACAGCAAACGCATGCAGTCGGCCATGCGCTTGAACACCAGATCTGATGTAGAGTGTATTCTAAAAGGCATGCAACTGGAGTGTGGCCTAAGTCATCAGTATTTCGACGCCCACTTTGAGATGTCTGGCGAGGATGAAGGATTTTTCTGGTTAGATCGGTGTGGCCCTCTACTGGATACCGAACCACGCGGCGAGGCCGCTGTGCGAGTGATGTGCCATGACATAGAAGATCCAACCTTTGATGCAACGGCGGCAGCCGGTAACCCCAGAGCCCGCGTGCGGCCTATTCACCGACCTCCCAGAGCACCCTCGCACCATTCTCCCGTGTGCAGATGGCGAGTGTTTATTGATGCCGAGGCAGAGCCACTGGCTGTACCTGATGTGGCGCTGCCAGTGCTTGAAACAAAACTTGCCAATACGGACATCGGTCGTGGATTGGCTGATCATCATGGCGGTTTGGATTATTATGACGGCCCGCTGTTTGAGCGACTTGAGCTGGAACGATTTTCGAAACAGGCGCTGGCGATCATTTGCAAAGAACTGGGCATACAGATTCATTTGTTGATTCACACCCTCGGCCTTGCGGTTGCCTCGCGGTATGGCCAGGACGCAGTTGACGACATAATCGCCTTTCAGATGACGGGCAGTTGTTGGGTTGCTAGCGAAAGGCTTGCCAGCTGTTTAGGGCTAACAGATGGCGGGATAGACGCAATCCTCAGCATCATCAATATTCATCCTGCGTTTCTACCTGCTGAGTACAGTAGCGTTGAAGTCAGAAAAACCGGGCCACGTAGCGCGAATTTTAAACTTAACCCTTGTGCCGCGTACGACGACAGAGACGTAAACGGCTGGTTTAATTTGCTGATGTCAGGACGTGATGAAGGTTTGATTGCGTTGGTGCAGGGCGTAGACAACCGCGCCAGCGTCAGTCCAACAGACAATGCCCTGGAGTGGCAGATTACGATTGAGCCAATTCAGGCTGTTGAGCCACCAATTGCCGTTCAAGTGGCAAAGGGCACGCCCTTGTATTCATTCAAACTGGAAAATCATATTGAGCTGCTCGACATTACACCCTAGCAACATCAGCACGGAATAATCGCAATGCCAGATTCCTTATTTGATGTTAGAGCCAAAGTAGTTATGGTGACTGGCGGTAGCCGTGGGCTTGGCAATGCGATGGTTATGGAATTTGCCCGTCGCGGCGCAAAGGTGGTGGTTGCCAGCCGCAAACTGGAAGCATGCCAAAAAGTGGTGGCTGCAATTCAGGAAGAGGGCGGAGATGCACTGGCCCTTGAATGTCATGTCGGGCAATGGGAAGGCCTTGAAAAAGTGGTGCAGCAAATTGTAAGCCACTATGGGCGTATTGACGTATTGGTAAACAATGCCGGGATGTCGCCCATAGCACCGTCACTGCTAGACACCAGCGAAGCTCTCTTTGACAAAATCATCGATGTTAACCTGAAAGGACCCACTCGTCTTACCGCTTTGGTTGCGACCCAAATGGCCGATCAAGGTGATGGGGGCAGCGTCATCAACATCAGCTCTATCGCGTCGTATAAACCCTCTCCGGTCACTACTGTTTACAGTGCGGCGAAAGCCGGCTTGAATGCACTGACGGCCGCTTCTGCGCAAGAATACGCAGCCGCGAATGTGAGAATAAACTGCATAGTGTGCGGCACATTTGATACTGACGCCGCGGCCGGCTTCGTTAGAAATGAAGCTACCTTACCGTACGTATTGGAACCGATTGCGCTCAATCGTGTTGGGGAGCCATCAGAGGTGGTCGGTGCCGTATTGTATTTCGCCTCCGGAGCATCAAGTTATACAACCGGCACATGTATTACTATTGACGGTGGCGTTACTCCCTGAGCACCTATGGATAATCAGTAAGCGCGACGCAGCCAGACTATAGGAATCGGTCTATCAGTTTGTTCACGGTATTCGCGCTGATGATCATTGATATCAAAAATCATGGGTAGTAGCGATTCCGCTTCTTCTGCGGGCAGTTCTTCGGCGACCGCTGCAAAACGATCAGTGCCCAGTTGCGCTATGCACTCAGGTTTGGCTTTGAGGTTGTAATACCACGCGGGGTGCCTATCCATTCCGCTATTGGAAGCAGACACTACGACTGAATCTTTGTACGGGTAACAGCAGATAGGGACTACCCGTTTTGCTCCGGATTTGCGGCCTACGGTTTCAACCAGAACACAATCGATGTTTCCCAGCTTTGCACCAAATCGCCCGCCGCTGGCGCGGTACAGAAGGCTGTGAACTTTGCCAAAGTGTTTCCAATTCATTACGGTGTGGCCTGTTTAGATAAATCACTTCGCGAGGGCCTAATTCTACGCCTATTGCTGTTAAGACTCGACAACATTGTGCCACCATCGTGGGATTCAACAAAGGCCGTTTGCGATAGCAATGCCCGCGTCAAAACACACTATTGCGTGTCGGTAATGGCCGCGCGGTGGTTCAATTTGCCTGGCTTGATATGCTCTGCATCGGTAATTTCGAATTGGGGCAAGAAAGGATAGCGACAATGGCCGATGACGTAGCACGGAGCAGTGCTCAGATAGAGCAGGATAAACTGGAGCTCAGAGCCGCCTGGGATGATCTGATAGTAAAATTGCAGGATGCCAGAGATGTTATTGATAGCCCAGACAGATACGCGCCCGAACCAACCAGTAGAGTGTTGGCTGAAGGCTATCGATATCTCGCTGGTTTCGTGCACCATGGCATTGAGCGCACGTTTAATGCAGATACAGAATTTCCGGCGTTTCGAAACGCACTGTCGATTTTCAATAAATCGACGATAGAAAATGCAGATGCCATATATTTCTACGCACCTATTGATGGTCGCAATCACTATCTGGTAAAAGGCAAGGCAGCAGACTTCAGACACTGGCGTGGTGAGCCGCGTGCAGTACAGGGGCCATACGCACCGCAGTATCTAATTTTTGAAACGGCCAATGGGCCAATGTCTGGTGATAGCGGTGATCTGCGTGAGCTTACACCCGGTTTTCGTACAGGGTTTGGCACACTGGATACCGCAAACCTTCAGATTGAAGACAACGGCGAGTTCGCGCTGTTACTAGGCCCAGACAAACCCGACAACTACACAGGCAATTTCATATGTACTGTTAAAGGGCCCAACAAACGAAACCCGAGTGGCGGAGACCGCTATGCAACGTTTATTAGCGGACGACAATTGTTTTACGATTGGGAAAATGAAGAAGCGATTCCGCTCAGCATTTGCAATCTTGATCGCGATGGTGACCACCCGGAACCTTTAACACCTGCCAGATGTGCCGCTGAATTGCGGCAGATGGGATCAATTGTTAACGGTCATATGAAATTCTGGTTGGATTTTTACGATAAGCTTCTGAATGTGAATGGCAGCCATGGCGGACCTGAAGACGGCAAGTATTTTTATCCTGTCAATGGCTACAACAAGCCAAACTGCGCCTCCAGCGATACCGGTGGCGGGATGAGTACCAATATTTACGCTGGTGGCTTGTACGATCTGAACGATGATGAAGCCTTGTACATCGAGGCGACCTACTCAGGCGACCCAGTGTACGTTAGCGTGCATTTGGGTAACCTGTGGGGTGAGTCGCCTGACTATGCAAATCATCAAAGCAGCATGAATCTGCATCAAATGTATATGGGGAAAGACCATGTACAGCGCTGGGTGGTTTCCCACAAAGACCCTGGAATTCAAAACTGGCTTGATACCACAGGTTTGCCACGTGGTTATTTGTCACATCGCTGGGCCTACTCAGAAATTCCGCCGGAAAAGGATTGGCCAACCATTAAGGCAGAGAAAATTTGCTTTGACCAGATAGAAGGATACATACCTGAAGATATGCCCAGACTAAGCGAACAACAAAGACGCCATGAAATCAGTGTGCGACAAGCACACGTCCAACGGCGATATCGGGTTTTCTAGGCCAGTGTTTTCTCGTGTGTTTAGTGACGAAGAACTGGCTCTAGCAGGGAAGCTAACAGTCGACCTTATCACTTGGCGCCTTAATGAAGGTAACCGTGTTGAAGCGAAATCGCTGGTAAGCCGCTTCCAGCATGAACTGGTCACAATGTTCTATAGCTATACTGGCTGGGAAAAATCGATCCTCGGGAGCATTAGCGAGTTGGCGGGACAGCCTGCCAGCGATGCAGCATTGTCTACAATCGAGAATTATGAGATTGCACCAGAACGGCGGATAGAAACCCGAGGTGTAGGCAAACAGTGGATTGAGGATATTGAAAAAATTCAGTCACTCATTGACAGTGGCGCTGACAAACAAGCAAGCGAACGAGTTCATAGACTGCGCAAACAAGCACTTGAGCTGCATGATGGCATGATGTCCAGAGTGTCAGCACTTCTCTCCATTCTGTATAACGATCACGGTGATAAGGAATTACTGCGTGTGCTGAACATAGTAATGAAGCCAGAGGCCATGGACCCGAACGAAAAAATCCCGTTCAGGGAAAAAGTACAGAACATCATGCATTTCACACGTTGCCACTTGTTGCCGTTCAACGTGACCGAAGACGCAGAGAAAGTTACCTTCATGCCAGATCCTTGCCCAAGTGGTGCCAGACTGATCAGGCAAGGGCATTACGAAGAACCACGATCTGATGCGATAGTGCGCGACCGTGGCCCACTCACCTATGGCAGAAACAACCTTCCGGTGTACTGCTGCCATGAACCTGCAATGGAACTGAGTTCCGTACTCAAAACAGGGATACCTGTATTTATTATTGAGCCGCCAAGTGATGTGGGCATTTCGCCGTGCAAGATTTATGTTTACAAGAACCCGGCTGATATTCCTGAGCTGTATTATCAACGACTGGGACTCAGCAAACCCGATGATTTGATTGCCAGTTCCAGCTAAGCCGAATATAAAAAGGCTAAGTGCGTATAGAGACTGCTCGAAACTAACCGCCTAACGCGCCATTTCAAGGGGGCAAAGCCGTTGTCATGCTCAATGAGAAAATGCAGCATACCGCCAATGTTCTAGCGCATCATCTTGAGTACGCAGCGAAAACGGACTGGAGCTGAAAAATGAAGTGTAGAATGTTACTAGCTGCGTTGATAGTCGGCGCCTATCTTACCGCTTGCTCAAAGCTGGACGATCCATCTTTGCAACCCCCGTTCGATCCGGCTCAGAGCAGTCAGTTGCCCTACAAGTCTGCGGTAGATCCTGAACCAAATCGCCAATTATTTTTTGGCGACCTGCATATTCACACCAGCTTATCCACAGATGCCTACGTATTTGGCGTACGCTCTCTGCCGGAAGACGTTTACACCTTTGCACTTGGCGGAACCATAGAGCACGGTGCCGGCTATCCGATCAAGATTTCACGGCCATTGGATTTTGCTGCAGCAACGGATCACGCCGAGTACATGGGGCAAGCCAGGCTCGCCAATCTGGACGTGCCGACTAATCAGCGACCGCTGAGAGAATTACTGTTAGAGGGCAATATTCTAAAGACGACAATTGCCTGGGCGAGGTCGACAGGATTTATCGCAGACAAAGGTTTCGGCTTTGGCGTTGACTATCGCGACGCAGTGATCAACAAAGCAGCTTGGCAGATGACCATTGACGCCGCAGAAAAATTCAATAGTCCAGGAGTATTCACGTCATTCATTGCTTACGAATGGTCTGCGTTCGCCGGATCATCTTCAGTGCACATTCACCGGAACATAATCTATCGGTCAGCGAAGGTATCTGAGTTGCCATTCAGTTACATCGATAGTCCGCAACCAGAACGATTATGGGATTTTCTGGAACGTGAAGACGAAGCAGGGCGCACGGCCCTGGCTATTCCGCACAATGCTAACTTGAGCAATGGCCTGATGTACGGCCGCCTGGACTCAAATGGCCAACCACTCAGTCGTGAATACGCCGAAAAACGCAGACGATTCGAACCGATTAGCGAAATTCTGCAGGTGAAGGGTTCCTCTGAAACACACCCCTTATTATCCAGTCTCGATGAATTCGCCGATTTCGAAATAGCGGGGTTGGGTGTGAATGAGGCCGATGGGCTGGAAGGCATTAAAGGGTCCTATGCAAGAGATGCGCTTAGGTTGGGCTTAGAATTGTCACACTCAGAAG
Organism: Pseudomonadota bacterium; assembly: GCA_039111475.1. Classification (GTDB taxonomy): domain Bacteria; phylum Pseudomonadota; class Gammaproteobacteria; order Pseudomonadales; family JAUIET01; genus JAUIET01. The sequence goes on along the minus strand of JBCCIP010000016.1, from coordinate 915 downwards.
GATTTAACCCCTACGAGTTTGGCGTGATTGGTGCAAGCGACAGCCACAATGCAAGCTCTCCAGTGGAGGAAAACAGTTACCACGGCAAGTTGCCGATGATGGATGGTAGTGCCGGATTGCGCACCGACGAAGTCACGCTATTGCCAGCCGGTCTCAATCCCGTAACCCGCTGGGGCTCAGGTGGCTTAGCGGGTGTATGGGCGACGGAGAACACTCGGGCGTCATTATTCGACGCGATGGTAAGAAAGGAAACGTTTGCCACGAGTGGGCCACGAATCACTGTCCGGTTTTTTGCCGGCTGGGACTATACGAAGCATATCCTGGATTCAGACGACCTTATAGAGCAAGCGTACAAAAGTGGCGTTCCCATGGGTGGCAAACTGCCCGTAAACCAAGCATCAAAAGAGCCTACATTCCTGGTTTTGGCCATGAAAGACCCGGATGGCGCCAATCTGGACAGGCTGCAGATTGTAAAGGCGTGGGTGAACAAAGACGGCACTAGCCGCGAGAAAGTATTCAATGTTGCTGCATCCAATGAAAGACCGATCAATCAAAGTACAGGTGCTGTGGATGCTGTTGGCAATACGGTTGATATCGAAAATGCCAGCTACGCCAATACTATTGGAGCAGCGTCGCTGGGCACGGTATGGACTGATCCAGAGTTTGGAGCGGAACAACAAGCTATCTATTATGCTAGAGTACTTGAGATTCCTACGCCGCGCTGGTCTACCTATGACGCAAAAGTTTTAGGGATTGACGCTATGGAACCCGCATGGATACAAGAGCGTGCCATTACATCGGCCATCTGGGTTGGAACCAATTTAACTCAATAATCGGAACGCCCAAATCGGGGAGATGGTACAGCTTGTTGTATGGATACAAGAGTACCTGCGAAGTCGAGAAATATTAAATTTT
>JBCCIP010000015.1:0-112350 GCA_039111475.1 Pseudomonadota bacterium | reverse complement strand
GGCAGACGGCGGGTTACGACGACTGCCGGAACCGGTTGAAACCCGGATGCGGGAACTCTTCGAAGTGGTGCTGAACGAGACCGATGCACCGATGGCGCAGGCCGATCTGCGCGAGGCCGTGAAGACCGCCGATGTCCTGGTCCCGACGCTGGGTGACCGCATCGATAGCGGTTTGCTGGCCCATGCCGGGCCGAAACTGAAGTTGATCGCCAGCTACGGTGCCGGGGTCGATCACATCGACGTCGAGACCGCCCGGTCACGCGGCATACTGGTCTCGAACACGCCAGGCGTGCTGTCCGAGGATACGGCGGACATGACCATGGCGCTGATCCTTGCGGTGCCACGTCGGCTGATGGAGGGGATCGAGACGATCTGGTTGATTCAAACTTCAAATGATGTCAACTCTCTTTTTTCAACAAATGGATTCCTATGAACGGTGATTTGAGAAAACGTTTCAACCTTTCTCTTCAAGATACGATCACGACGCATCAGACCAAACAGGTGTTCTATTTTGATTAAGCGGATAGCAGGTTAAGAGTGTCAAAGAAAGTAGTCGTTGTTCTTGGGGCTCATCGATCTGGAACGAGTCTTGTCGCAAGCAGTTTAGAAACCATGGGCTTCTCTCTGGGTGACAGTTTGATGCCTGCTGGTGAGGACAATCCAAAAGGATTTTTTGAAGACCTTGATATTGTAGGCATTAATGATGCGTTGCTTTGCGAGTTAGGTTCTTCGTGGGACATTCCAGCCTTATTTTATCGTCATCAGTCGTTGAGCTATCCCCGCGAGTATGTTGTTTCTGCTGCCAAGCTACTAAAGCAAAAAACGTCTACTCATAAAAATTTTGCTCTAAAAGACCCTCGCATCTGTCTGCTGGTACCTTTTTGGAATGCTGTTTTTAGAGAGCTCGACATCGATGTAAAGTATGTATTCGTTTATCGGAATCCATTGGAAGTCGCCAGTTCTCTGTTTGAAAGGGACAATATCCCCATTAGAACGGGAGCAGAGCTATGGCTAATGTATTGTCTCGAAGCGCTCCGCTCAATTGAGAGCGAATGTTATTTCGTAGCGTATGAAAGCGTGCTCGAGCAGCCCGGTGAGCAGCTTGATCAATTGGCCGAATATCTATCTGATATCGTGCCGCCAAAGCCGGTATATGGTAAAGAACGCAATGGCGTAGTTGATAATGGCCTGCGCCATTCGAACTATGATCTTGAAGACCTGTCCAGTTCTCCCGAAATAAGTTCCGAAGTGCTTGAACTCTATCAACTGCTGATTAGCAAACAACGAGTTGATTTATCCGCTTATTCCTCAAGAATTGCGGAAATCTATAACTCTGCAATCAACAGCAAATTTGGGTTTGAGTTCTTGCTACAGCAGCAGGGTCGCTTACAGCAGAAAAATGCTATTTTAGAAGCAACCCTGAGCGAGAAGGATCATTCGATTCAAAGCCTGCAGGACGAATTTGACAAGAGGTCAACCTGGGCGAATGAGTTGTCTGAAGAGATAGAGGCGGCCAGGGTAATGCTGCTCAAGCGCGATAAGGAGCTTGAGGAAAAAACTGACTGGGCATTGTCGCTTTCTGATCAATTGGAGGAAAAAACGGCGTGGGCAATTAAGAGCGCCGCGGAAGTAGAGGAAAATCGGCACCAGATACTTGCACTGAACAGTCAGGTGCAAGAAAAACTGGCGGAAAGTGAGCGACTTTCTGCAGAGTTAGAGCGCTCCGGGCGTGTTGTTGAGGAATTGGACAGCACCGTAGATCTACTTCGTGATGAAGTCGTAATACGTGACCAACAGCTCAGAGAATATGACCGGCTTCATCGCGATATGCTGTCTTCGGTTTCTTTCAGGTTAGGTCGAATACTCACTTGGCCAGTCAGGGGAATAATCTCTCTTGTTGTGCTGCCATCTATTGAACACAGTCCCAAGGCAGCAGCTGTGCTGTCCTTGTCTCGTAACGCCATTGCGAGCCCAGTGAGGTTCGTGAAATTAATTTCAGCGGAACGAATTAAAAATTTCTATAACTTGCTGTTTAAACGCCAAGATCTGATAGCGCAGATAACACATAGATACAGTGAAACGCTAAGCCATGGTTCAACGCCAGTAACACCGGCTACGGCCGATGCCCTCGGTGCCGATGACTATGAAGGCATCGAACTGAGTTTCATCAAACACTCGGAACCGAAAGTCAGCGTAATTATTCCAGTGCACAACCAATTGGAATATACCCTAAATTGTTTGAAGTCAATCAGAGCGAATCTGCCACAAGTTTCGTTCGAGATAATAGTTGCGGATGACTGCTCCAGTGACCTAACGGCGCAAGTAATTTCGAATATATCGGGTATCTCTTATCTGCGAAATGAAGAGAATATGGGATTCCTGTTGACGTGTAATAAGGCTGTAGACAGTGCTGTTGGAGAGTATGTTTTCTTGCTAAACAACGACACACGGGTTACGGAAGGATGGCTGGATGAGTTAATGGAGGTTTTCCTGGCGCGACCGGATGCTGGCTTAGTAGGATCAAAGTTGGTCTATCCTGATGGCAGGCTGCAGGAAGCGGGTGGAATTATATGGAATGATGCTTCCGGGTGGAACTACGGCCGCCTGGATGACCCTGAAAAGCCGGAATACAATTACCTTAAGGAAGTTGACTACGTTTCCGGCGCAGCGATTCTGTTTCCCAGACAGGTGTTTTTGGACGCTGGCAAGTTTGATGAGCGATATGTGCCGGCGTACTACGAAGACACTGATCTGGCTTTCACTATAAGAAGCATTGGCAAGAAGGTTTACTATCAGCCTCGCTCAGTGGTTGTCCATTATGAAGGCGTCTCAAATGGCCAAGACATCGCTCAGGGCGTAAAAAAACACCAAGTAGAGAATGCGGTTAAGTTCAGAGAAAAATGGCAATCAGTGCTTCAGCAAGAGCACTGCGCGAATGCAGAGGCTGTTTTTCTAAGTCGAGACCGCTCGTTGCGAAAGATTACTATTCTTGTTGTGGATCATTATGTTCCTCATTTCGACAAAGATGCAGGTTCGCGATCCACGTATCAATACATTCGCCTAATGGTAGACAATGGCTACAATGTAAAATTTATTGGCGATAATTTCTATCGTCACGAGCCATATTCAACAGTGTTGGAATCACTAGGCGTGGAACTGCTATTGGGAAACTATTATCAGCAGAACTGGAAATCCTGGCTGTCTGATAATGCGCAGTACATAGATATAGCCTATTTGCATCGTCCGCACATCGCGGAGAAATATATCGACTACATACTGTCTTTGAAAGCGAGTATCAAAATCATCTACTTTGGTTGCGATCTGCATTACTTAAGGGCCAGGCGCCAATATGCTTTGGAGGGGGGCGACAATCTAAAGCGCGAAATTAAAACGTGGCATGACAGGGAGTGGAGCCTTTTCGGAAAGGCGGACACTGTGCTGTATCCGTCTGAAGCGGAAGTCAGCGAAATTAAAAAAGAAGATGCTGAGGTAAAAGCAATTGCCATCCCGCTGTATGTGTTGGATGTGGTTGAAAAAGAGATTTCTAAAAAAGAGCCATTGTTACTGTTTGTCGGCGGCTTTAATCACCCGCCCAATGTTGACGCCGTGAATTGGTTTGTTGAGGAAATATGGCCGTTGGTAAAAAGCGAAGTTGCAGATGCGACGTTTCACATAGTTGGCTCAAACACACCCGATGACATATGCGCCCTGGCAGATGAAGATGTCCATATTCATGGCTTCCTATCCGATGATGAGCTTGAAGAGCTATACGACAAAGCTCTGATAAGTATTGCACCCTTGAGGTTTGGCGCGGGAATAAAAGGTAAGATCCTGGGCTCTATGGCTCATGGCGTACCCGTGGTAACTACTTCTATTGGAGCTGAGGGAATTCCATGCAGTGAGCATTGTATGGGTATTGCAGATGACTCTGTTAATTTCGCCCGCGAAGTTATTCGTGTCTGCCAGTCTCCTCAGATTCAGAGCGATTATATTACGAAGTCTTACGAGACGCTCAAGCAGAATTTCTCGAGTCAAACGGTCACAAGAGTTTTGGAGTCTGAATTTGTTGTTTGAATGCCTAGGAATAGTTTTCCTGATTTCACTGTCAGCCGAAATCGGTTTAGCAGCGCGGCAGCAGTTTGCCAGCACGTTTAATAATAGATTTATACGAGTTTTATGAATACACGTCAGTTGCTAGCGGTTGTTTGGGAAAAGTCAAAACTCAACCTGAAGTCAGAAGCAGCCGTCAATTACTTGAGCTATCTCTGGTGGATAATGGAACCGGTATTGCATATGCTGGTCTACTACCTGGTTTTTGATGTGCTCTTGCAAAGAGGCGGCCCGGGCTTTGTGTTTTTTTTATTGGCTGGTTTGGTGCCATGGCTTTGGTTTTCAAAGCTCCTGGTGCAAGCGTCCAATAGCCTGGTAACGGGAAGATTTTTGATGGGACAAATATTTATCCCAAAACTGTTCTTTCCGTTAGTCGTCATTGTGCAGTGTTCTGTGAAGCAGGCGATTGTCTTTATCGTTTTGTTGTTAGTGTTGGTCATCGCGGGTCATCAGCCAAGCATTCAGTGGCTGGCAATAGTCCCAATTGCTTTGGTGCAACTAATGTTGATGATGCCACTTGCTTTCATCTTTGCCGCATCCGTCGTATTTGTTCGAGACCTTGGTTTTGTTATTCCAACCGCATTGCAATTCGTGTTTTTTTGCAGTGGTATTTTCTTCAGTATCGATCACATTGCACCGCAATACACGCAATGGTTTTACGTAAACCCTATGGCGGGATTGGTGCAGCAGTACAGAGAAGTGTTGTTAAACAACAATTGGCCAGATTGGTTTTACACAGCGAAGGTGGCCGCTGTGTCGATTGTTTTGTGGATACTGTCGATACGGTTCTACCGAAATAATGAATGTACGATCACGAGATTTGCGCAGGACTAAGGTATGAGCGATGTGATAGTTTCACTCAAGAACATTGGGCTTTCCTATAGAAAGAAACGATCTTTTTTTCGTCATAGCTTTCATGCAGCGCTTAAGGATGTTTCCTTTGATATCTACCGTGGAGAGACTGTTGGAATAATTGGAAGAAATGGATCTGGTAAATCCACGCTTTTGAAAGTGCTATCTGGAATCTATAAACCCGATACAGGGGTGATTGACAATAGATCTCGCAAAACGTCACTTCTTACTTTGCAAGCCGGTTTTGATGACAATCTAAGCGGGCGGGACAATGCGCTGCTGAGTGGCATGTTATTGGGCTATGGTAAGGAAGAAATACTGTCGAATATGGCAAACATAGAAGTGTATAGTGAACTCGGAAAGTTCTTTCATGAACCAATGAAATCCTATTCCACCGGCATGCGTGCCAGATTGGGCTTCGCGACTTTAGCCTTCTTAACCCCTGAAGTGCTTTTGTTGGATGAAATTCTTGGCGTGGGCGATAATAAGTTTAGAGAGAAGTCATCCAAAACAATGGCTGATATGATTAGCTCCGATAACACCGTTGTACTGGTGTCCCATTCGGCACCAACGGTTTTGGGGTTGTGCAGCAGAGTAATCTGGATAGAGGAAGGTATGGTCCGCCAGCAGGGCGATCCCAAGGAAGTGGTAAGCGCCTACCAGGCCGCTTAGGTTATTTGCGAGTGATGCAGCCCTGGCCATCGAGACCCAGGGCTACATTTCCTGAAAATAGCCAGTTCCACTGGCAATTTTCGTTTCGTCTCTGAGCTTATGAAAAGCTTAATTCGCGAAGCAGATACGATAATTCGCGGTCGTCCCCATCAACCTGTTCGGCTGTGTCGCACTGAATGGTGAGTGAAAAGACTTCTCCCTCTTCGATATCAGTTTCTTGCGAAATTTCGAATACGCCGCGATTAACCTCTGTGCTACCCAGCGAAGTTCGATTGACACGAAATGAAATCACAGCTGTTTCATTGTTGCTGTTATTGGGCCGCCAACCTTCGAGAGAAATTACTTTAATCCGCTTATTCGCTTTAAAATAGACTTCAAAGGTTGGGGCAATCCACGCATCATCCGAATAACCCGCGGCATTCGATGTATGAACCACATTTTCGCTTTCAGTGGCTCGACGAAAGGGACGGGGCGTCGGGACCTCCTTGAACCCGACAAAAACGTCTCTCCAAATGCCATTCTCACCGGCATGATGCACTTCTATGGTCGCAAAATCGCCGTGTTCTTTCATTAGTTCAAGAACCCAGTCTTTATCTATGACGCCTGGCGCTCCGTCGATCTTGTCTTTGTATATTTCCTCAACGGTATAACCCATCTCAACCACAGCGATATGGTCAGTTTTGGCGAAAAATTCTTTGAAACACTCCAGGCCGGTTTCATATCCTTTTTGAACCATTACCCATTGTACGGTTGCGAAAGTGGACGCTACATCAAACCGCTTTTCGGTATTTACCATGTAATGGTGGGCGTCATCTTGAACAAAATCGATCTGCTTGCCCTGTATCTTGGCCAATCGATTCGCCCACTCTATGAAGTGCCCACTAACATCAACGCCGCTAGCACGAAATCCGAATTCGTTCATTCCGTCTGCAAAAAACCCTGAGCAGCAGCCCAAATCAATAAAGCTTGGTTGTGACACCGGTTCTTTGAGCTTGGCCGATACCGCAGCGCAGCGAGTAGCGGCGTCGCGTATGATAGTAAGCCTGGCCTCTGAGTCGCCTCGCACAAGCTGCCAGCCAGACATATCTACGCTGTAAAATGGCTGGTAAGTGTGAAGCTCCCCCGGGAAAGGTTTGCTTTCTTTCACATCATCTAGTAATTGGTCTATTTCGGTATTCATATATTTGGCGTGGCAGGGCTTGCAAAAATGCGTCGGGAAGGTCAGGTTCTCTTTATACACAACTTCAGTGGCAGTTGCATGTCCACACTCACACTTTGCTTCCAAAATAATATCATTGATTTTTTCTTTTCTGAGAAGTTGGAGCTGCTGAGCAGAGGGTGTTCCTACTAATACTGTGATGCCTCGATTACTGGCTGCCAACCACGAGTTTACGATTTCCGGTTTGAAAAAGTGAGCCTCATCGAAAACCGCCAAATCATTCTGTCCCAGTGGCGCCAGTAACGTTGATGCTTCCTCCGTTGAGCATACGAAATCAATCGGAAAGTTCAGACCTATTGTTCGACACCCCATCAAACCGCCTGGTTTTACGTTCTTACGTCTGGTGAGCTCTTCGTGCTCTGAGGAAAGAAAGAGCGTCACGTTTCCGCCAGATTCCTGATGGCTCTTCATAGCGTTTATTAGTGCAGTTGTCTTCCCTGTACCCGGAAGGCCGGTGTAGACGCTTAGCTTGCTCGCCATGCTTTTCCAGTACTGTGAAATGAATTTGCGGAGGAGACAATCAATTGGGTGTTGCTGCAGGGGCGCGATTATACGTTGTAAAGCTAGGGCCGTATAGTTGAAGTGGTATTTTCACTAGAACATGATGTCAGAGCTGCGGACTACTCGATAGTTCCTATTTCATGTTAGTGCACTAGCACTGGCAGCAACAGCAATTCCAGGAGCGTTCTACCATGCTTGAAGAAGCCTTGGTTCCGCTAGTAAGGTTACTGTTTCATTTACGACGTACTCCGTTGGCCATAATCCTTCGCCATCCATCTGGCGGTCACGTATTTGCTCAAGCGCTTTGTGCAGGTCTTTTATGTCTTGCGAGCGTAATTGCGGTGCACCCGGTCCACCGGAGCGATGCGCACCGAAATACTTTGTGTTTTTAGGTATGGTTGCCAGCAGCTCTTTTGCAGTGGTGTAGTAGTCAGACAAGCTTGAATTCGGAAGAAATGCATACAACGGGCCGGGGTATATATAGTCGCCGCTTAAAACGATATCATTTTGCTGGTCCCACAAAGAGATTGATTCGGTTGAATGGCCAGGCGTGTGAACTATCTCAACTGAGCGCCCACCCAGATCAATTGCCTCGCCTGGGCGCCACCAAAAATCAACAGTCCATGATGGCGTTGCGAAACCTTCCGCTTGACCCAAGTGCTCCATGTCTGTGAACTGCAGTACATTATTCTTTGCGCGGCTGCGCAGGTACGGCAAATCCACCACGGCACGTTGCTCAAAACGAATGCCATTGCCCACATGGTCATAATGAAAATGTGAGGGTAGAAACACTATCGGAAGTTCGGTAATTGATTTCACCACCGGAATAATATCGCGCACACCTGGGCCGGCATCAAAGAGCAGGGCGATATTATCGCCAACCAGCAGGTAATTGTAATTCTCCTGGTAGTATCTGGGCTCACCTATCGCATAGGTACCCGGTGCTAGCTTCTCTATCGTGTAATAGTCATCAAACCACTTGGTAGCCGCGGACTCTTCGCCTGCGTCGACTAGTGGCGGTGATTCACCGCCGGTGTCTAGTAAAAGTAGCTGATTAGCAAGCCAATGTCGTTGCGATATCAGTAGTACACCTAGACCCAGAACGATTAGCACAACGCGTGAGAGAATTTTCATGTCAAAAAGTCAGGCTGCCTATTTGCCATCATTATAAGGTCTGACCTACCAATTCACACGCTATCAAGAGGAAACGTAAGACCAGGCCACATCAATCAGGTACAGTGTTGCTGTGACGACTATTGCGTACATACTAATTTTTCTAATGGTGCCGGCTTTGATGATAGTGCTGGTTCACTATCAGCGCTGGGCACGAAAAATTGGCGTCATTTTGTTGTGCTATTTGTTGGGCTTACTCGTGGGCAATGCAGGCCTGGTTCCAGCGCCGATGTTTGAGGTTCAATCGCTAGTTTCTGAGGTTACTGTTGCCCTTGCCCTGCCCATGTTGCTGTTCAGCCTGGATATCCGCGAATGGAGCAAAACGGCGGGTAAAGCCATGTTGTCGATGTTATTTGCGATAGTGTCTGTGGTCACAATTGCAACTGCGTTGTTTTATTTGTTTCGCTCAGAGGGTTCGGAAAATAGCAGCCACCTGGCGGCAATGTCGGTCGGGATGTACACAGGCGGCACGCCTAACATTGCCGCTATCAAAACAGCGTTAGACATACCACATGCGCACTACATAGTGTTTCAAACATTGGATGCGTTGTCTGGCGGTATCTACATCTTGTTGATGCTGACTGCGGGTATCCCTTTGTTTCGACGAATATTGGGTAAGCCACGGTCAATGAAAACGGACCTTAGCGCAAACAGCGAAATGCTGGGAGAAGACTACTTAACTGTATCGCGTGCACAAAACCTACCGCAGGTAGCCAGTATTTTACTGCTGGCTTTGTTTGCTTTAGGGGCTTCGCTGGGTTTGGCTAAACTTGTGAAAACTGTGTTTACCGTGGATAACACTTCTGCGTTTGTGATCATCTTCCTGACCACCATCGGCATGGCGTTGTCCTTGAACGAACGAGTACGGCGCCTGGTGCTGTCATACCGCTTGGGCATGTATCTTATCTACGTGTTTTGCTTTGTTATAGCCACCATGACCAGTGCGGCCGACCTTGGTAGGGCCAGTCTCAGCGTCACGATGTTTGTGTTCGGAACCATAGGAGGTAGCATGTTGATACACGCCGTGCTGTGTAAGCTGGCCGGCGTTGATGGTGACACTTTTGTGATTACGTCTACGGCGGCTATTTGCAGCCCGCCGTTTGTACCCATGATGGCAAAAGCACTGGGCAACCCAAACATCGTTTTGTCGGGCATGACCACGGGCATCATTGGCTACGCGTTGGGTAACTATCTGGGCATCGCTTTGGCGCTGTTGTTACAATAACTGTCCACTTTAGTAGCCAGTCGCGGTTACATTGCTTAGAGGCCACAGATGGAAAACGCGCAACCTTCCGCACAACAAACGCCTGCTCACAAGCCCATGCCAGACACGGGGTGTGATTCCACCGCCATTTTGTCGCAGCTGGACGCCTTCAAAGAACACGATCCGAATTTTAAAGAAGGCAAGGTATGGAGTTTGGTGTACTACTTGAACGAGAACCATTCAGATTTTCTGAAAGAGTCTTACCACCGCTTTGCAAGTGAAAATGGGCTTAACCCTGGTGCGTTCAAAAGCCTTAAGAAAATGGAGTCTGAAGTAATCAGTGCCACGGCTGATATTTTGAATGGCACCGAAGAGGTATGTGGTGTGGTTACCTCCGGTGGCACCGAGAGTTGTCTGATGGCTGTAAAGACCTACCGCGATATGGCGCGCAAGAAACGTCGAATCAAGCGACCTGAGATGATCATGCCCGCGTCAGCTCACGTAGCTTGGTTCAAGGCGTCAGAGTACTTCGGTGTAAAGATTCGACTGGTGCCATTGCTGGCAGACATGTCGCCAGATATGAAAAAACTCAAGCGCATGGTTAACCGCAATACGGTGATGATATTGGGCAGTGCGCCAGAATACCCTCATGGCACCATAGACCCTATTGAAGCAATGGGTGAGATTGCTCAAAAACACACTATTCCGCTGCATGTGGATGCCTGCGTAGGCGGCTTTATTCTTCCGTTTATGGAAATGAACGGTGAAGATTTGCCACTGTGGGATTATCGTGTACCCGGTGTTACGTCTATCTCAGCCGACATACATAAGTATGGTTATGCCGCAAAAGGCGCCTCCACGATTACTTATCGCAGTCTCGATTATCTGCGCTACCAGATGTTTGTTTACGAAGACTGGCCCGGTGGTGTGTTTGCGTCTTCGGCGTTACTGGGTACTCGTCCGGGTGGTGCTTACGCGGCGGCATGGAGCGTGTTGCAATTATTCGGCAAGCAGGGTTACCTCGAACTTGCGCATGACACGTCGGAAGCGGTATCTAGAATGAAGGCCGGCGTAGAAGCCATTTCAGAACTTGAGGTGATGGGCAATCCTCAAGGCCCTTTGTTTGCGTTCCAGTCGACCAGCGCGCACCTGAATATTCTGGCCGTTGGTGATCAGATGGACGCCATGGGTTGGCAGGTTAACCGAAACCAGTACCCTTCAGGCTTACACGCCATGGTCACGGCGCAGCATTTGAAAGTTGTTGACGATTACATTGCAGATCTCAACAAAGCGGTGGATACAGTGCGTGCCAACCCAGCTCTGGGTGAGCAGGGAAGCGCGGCTACTTATGGCATGATTGCACACGTTCCTATGCGCGGTATGGTGCGCAAGAAAGTGTTGGATATGTATTCAGAACAGTACCGAGCCGGTGGTGCTGAAATGGACCTATCGGCAGATACAAATGGTGAAGACGGTACTAGCCTGCAGGATAAACTGATCAGCTGGTGGGTGTCGCGGCAAACGCGTAAGACGGCGCGCAATCATTAATCGGCCGCAGTGCCGGGCTTTAAGTTACGTGCGTGCCGCCATTTGCGGTAGACTGGCTGTCTTCGTTTTTATTTGTATTGAGGAATCCAGTATGCACACGCTAAGAGTCACCATCTCATCATTACTATTCGGCGTTCTCGCGCTGTCTTTGACTGCGAATACTGCGGCGGATGATCACAGCGCGACCAAGGCCAAACTTGAAGCCGCCATGAACGCCGAGTCACGGCCAGCGGCTGATGTGGCGCGGGACAAAAATCGCAAGCCAATCGACACGCTGGAATTCTTCGGCCTGAGCGATGATATGAGCGTCATCGAATTGATACCCGGCGGCGGCTGGTATACTCGCTTGCTTGCGCCAACCCTTGCAGAAAACGGACAACTTTATGTTGCCTACGGCACTGGTCGCGTTACTGAAGCGCTGAAAGATCTAGACGGATTTGACAAAGTGAAAGTACTTGCCCAGGACGCCAAGATGGGTAGGCCAGAAGGCGCGCGTTTATACTTTGCCAACAACACCGACATGGACGTAAAGAACGTGGATATGGTGTTGACGTTTCGCAACTATCACAACTTCGACGCTGACTCGCGAGCATCTATCAACGCATCGGTATTCAAAACCCTGAAGCGCGGCGGCGTTTACGGTCTGGTTGACCACACCCGTAGGCACATGCAGGAGTTCAGCTCTGAGAATCGTCGTCGCTTTGACCCGGTAGAAGCCATTCTCGAGATACAAGCTGCTGGTTTCGTGTTTGAAGGCTACTCACCGCTGCATTACCGAGCAGATGACGAGCTGGTATATGAAGTGGGTCGCCGAAGTGTGAGCGGAAACACTGACCGTTGGACGCTTAAGTTTCGAAAGCCCTAGTCTTTCCAGAAAGAACATCATGTTCACAATGAAGGACATTGATCTGGCGTATTTCGATACGGCTGAGCTGCGTTTTGAAACCAAAGTAGAACTTAATTGCACGCCAGGGCAATTGTTCGATATTTTCGAAGACGCAGAAAGCTGGCCGCAATGGGTAGGCGCTATTCAGCGAGTAGAGTGGACTTCACCTAAACCTTATGGCGTGGGAACAACCCGCACCGTGTACATGAAAGGTAATCTGGAGGGCTATGAAGAATTCATTGCCTGGGAGCGCGGTTCACGTATGACGTTTAAGTTTGCCGGCGCGAACAAAAATAATATTGACGTTTTCGGTGAAGATTATATTGTGAAAGACCTTGGTGATGGTCGCTGCCACTTAACCTGGATTGTGGTGATGGAACCCAAAGGTCTGGGTAAGTACTTTGTGAAGCTGGGTAAGCCCATAATGGTAAGAATGTTTACCGGCATTCTGCAGAAGGACTTACCTAAGTACATAGCAGCCAACCCTTAGTGTGCTGTGAGCAAATGCCGGTTTAGCGATTGGTCTTTATCTGCAGGTCATTGCATGCGTGCGCTGATCTATTTGCCGAACGGCAGCATACGTCGCAGCACATTGTCTTTATCGACAAAGTGATGCTTTAGTGCGGCGCCAATGTGCAGTACCAGTAGTCCTATGATTACCCAGTACACAATTTTATGTAAGGTAAGTAATGTGCTGTAGGCATCATCGGCGACCAGATTAAAACCACTGTAGTTTATGTTGTAACCCAGAGCGATAAAGTCTTGCTCAGTTGTAGACGCCAGCAGTACTCCAATGCCCACTTGCAGAAAGATGCACATATAGAGGCCGTAGTGCACAGCTTTGGCTGCCAATTTCTGACCATCAGTCATTGACGCCGGTAAGGTTGGAAACCCCTGTCGGGCACGCCACAATGCCCTGATCAGAATGCAAATAGCAATGGTGGTCACAGACGCACCATGCTGACCGTACTCATGTGACTTGAGTTCAAACGGCAGGTCTGACATCCCGTAGGCAAACACCAAGGTGGCGAAGATATTGATGGCCATAAGCCAGTGAATGAACTTATCGAATTTGCCGTAGCTGTCTGTATTTGCCATTAATTTTCTCTTTTTCAATGCGATAGCGGCTGTTATTGACTGCAATAATAATTCACTTCAGTGCGCGCGCACGAATCCACCAAATATCCAGCCGGCCTAGCTTGTAAGACTGCACATCGTGAGCCACGCCGACATGCTAAAATGATCAGGTATACGCTTGAAGGTTGCAACATGTTCCCAGTGGTTTTCTTTCGCTCATCTCTGTTCTGCGTGGCATTGCTTTTACTATCTATCTTGCCTCAATTGACCAAAGCCAGCGCACAAGGTGTGGATGACTTTGTTTTGCTAGATCAACACGGCAAAGCGCAGCAGATGCATTACCACAAAGACGCGCCGGCCATCGTGCTGATTGTGCACGGCAATGGCTGTCAGATAATCCGTTCGCTGCTGCCGGATTACCGCGCATTGCGTGATGATTACGCTGATCACGGTGTGCCAGTGTGGATGATCAACAGTAATCTGCAAGACGACCGAACAAGTATCGTGAACGAAGCGGAACAATGGGGCCTTGATTTTTCGATTCTTGATGATGCCACGCAAGACATAGGTCGCTCACTGAAGCTGACTCGCACTGGCGAAGTGCTTGTGATTGATCCAAAAACATGGCAGATCGTATATCGAGGTGCGCTGAATGATCGTGTTCACTTTGAACGCCAGAAAAAAGAAGCCAGTAATCGCTATGTGCGCGAGGTACTGGATCAGCTGATTGCAGGCGATACGCCAGCATTCGCTGAAAACAATGGACCGGGCTGCGTGATCAATTTTGCCCAGCGGTCAGGGAGCGACATAAGCTATAGCGAAACAATCGCGCCTTTGCTGATCGACAAATGCACCGCCTGCCACGTGCAAGGTGGCATTGCGCCGTGGGCAATGTCCGAATATCGAATGATTCAGGGATTTGCGCCGATGATTCGCGAAGTGCTTAGAACAAAACGCATGCCGCCTTGGCACGTTGACCCGGAAGTGGGTGAATGGCAACACGACGCCGGTCTTTCTGATGAGCAAACTGCCATTTTGATGGCTTGGTTAGAAGCCGGTGCGCCGCGTGGTAACGGCGAAGACCCATTGAAAAACATACCGCCCCTGAACAACAAATGGACACTGGGTGAACCAGACTTAATTATAGAAGTACCCGCTTTTAAGGTGCCAGCCACCGGCATAGTGGAATATCAATACCCGCAAATTCCTAACCCGCTGGGCCGTGATGCCTGGGTGATTGCTGCTACGGTTATACCCGGTGACCCCAAGGCAGTTCATCATGTGTTAATGGGGGCAAATACCGAGCTACCTGATCCTGGCGAGTCGCAGACCTCGGAAGTGTTTGACAACTACATCATGGGCTATGCACCGGGAAACGAAAGTGCGCACATGCCGGAAGGCACTGGTGTATTCGTGCCGAAAGATGCGTTCTACTCGCTGCAGATGCACTACACGCCTTATGGTCGTGAAGCCACTGATGTCACTCGTGTAGGCTTATACTTTGCTGATGAGCCGCCCAGGCAGTTCCTGCGTCAGGAAGTGATTGTGAATACGCGGCTGGAGATTCCCGCGCACGCGGCTGCCCATGAAGAAGCCGCATCATTCCGTTTCTACCACGATGCCGTGATCTATGCCTTAACACCGCATTCACACTATCGCGGAAAAAGCTCGGTGTTTAAACTGCTGTATCCCGATGGGCAAGAGGAGCTGATTTTGTCCGTGCCAAATTACGACTTTAATTGGCAACGAACCTACAGTTTCGAGCAACCTAAAAGGGTGCCTGCTGGCACCCGCATGATTCACCGCACCGTGTACGACAATTCAAGCAATAATCCGGGCAATCCTGATCCGGAGCAAGTTGTTACCTGGGGTTTGCAAAGCGCGCAGGAAATGCTGTACGGCTCTGTTAGTTACGCGTGGGCAGATGAACTGGCAATCGCGCCGATTCATGATGACCTTCGTTCGGATGCGGCCCAGTTCCTGGGTGTTATCGATCAAGACTTTGATGGAAAAGCCTCGAAACAAGAGCTTCCAGCACGAATGGTGGAACGCATTGGAAAGAAATGGCGTTTTGTTGACACCAATGGTGACGGTGGATTAGACCACAGTGAAGTAGAGAAGTTGTTCAGTCGTATGCAGTAGCATCAATTGGTTCAATGAGGGAGCCCGGTCTCATCGCCCGCCGGAAACCTCAATGAACGATCCGGTCGTGTAACTGGACGCATCCGATACCAACCATGCAATAGCCGCGGCAACTTCTTCTGGTTTGCCGCCGCGTTTGATTGGCAGCGAGTGTTTTAGGCGGTTGACCCGGTTCGGCTCACCACCGGAGCTGTGCATGTCGGTATAGATGAAGCCTGGTCGAACGCCGTTTACGCGTATGCCTTCATCTGCTACTTCGTTGGCCAAGCCAATAGTGAGGGTATCTACCGCGCCTTTGGATGCAGCATAATCCACGTATTCGCCCGCGGAACCCAACCTTGACGCTGCAGACGAAACGTTCACGATAACGCCACCATAGCCACCGCGTTTCGTAGACATACGCGTAACCGCTTGTTTACAACACAGAAAATACCCTGTGACATTGGTGGCTAACACGGCATTAATTCTTTCGGCATTCAACTCGCTAACACGGCACTGCTGGAAAAGAATACCGGCATTGTTCACTAAGGCATAAGGTGTGCCCAGACGTTGATCCACGGTGTCGAACAAGCGGGCTACATCAGCTTCGATTGCTATATCTGCTTGCACATAAATACATCTTACGCCGTGACGAATGATACTTTCGTGTATTTCCAGCGCTGCAGACTCATTGGATAAATAGTTGATGCATACGTCGTAGCCATCCGCAGCCAGGCGGAGCGCTGTCGCGGCACCAATGCCTCTACTGGCGCCAGTTACGATAGCGACTTTATTCATTCGGCAAACGTCCAATGGGCATGAATCGATTTCAAGCTTACAGACTTTTTCTCATTTTGATAATTGTATTTTCGGCACCGTTAGCAGCAATCTGAGTGTTGCGTTCAATCTCAACGTAACCACGCGAAAGGTACAAAGGTTCTCCTGGTACGGTTGAGCCTAATTCGATGGTTTTAAAACCCGCGTCGCGCGCCGCGGCTTCGCCAAGGTCTAGAAGTAAAGTGCCGATGCCGCAACGAGTCCATTCGGGGTGGGTATACATTGCTCGAATTCGCGCGGGGTCTTTGTTGGGGTCGCTAAGGCTGTCATTTCTGCCAGCGGTGTGATCGCCGCCATAGAGGGTCTTGCGCTTACCCCAGCCACCACAACCTACCAGTAGGGTGTCGGTCTGTTGGGTTGTTTCAATGACGAAATAGGTACCATCTTGAATCAAGGAATGATCAATACCCATTGTCTCCAGTGCGGCTTCAATTTCTGCAGGTGAAAGAAACGCCCTCATGTTTTCCGCGATGGCGGCGCGCATTAATTCAATGATGGCGGGTATGTCTGACTCATTCGCTATACGGTGGGTAAAGTCGGGCTGCATGAATTGCTCCTCGCAAAACGAAAAAGGGGCGCAAGATGCGCCCCTTTTCGATAACAGCTTCTAAAGCATTAGAAGTTGTACTGATATCGCGCATACCAGTAAGCACCGCTGATACCGAATGGTGAATACTGACTGTAGGTGTTACCCAATACCAACGCTGAGTTGGAGCCAATATTATTTACATCGGTTGCCTTCTGACCGTTATTATCCAGTACGTTGCTGCCGCCAATCAAGATCGAGGAGTTTTCATTGATATCGTAGGCGGCTTCAAGATCCAAAAGATACTCAGAGTCAAAGACTGCGTCGCTGCCAAATACGTCGTTCTCAAAGCTGTCGAACCACTCATCGTAAAAGCTGACTCGAGCCAGGAAGCGGAAAGCCCCAATTCTGTGGTTACCAGACAGGTTCCAGCGAGTATCAGGCGTTGTTTCTTCAATTTGACGAAGACGCAAAGCACCAATAGTCGCAGGGTTAAACCGCTCAACATCAGTTGTTGTGTGGTTGAACGCCAGGTTCCAATCAGTTGTTCCACCTAACCAGTCTGTGCTGGTAGAGACAATGACGTCAACACCACTTGTGTTGGTGTCGAAATCGTTGCTGAAGAAACGGAATTGAGTGAGGTCACCCGCACCAGGCACGTTGTCAGCAATTAGCTGCGCAATCTGAGCTGGTGTCAGAACTACTTCAGAAGACAGGTTAATACGGTCTTCAACGTCAATGTCGAAGTAGTCAATGGTTATGTCGAAGTTACCCACAGCGAAAAACACACCAAGTGCAATGTTAGTCGATTCTTCAGCTTCCAGAGGTCGACTGCCATTGGCCAAAGCAACCGGGTTGGTCGCTGGAATGGTGCCGTTGTTAACCAGAACACCACCGGTTAATTCAGTCGATGTGTTCGACGCGTTGGACTGGCCAGGCGTTGGCGCTTTGAAGCCCGTGCTGTAAGTAGCACGAACACCGAAGTTATCGGTGACGTGGTAGTTCGCACCAAGTTTGAAGTTTGTTGTTGTACCAAAATCTTCAAAGTCTTCAAAACGAATAGCTGCTTGCAATAGTAAATCTTCAGTAGCATCCCATTCTGCATCCAAATATGCCGCATAGTTGGACCGGTCAAAAGAGCCAGACGTTACAGCCGGAAAACCGGGAAAGCCATTAGAGGACGTGCTGAAGCCCTGATCAGCCAACGGACCCGCCGTGAATGATTCTACCTGGCCCGGTCCAATGGTGAATTCCTCAACGCGATATTCCGCGCCGAAGCCCAGGTTCACGGTCTCACTGATCGCGTAACTAAAATCAGCGTTCAAGCTGGTATCAGTTTGCTCATAAAGGCCTGGGTCGAAGTCACGAGGCGTATCCGGCCCAAGACTGGCATTCACGGTATTGTTGATGAAGAAGTCAGCTTCGTTGCTGCCGTAATAGGCACTTACGTCCCAGGACAACCCACCTTCTGTTTCGCCGCGCAAACCAGCCAGGAAAGAGATATCAGTTACGTCACCGCCAAAGCGTGGAGTAAAACCTCCTGGAATAGTTTCCTGGAATGAGAAACACTCAGGGTCTGCGACAACTTGTGCAAAGGCCACCGCTTCAGGAGTAACTCCATCAGCTTCAAAGCCTACCACCGGGCAAGTTGTGCCAGCGCCTGGAGTAAGATCGCCAATCAAAAGTGTTGCACCGCCGTCATTGCTATAAACAGCGCCACGATTGGTCGGGTTTCTGTAGAAGAAGCCGCCATCAACTGTTTTGCTGTTGTAGTTAGCGTGGCCGTAAATCTCGGTGCCGCCGCCAAGGTCGAAGCCGAAGTTTGCCCACAACTTAATGTCGTCATCAACAATTGGACGACCCCAAATCATGGCAGGTACAGGTACCCCCTGGTAGCCAGCGTCAATCAACGCTTGCGCGTCAGCACGCTGTTCGGATCGGCTGGTTGGATCTGAGTTGCCGTATTCGCCAGTAAGGTTCAAGAAGCCGTTTTGACCCAATGGGAGACCGATATTGCCGGCGACTGTGAATTGTTCGCCGTCGCCTTCTGAGTACTGGCCGTAGCGCACTTCAATCGTGCCGCCTTCGTTGGCGTTCTTGAGATTGAAGTTCATAACACCAGCAATCGCATCCGAACCGTACTGTGCTGCCGCGCCGTCACGAAGAACTTCAACAGATTGTAACGCCAGTGCGGGAATGGCGGCTGTGTCTGGGCCTTGTGAACCGTTTGAGATACCGTTACCAAGCCAGGTGATAACTGAAGCGCGATGGCGACGTTTTCCGTTCACCAGTAGCAAGGTGTGGTCTGGTGCCAGGCCGCGCAAGTTCGCTGGGCGAACCAGCGTAGCTGCATCACTAATAGGTTGGTCGTTAACGTTATAAGAAGGTACAGCGTTTCTAAGCAGGTTGTTTACGTCTGTATCACCTTGGTTGCTGAAATCACTTCCACTAAATACGTCAATGGGAGCAGGTGAGTCTGTTACGGAACGTGGCTTGCCACGACTACCGACCGTTACGGTCTCTTCCAGAATTACGTCTTCCGTTTGGGCAATGGACCCTGTCGAATAGACGCTGCTGGCGACAAGCACGCACATCAGGCGCAATGGTGTTTTAAACATAAGGTTTCCTCTATTTTTTTGTAGCTGTTGACCAAGCCTACACCGCTTGACTGCACTGTATCTGTGCGCAATCACGGCAGCGCGCAATTATCTATTTCTATGGCCGGACCATGCGGCGCGAATAAAAACACACCGCGATGCAAGCTTCAAGCGCGGTCGTCGTTTGTTTAAAAAAGATCAATCGGTAGGGACTAACAATCTGGCCGTTTTTGGCGCGACTAATGCCGTTGCGAGGGTACGATTACCCGTTGACACAAATTTATTTAAAATAAAACGACGCAAAAAAACAAAAAACCGACATATTGCGTTTAAAACGACGCTCATCATTCCAATAGCGACAAGAAATTCCTTTGGTCATTAAAACACCTGTTTGCCGGCAACGAAGGTCTGCAAGACTTGCTGTTGCCATAGTAGTTCCGGCTTGGTATCGAAGATGTCATCCTCAATCAGGATAAAATCGGCCCAATAACCGGGCAGCAAGCTACCCACGGCGTTTTCCTGGTGCGCTGCATAGGCCGCAGACTCGGTGAACATTGCGAGCGCTTGTACAAGACTGATTTTCTCATCAGGCAACCAGCCACCTGCGGGTTCATTGTTACGGTCCTGTCGAGTGACAGCAGCGTGAAGACCAAAGAACGGATTTGCTGGCTCCACAGGAAAGTCCGAACCGCCTGCGACCCTGGCACCCGATTGAAGCAGTGATCGCCACGCATAAGCGGCATCCAATCGCTCTTCACCGACGCGATCCGCTGCCATGTTTTTATCACTGCTGGCGTGCGTGGGCTGCACAGAGGCAATAACGCCTAGCGCTGAAAAACGTTTCAGATCAGCAGGGTTAAGTATCTGCGCGTGCTCAATACGGTGTCTTTGTAACAAGCGTAAGGGGCTTGATTGCAATTCCTCAAACATGTTTAGCACGCGGCGATTCGCGTGATCTCCAATCGCGTGCACATTTACTTGATACCCTTGCGCCATGGCGTAAGCCATATGGTTCTGCAACTGCTGTGTGCTCTGCAGAGATAGGCCTTTGTGCCCTGGCTTGTCACTGTAGTCTTGGATCATTGCGGCGCCGCGAGAACCCAGCGCGCCGTCTGCAGAAATCTTGATGCTACGAATATCCAGTATTTGCTCAGGATCAAGGTGAATACCCTGCGCTAGAGTAGACGCGTTGCCCCGATCATTCACATCAAGCATTGCATACACTCTTATGGGTAACGCGTTTTCGCTGCGTAACGTGCGCATGGCACGAATGTCTTGAGCGGATGCGCCGGCATCGTGCACAGATGTCAAACCCAGGCTGGCCAGCCTGCGCAGTGCAGCATCTATATACTGTTCGGTTTGCGCATCACTGGCGCTGGGAATGGCATCGAACACTAGATTCATTGCGTTATCGACAAGCACACCGGTTGGTATTCCTCGCGCGTCCCGGATAATCTGTCCACCTTCCGGGTCAGCAGTGTTGATATCTATGCCTGCAAGTTGAAGCGCCTTGCCATTTACCCACAATGCATGCCCATCGATACGTCCGAAGGCAAAAGCGATCTCGTTTGATATTGCGTCCAGCTTTGTGCGGTCGGGAAATTCTCCGCCAGGCCACAGTACTTGGTTCCAGCCGCGTCCGGTTACCCATTGTTGATCGGTATTTTCATCGTTTGCTCGATCAAGAAACAGCTGTATTCGAGAAATGGCGTCATCTTCGCTGCGAGTTGCCACAAGATCAACGGTCTGAAGAGCGCGCCCGAGCGAGCTTATGTGGCCATGGCTGTCTATCAATCCTGGCAGCAGAGTTTTTTGCTGGCCGTCAATAAGCCGGGTAGAGTCACTCACTGCTGGTTTTTTTTTATAAGTTGCTATGACTTTACCATTGTCGAATTCCATTGCGCCGAATGTTTGAAGCACGCCATTGTTAATTGTGTAGCCTTTTACATTGTGTATAAGCGTGCTGGCAGGAAGTATTGTTGAACTGCATAGCAGCACAGCACCGGCGAGAACCCTGATATAAAGTGCTTTCAAGCAAAGTGGACGATTCATCATGGATTCATTCTTGTGTTGTGTATGTCAAGCAATTGGCAAATTGTATTGGCCTAACAGCCAAACCCATTATCTGGACAATTCCTGAATAAGATCATACCAATAATCCGCCTCTTCAAAAAAAGACCAAACAGGCACACGCTCATCCAGCCCATGTGCGCGAGCATCGTCCGCACCCAACGAAAGCCCACCTATGCCATAAGTTGGAATGCCCTCTCCGCGGGTAAATTTCCCGTCAGTGAAATAAGGAGCCATATAAGGAATCAGCGGAATACCAGGGTGTCTCTTGTGTACTACCTTTGTGATGGCTCTGACAAGATCCGGGCGCAGTTCAGACGGTGGTGACATACTATAGCCGTCCAAAAGTTCTACATTGACGTTTGTATCATCAATCGCCGTCTCAATACGCCTCTTCACGCTTTCCATGTCTTCATCAGGCCATACGCGGCAGTTAACCGTAGCAGTGGCCGATTGAGGCAATGCGTTTTCTGCATGCCCGGCTTTGAGCATGGTGCTTATGCACGTTGTACGCGTCATACCTACATAGTTGCCATCCTTCGCTAGATAGTCAGATGCGCTTGTATTGCTCGGATCTTTGGCGAATTCACTCATTGCTGCTGATAACTCGCCAGACGCAAATGGCGCGCGTCGTTCGAAGTACAGTTTGGTTGTCTCATTTTGACGTACCGGAAACTTATACTGCGAGAGTTTACTGATCGCACTAGCAAGATCATGAATGGCATTATCCGGTCTTGGCATACTGCTATGTCCGCCAGGATTGGTGGCGGTAAGCGTGAAGGTCATGTACGTTTTCTCGGCTGTTTGCATACTAAAGCTGACTACCTTCCCGCCTTCGCCAATACTTCCACCACCCCCGTCAGCATTCAGTGCGTATTCGGCATCGACTAAAGCACGATGCTCACTCAGCAACGTCTTGATGGTATGCCCAGTAGTTTCTTCATCGCCGCTAAATACAATGATGAAATCTCTTGAGGGTATAAAACCTTCTGCTCTTAACTGCAGAAAGGCGGCTGTTAAGTTTGCAACACCGGCTTTGTTATCAGAGGTTCCACGTCCGTAGTAGTAGCCGTCTTCTTCGATCAGTGTGAACGGGTCGCGCTCCCAGTCTTTTGGCAGGGCATCAACTACGTCCATGTGCGCCATTAACATGATGGGTTTGATGTTACTGTTGTTGACGCCCCGGTACCGTACCACCAGTGCTGCGGTATCTTTCATCGGCATTAAGTGAATGTCATTCTCGGAAAATCCACCTATTCGAAACTCAGCGGCAAGAAACTCTGCCATCGGTAATACTTGATCATGGCCAGCCGCACTTCGGTAGGCAATCAGCTTCTGATATCGTTCCAGGGAGCGTTGTTGGCGCTCGTTTAGCTTGAGAGGTTCTGCACTTTTTGGTGTGGTGGCGGCGAAAGTATTGCCCGCGCCGAATGACAAGAATAGAAGAACAATTAGAGTGATTTTAAGCATGATTCTCCGGAACATATATTTTTCTAAAATCGACGCAAGCATAGCACGAGTACCCCGGATACGACGCGAATGCGGTAGATTTGCGACTCTAGCGGTACGCTCAGTTTGTAAATCAGTACAATGCCGCCGATTTCTTTGACATGCGCTACTAGGCATTGAGAACACAAATAAAATGAACAGCTCAGATTCTTTTGGTTTCGGTACTCAAATCCGAAAATCACCTTACTTTGATGCGACGGTTCGGTGGGGAGCTTGCGGATTTTCGGTGTACAACCATATGTACATTCCACGCGACTTTGGCGACCCGGAGCAAAATTTCTGGAATCTGGTTAACGATGCGATTCTTTGCGATGTTGCCGTTGAGCGCCAGGTAGAAGTTACTGGCGCCGATGCCGCCACATTTGTACAAATGTTAACGCCGCGCGACTTGTCTGAAATGGCGGTAGGTCAGTGCAAGTATATTCTGATCACCAATGCCGACGGTGGAATATTGAATGACCCAGTATTGCTGCGCTTAGCTGAGAATCATTTCTGGATCTCATTGGCCGACAGCGACATATTGTTGTGGGCGCAAGGTGTCGCGGTGCACTCCGGTTTGGACGTCAATATTCGCGAACCAGATGTTTCGCCACTTCAACTGCAAGGCCCTAAGTCGGGTGACGTAATGCAGGCTTTATTCGGAGACGGAATTATGGACCTGCGTTACTACTGGCTACGCGAGCTCGAGCTGGACGGTATTCCATTGATCGTGTCGCGCACGGGTTGGTCCAGCGAGCTGGGCTACGAGTTATATCTGCGGGATGGTTCGCGTGGTAATGAACTGTGGGAAACCATAATGGCAGCTGGTTCGCCGTTTGATCTTAAGCCTGGGCACACATCCTCTATACGCCGTATCGAAGGCGGCATGCTGTCTTATCACGCCGACGCAGACATCAATACCAACCCCTATGAGCTTGGGCTGGACCGCTTGATAAACCCGGACATGGATGCAGAATTCGTCGGCAAAGTCGCGTTGCAGAAAATTCGGGCAGAGGGCGTAAAGCGCAAACAAGTTGGTCTGGTTTTAGACGGTGAGCCATTGAATCGACCTAACACTACGTTTTGGCCTGTTAGTGATCAGGAAGAGACCGTAGGCAAAGTGACCTCGGCTGTGTATTCGCCCAGACTTGAGCAGAATATTGCGCTTGCTATGGTGTCAGTCGACTGTTCAAAGCTTGGAACACATCTGAATGTAGAAACCAGCGTCGGACCGGCACGCGCTACCGTGGTTGATAAGCCGTTCTATGATCCTAAAAAATCCAGGGCAACTACCTGAGTAAATTGCCTTATCCTTGATCGTAGTACTTACGCACACCCCACCAGGTGAGTACGCCAATAATAACAAGTACCAGGCCGTAGCCTATCGCTAGCATCAGTTCTCCGCTCATGGTTCTTTCCCGCTCATGGCTCTCCACCCGTTAATGGCTCTCCACTCGCTCATGGCTGAGCCTGCACACTTTTAATCCCATCAAGTGCTTCTTGGTAGGGAAGTGCGTAAAAATAAGTGATTGCCAATACCATCAGAAAACCGACAATTACCATTGCTTTCGGCCAGCGCAAAGTCAGCGCAAATTGCTGTTGGTCTAGTTCTTCAATAGGCGTTGTGTGTAACGCTTCTCTATACGCGTGCTCCTCCTTGCTCACACTACTTGCACTAGAAACAACTAACACTGTGATCAGGCTGATCACACCACCGACCAATATCGGGTCGAGATACACAGGCAGTTTTATGTCGGCGACCAACGCCAGTAAATTGAACGCAATGTTGCCGAAGAAACCAGCCAGCATTCCCCAAAACGCCGCAGCTTCAGTAATGCGTGAACTCCACACGCTCATAAAAGCGACCACGCCCCAGGATGAAGCAAAAACAGGGCCGGCAAAATAGGTAATCCAGAATATGTTGTTGGGTAATGTCAGCGCACTGATGAGTACAAGCAGGCTGATGCCCACCATTAGATAGCGCGTCAGCGAAAGCTGTTGCGGTTTTGCATCATGGTCTGTATTCAGTACATCGTTGGTTGCGCTGAAGCCAATTAGTGACAAGAACGTGGAAGCGGAAGACAGGCCAGCAGCAATAATTCCCGACACTAAAATAGCGCCAGCCACCGACGGCATTAAATTCATTGCCGCCCAGATCATGGCACTTTCAGCAGGATCTATGTCAGGATTACTCAGGTTAATGGCTGCCGCACCAAATGTGGTGACCAGGTAAAGCAAAAACATGGCAATGGCAGCGCCGCAGGCAGAGCGTATAACAACGTGTTCGCTTTTTGCCATTAGGTACCGGCTGGTTTGCCATGGGCTTACTGCCACAACAATGCCCCAGGCTACGCCTAGAATCAAAGCCCAAATCAGACCATCAGTCGGCGTTTGCCAATTAGAATTATCGCCAACTACACCATGCCATGAAATGATACCGGGCTTGGCTTCATATACCGCAAGTTGTTGCACGCTGGCAAACCAACCGCCGCCTGCATCAACAATGAAGTACAGGGCCACCAGGGCAACGCTCACAAACAGCGTAAACATAATGGTATCCGTTAGAATTACGCCTTGTGAACCCGAGTACATCGTAAATGCTGTGTAGCCAAACCAGGCAATTAAAATGGCAGCTGTATAAGAAATGCCCGTGACCTGATTGATAACCAGCGACACCCCCCAGGTAACGGCCAACAAGTAACAACTTAGCCCAACTACAATGGTTAGCCCCGCCAATACCTGTAAGCGACGGCTGTTAAAACGTTGCCCAAAAAACTCCGGCACCGTAATTGTTTTGGCACGACGAAGAAATCGACCAAAGAACAAGGCGCCAATGATGTAACCGCAGCAATTTACGCCGGTCATTATCACAATCAGTGGCCCATGACCCCGGTACGACATTCCTACTTCGCCAATGAAGGCATTGGTACTGAGAAAACTTGCGACCAAGGTACCTACGATCAGAAAGGTTGGCGCGTTTCGCCCGGCCACGTAGTAGTCATCAAGATGTTTTATCTTTCGACCAGCGTACCAGCCTACACCCAGGTAGACCAGTATGCTGATGATCATGCCTATGACGAAGGTATTCATCTATCGACCTTGGTTTAGGGATTCATCAACGATGGCTTGAATGTCCGCAACGCTCAGCGGGCAAATATTGGTGGCTGTGGCCGAGTCTAAATACGCGCGCTCGGCCATTTCACTCCCGCATTCGGCTGGAACGCCGATGTCCGTCAGGTTTTTTGGAATATCAAGTTCATCCAGCCTTCCACATAAGGCAGCATAGAAACTGTCAAAGTCATCGCTATCAAGCCGCATCGCAGCGGCCATTGCCGGTAGCTTGTCAATCATGGCATCCCGGTTGAATCGCAGTGCTGCGGGAAGCACGATGGAGTTGGTCAGGCCATGATGTGTGTCGTATTCCGCGCCCACCATATGACTGATGGCGTGGACAACACCGAGGCCTTTTAGGAATGCAATGCCGGCAAGGCAAGATCCCACCAACATAGCGCCGCGTGCTTCAAGGTCGCTACCGTCTACGACTGCTGCAGGCAACCATTGGTAAATCAGTCTCAGGCCCTCAAGTGCGGCGCCATCGCACAAGGGGTGAAAGCCTGGTACGCAGTATGCTTCGATCGCATGGATCATGGCGTCGCAACCGGTCCAGGCCGTCAAGTTGGCGGGCAAGCCGACGGTTATTTCTGGGTCCAGTAGAGCCACTGCAGGTTTGCACAAAGGGTGCCAAATACACAGCTTCATTCCGCGCTTGGTATCGGTGATCATTCCCGTACTTTCTGTCTCGGCGCCAGTGCCGGCGGTGCTGGGTATGGTGATTAAGGGAGGGAAAGACTGCGCTTCCAACGCCGGCGATTCTCTCTCGGTGTCGAATTGCCATAAGTCCAAGTCATTGTTTGCGGTTAAGCAAATGGCTTTTCCTCCATCCATTCCGCTGCCGCCACCAATAGCCACAATTCCGTCGTGTTTATCCGCAAGAAACTGCGCTCGCCCTGCTGCTATTTCGTCATCGCGCGGATTAGGCGAAATCGTTGAATAAATTACTGTGTGCAATCCAGCATCGCGTAATAGCTGTTCGGTTCGAATAACGAAAGGCAGATTGGCGCTACCACTGTCGGTCACAATCAGTGGCCGTTGCATGCCCGCTTGTTGACAATGCCTGGTTATTTCCTTCAGCCGGCCCGGGCCGTAGGCAATGGGTATGGGAAAAGTCCAATCTTGCGGGCTGAGCAAATCAACATCGGCCATTATTTTTATCAGTCTCCACGCTTGCAGCGCATCATACAATGACTGATGCTATTACAGAAGCTGTCATAGCATCTTGAAATGAGCATTACGAACCTTACCGCAACGCAGCTATCTGTAGCTATCCAGCAACGGCAATTACGCTGCGTTGAAGTGATGCAGTCCTATCTTGGCAGAATTGCAGAGCTAAACCCTGTTTACAACGCCATTGTTAGCATGGCGGATGAGCAATGCCTTATCGAACAGGCGGAGCGCGCGGATGATGCCCTAAGCAGGGGTGCATATTGGGGCTGGATGCACGGTATGCCTTATGCAGTCAAAGACCTGGCAAATGTGAAAGGCTTTGAAACCAGCATGGGTTCACCCATCATGTCAGGGGTTATTGC
This sequence comes from Pseudomonadota bacterium, assembly GCA_039111475.1. Lineage (GTDB taxonomy): Bacteria > Pseudomonadota > Gammaproteobacteria > Pseudomonadales > JAUIET01 > JAUIET01. The sequence continues at coordinate 84,823 of JBCCIP010000015.1, read as the reverse complement.
CCAGAGTGATGATATACATATCGCTCGAATTCGAAATCAGGGCGCCATTTTCATTGGTAAAACCAATGTCCCTGAATTTGGCTTGGGCTCACATACGTTTAACCCTGTGTTCGGCACCACGCGCTGTGGTTTGAATGCCGAGCTCTCCGCAGGCGGCAGCAGCGGCGGTGCGGGCAGTGCGCTTGCCACGCGAATGCTGCCAGTTGCCGATGGCAGCGACATGATGGGCTCGCTTCGCAATCCTGCCGCGTTTAACGATGTGATTGGTTTCCGGCCCAGTGTCGGTCGAGTGCCGCGTACGTCTTCCAAGGGAATGTTCGACAGCGACATGGTGACGGCAGGCCCAATGGGGCGCAATGTTGAAGATACAGTGCGCTTAATGCTTACCATGGCCGGGTTCGATCAAACGGATCCAATGAGTCTGCAAGAATCACTGCCTTCTTATAATGAGTTCGAGCCGCGTCAGTTGCAGGGTTTGAGGATTGGCTGGTTAGGTGATTTCAATGGTCATCTTGCGATGGAAGCGGGAATATTAACATTGTGTGAAAGCAAGCTTGCCGCATTGATTGAGCAGGGCGCAAACGTTGAACCTAGCTTACCCGATTTTGATATGCAGCATCTTTGGCGAGCGTGGGTGACCTTGCGTCAGCACACAATGGCAGGTATGCAAGAGTATCTGCGTGAGCCAAAAGACAGAGACCGACTTAGTGATGATGTTGTGTGGGAAATTGAGAACGGCGTTAATGTATCTTCGACGCAAGTGAATGAGGCAGAAGCGGTGAGAAATAGTTGGCGACGTTGCTTGGCCTCAGTGTTTCAGCATTACGATTTACTGGCCCTACCGGCTGCCCAGGTGTTTCCTTTCAAAGCGGATATTGATTGGCCAAGAGCCATAAATGATCGCAAGATGGATACGTATCATCGATGGATGGAAGTATCTATAGCGGCCACACTTTCTGGCTTTCCTGTAGTTAGCCTGCCCGCAGGCTTTGACGATACTGGTCGACCCGCTGGCCTGCAATTCATCGGTGCGATGGCCAAGGATAAAGAGGTGATGGAATTCGCGATGGCCTATGAGGCGTGCATCTAAACCTGCAATCGATATTGATACAGGTGCTCGTAGTGTGGCCTCATTCGCCGGTATACTTGTTGCACGCGTGGCGATGCATCGCTGAGATCCACGACTGTTCGTTGCTGCCGCTTAAGCCCGCTTGATTGAGCAAGATTAGCGTGGAATGAACCGCCATCCCACCAGCTGTGGTCCGCAGGGTTACCGCCCGGCTCCCAGCTCAGTGCTTCCCTGATAAATGGAATACCAACCGAATGGCAAAATGCTTCTACGACCCCTTCGGGGTTTTCCAGCAAATCATCACTGTCAATTACAGGCGGGGGTGAACCATTAAGCGCCCATAACAAATCGAACAACGCGCGCTGTTCTGGGAAACCCACTTCGCCCTCGTCAAAATCAGGCCACTTGCTGAGCATGGATGTAATTGTTTTTGCCGGGTCACGAATGAGAAACGCGTGGCGGAAATTGGCAAGAAATTCAGGCGTCCATAAATGGTTTATGTAGTGTGGGAAATCTTTAGTGAACACTGGTCCCAGTTCCGCACGTGTGCGCATGTCTTGCCAGACACTGTCAAGCGTAAGCCCTGGCGTGGTTTTGTCACCGGGCTGGAAACGTTGCCATAAGGGTTCTTCACCCTGATACCAGGCTTCACCAAACGGCTCGTGCAAGCAGTGCATGTCACCCCGTTGGCGCATCATCCATTCGAAAGCCGTTGACGTAGAGCGTGGTACGGCCCACAGGGCCAGTATTTTGTGCATTCTTATGTGTCCTAAAGTAAAGCGTCTTCAAAAGGGTAATTCGTGAGAAGTTCATAGCCGTCGTTTGTCACCAGCACTTGTTGCTCAAGCTTTACGCCTTGTTCCCCCTGCTGTTCGCCCACGTAGCTTTCAATACAAACGCACATTCCTGCCTGCAATATTCCTTCGTATGGCAGTGGTCCTCTAAATTTAGGGTGTATGTGTGGGTACTCATCACACATGCCAATGCCGTGCAGTACACAGGGGTAGGCATTTTCCCTATACTCTTCTGGTACCTCAAAGGCCTGATCTCGAAAGTCTTCAAAACTGACCCCATGTTTTACGAGCGTTAGATTGTGCTCGATCTCATTCATCGCTAGCCGATAAAGTTCTTTCTGCCGCTTGGTCGCATTGTTGCTGGGACATAAAAAAGTACGTGAAAGATCGGCGCAGTAACCAAATGGTCCAACCATGTCCGTATCAAAAGCGACCAGATCTCCGTTTCGTACTTTGCGTGAGGACGCCTCTTGCAGCCATGGGTTAGTGCGTGGGCCAGAAGCGAGCATGCGTCCGTCGTGCCAATCGCCATCGTTTGCTACGTTAACGTAGTTCAATAATGCCCACAGTTGAAGTTCACTAACGCCAGCGTTTAGTGCTTTCTTCATGTTGTCGGCACCATGCTCAGCCACTTTGAGCGCCCACTTTATGCAGGCCAGCTCGTCATCGGATTTGATAAGCCTGGCCTGCTCGGTAATGGTTACGCCGTCAATCACGTCAATATTATGCTTGAGCAAAGCGCTGGTGATACTTGGGTTAACGTATTCGACGGCAACGCGCGAGTTCTGCGCGCCACTGTGCGATAGAAACTCAACAATGTCTTGCGCAAACAAATCGGCCTGATCGGAGAGAGCGTTACCGCCGTACATAAAGGAGATGTGTCTGCCGGCTCGCTTTTTCTCAGCCGCTAGGGATGGGTCAAACGCGCCATGCAGCCAGTAGTCACCACTCGTCGACAGAAATAAATACGTGCTCGGAATGTGCGAAGTGAACAGTGCGTAGTTTCGATAATTGATGGCGTATCGCAGGCTTACCGGACTGACCATAACGCAGGCCGAGACATTTTGAAGACGCATTTGCTCCGTAAGACGCTGCATTCTATACGCCATTAAGCGCGCTTGGTTTATCTTGGGCACATCCTCTATTAACGACAAATTACTCCAATTGTCGTTTTGCAGAGAGAGTTCAGGATGATGATTGCTCATGGCGTTTTATCACCTTGCATAGGTAAGCAATAGCTCACATCATTGTTGATTAGCCACGGCATCCGCGGCAACGCTAATGGCGGCCTCGGTCTCGCGAATATCATTTTCAGTCAGCGCCAGCGACGGGTACATCTTGCCGGGCGACTTGAAAATACCACTGTCTCTTAAGCTTCGGTTGTAAGTGGCCGCCATTCCCACATCACCAGCTTGCACATCACGATAATTGTTAATCGACTGCTCTGTGAACACTACGTCAAACACACTTTCCTGCCCGACAATTTTGTGCGGAATGCCACGCGAGCCAAGTTCATTTTCAATGTGCTGCATTAGTCGCTTACCCAATGCTGTGAGTTGCTCAAACTGTCCAGGTTTGCGCAAAATTTCCAGTGATTTTAAACCCGCTGCTGCCGCCAAAGGGTTTCCGCTGAGCGTGCCAATTTGAACCAACGCGAGCTCACTGGTAACTTTGCTTTTATCAAAGTGATTCATCACATCAGTGCGGCCAGTTACTGCTGCCAACGGCAGACCCCCGCCTATGATTTTTCCCAGTGTGCAAAGATCAGGTGTTACACCATACAGTTCCTGTGCGCCGCCATACGCAAACCGAAAGCCGGTCACCACTTCGTCAAAGATCAACAAGGCACCATAGTGTGAGCACAGAGCACGCAAGCCCTGAAGAAAACCTTCGGCAGGAGGCACAATCCGTTGTAATGGTTCCACAATAATCGCCGCCAACGTGTCACCGTGTTGCTGCAACAAATCTTCTACGTACTGAAGGTCGTTGTAAGGTCCCACCAGCACGTGATCGCGTACACTCTCAGGAATACCCGCTGAGTCTGCCTCGGCTAGCGGAAAATCAATATAGTTCTTTGGAAAGGTGCTCATTTGCGCCTCGGCCGACATGCCGTGATAACCGCCCTCAAACTTTAATATTTTGTTACGCCGAGTGAATGCGCGGGCCAGACGCATAGCGTACATATCCGCCTCGCCACCCGTGGATACAAATCGCAACTGTTCTGCGCAAGGTACAGCGGCACAAATCTGCTCAGCCAATTCAATACCTTTGCTGTTGTTGGCGAAAAAGGTTTGACCCAGTGACAATTGCTCCTGAATTGCCTGCAGAACGTCTGGGTGACTGTGGCCAAGTAGCATTGGTCCTGATCCAATCAGGTAATCAACGTACTCATTACCGTCCTCATCCCAAACACGCGCTCCTCGCCCTTCACGAATCACCGTAGAAGGATCGAAATTGCCAAACCCGCCGGCGGGCAGCACAGCGCGTGCCCGTTCTATCCAATGCTGTTGTGTGCTCATACGCGGCTTACAATGTGATGGCCGCACGCACCCACTGATGCAGTGCGGCGATGGAGTGCTCGGAATCAATACCTTCTTCTGGATTCAGCACCAGCTGGCCCGCCTTGTATCCCATTGAATTCAGGCCGCGTTGAACGTTCTTAACCAGTTCCGCATCTTCCGCAACCGTTGTGTTGCGATCCAGGTCAATCACAGACCGCAGCGTGTCATCTACTTCTCCATTCTGTGAATACCAGTCGCGTGTCACTTCTGTTTTATCGATGCCAATCGGGCGCCAGTGATAGGTGTTGACCAGGCCAGATGGGTAAATTTGCAAGCCAAATGCAGGCCATAAATAAAATGTACAGTAGTCAGACCCAGAAGTGTCATACCAGCTGCCATCACCGCTTTGTGCTTTCGCCGTATGGCGAAGGCAGGGTGCTGCTTGCCCGTCGTCAGAAAAGAAAGCCGCGACATTGTATGTGTCGGCTTCAACAACACCGGATGACAATGCTGAATGCACGTTTTTACAGTGGTAGCACTCATTGTAATTTTCGACCGCTACCAGCCAGTTAGAGTGTTTGATAAGGCTGGCTTTGTCGGCATGCAGGCGCTTCTCAATATCCGGGCAAACCGCCCGGACTGCCTTTTCCACACCGGGATAGCTTTCTGAAATAGACCGCGCGTGCTCATCCAAATTAACGAACACAAAGCCACAAAAGACGTCCAGCTTAACCGACGATAAACAAATTGCGCTGCCGTCAAAAGACAACAGGTTCCTGGTTCCGGGCGCTCCTCTAAACTCACCTGATAATTCGTATGTCCAGGCATGGTAAGGACACACAACAACCCGACTGTTGCCCGAGCCTTGCAACAATGTGTGACCACGATGCTGGCACACATTGTAAAAACAACGCAGCTGATCATCGTTGCCACGAACCACCACCAGATCCTGATCAAAAATACTGAAACACACATAGTCGCCTGGCTGGGTTACCTGGCTCTGGTGACACGCGAACTGCCAAGACTTAAAGAACACCTCGGTTCTAGCCTGTGCGTAGGCCGTCTCACCCGTGTAGTACTCAGGGTCCAGAGTTTTTAAGCCAGGCTCAAAGCGAATTCGATGGTTTGCGTTCATGCTCTTGCTCCCAACGGTCGCTCTTCAAGATACAAGCCCGCACTAGCGCGCTGCGCATGAAAAGCGTCAATTCTTTTTCCAACCGATGCCGGAGCTTGCGCCACCAGCACCGCTATAAGAGTTTCCAATAGCGCCGTTACCGCCGCATGCGACGAAAAGAAATGCGGAGTGTGCGTAGGGCACACCAAGGAGATATCAGCATCTCGTGCGACCGGCGACGCGGCACTGTCCGTAATTCCCACCACGCGCAAACCTTTCTCACGCGCCAATTCGAGCGCCGCGATGGTTTCCGTTCTATAGGGTTGAAAGGTCAGAGCAATCAATACATCTTGTCTATTAATATGCGCCAAATCATCCAGTGGATGAGATCCCAAGCGTGGAATTAAAGACAAATGCTCAAACGCCATGCGCGCCACATACCAAAACTGATGTGCCAAACTGTACGCCGCACCCACACCTAAAATATACACGTGATTGGCGTCTACAATCCATTTGCAGACCTGTTCAAGATCTTTGACTTCCTGCATGGCAAGCCCACGTTGCAGGTTCTCCGTCGTTGCTTCAGCCATTTGTGCGACAACCTTTGACGCGCCACCCTCACTGTGTAAACCATGCAACCATTCACTGCGCGCACCAAAGCCACCCAATTCATCTGTGACCGCAAAATCCCGAAAACGTTCTCGTAATTCATCGTAGCCATCGAAGCCAAGCTCTTTGGCCAAACGAACAAACGCGTTCGGATGCACGGACGCTCGAGCAGCAAGTTTGCGCATGGAATACAACCCCACGTCGCGCGGATGATCAATCAACAGGCGTGCGGCCACCTGCAACGCTGCAGGAAACTCGTCGAAGCGCTTGGTTAACTGCTCAATAACGGCTTTGGCCGATGCCGGTCGTTTCTTCATGTTCAAGGCTTTAATGCGTATTGTTCAAATGTACCACTAAAATAGTTGTTGATACAAATGTACTACTTACAGTAATCTCCTGATCATTGCCAATTCGTTGGTACAAGGCGTTGCTGTGATGGGCGCTGTGTGAGACTGTTGAAAAGAGGGACGATGCACATGGATGTGCAAGTGTCGCGGGAGGCAGGATGCCGGGAGCGACCCTTTTCAACAAGCCCCCAAGGATGGGTTTACGGCGTGTCTCGCACAGCGCCCATCGCGGCAACGCCGATCTATAAGTAAAAAACGGACTGAAAACCAAATGCAATCATCCGCAAAAGTAGTCATCATCGGCGGCGGCGTAATGGGCTGCTCGCTCGCCTACCACCTTTGTAAGGAAGGCTGGACCGACACATTGCTGCTGGAAAAAGGCGAACTAACCTCAGGCTCCACCTGGCACGCCGCCGGTCAAATCACCCATTCCGTATCTCACTATGGCCTAGCCAAAATGGCTGCCTACGGAACCCAACTGTACCCAATACTAGAAGAAGAAACTGGCCAATCCACCAGCTGGCACGGCTGCGGCAGTTTGCGAGTAGCCTATGATGACGACGAAGTTGATTGGCTTCATTACACACTGTCTGTTGGCTTGGGCCTGGGTCACCAAATGGAAATTATCGGCCTCGATCGAATCAAAGAACTGCACCCCTTCTACAACCTCGATGGTATAAAGGCGGCCTTGTATACGCCGCACGACGGCCACGTGGACCCCGCTGGCGTCACGTTTGCCATGGCCGCAGGCGCAAAACAAATGGGCGGCAAAATAGTCCGGCAAAATCGCGTGATTGGACTAACAAAACTTGAAGACGGTGGCTGGTTGGTTGAAACCGAACAAGGACACGTTAAAGCCGAAATTGTGGTGAATGCTGGTGGCACTTACGCAAGGCAGGTCGGCGAATGGGTAGGTTTGGATTTACCAGTAGCCAATCTGCTTCATCACTATCTGATTACCGACAGCGTTCCCGAATTTCAGAACCTCGACAAAGAACTGCCCGTTGTACGCGACGACAAAATGGTGTCAGGTTATATTCGCATGGAACAAAAAAGCGGGCTAATAGGCATTTACGAGAAAGCCAACGCTACCACCACCTGGGATGATGGCACACCGTGGGAAGAAGAGAACGCCTTGTTCAGCCCGGACTATGATCGCATTATGCCCTGGCTGGAAAACGCCATGGAGCGTATGCCTATCTATTCCGAACTGGGGATCAAGCAAGTCATTCATGGCGCGATCACCCATCCGCCGGATGGCAATATGTTGTTAGGTCCCAGTGGGGTTGAGAATTTCTGGCTATGTTGCGGCTCACAAGTAGGCATAGCCTGGGGCCCGGGCGCCGGCAAATACCTCGCGCAATGGATGGTTCACGGCAGCGCCGATATCTCAATGGCGAGTTTTGACCCAAGAAGATTTGGCGCCAATGTCGATAGAGTGTATCAGCTGGAGAAAGCCAAGGAAGATTATCTGTTACGCCACGAAATACCGTTTCCCGCGCTAGATCGCCCAGCGTGTCGCCCGTCGCATTCGAAAACCACGCCGTTGTATGACGTACTGATGAGCAAGGGCGCGGTGTATCAGGATATTTACGGTTGGGAACGTCCCTATTGGTATGCAACAGGTGATGTCGCCCAAAAGCACATTCACAGCTTTCGTCGAAGCGAGCTGCACAACATAATTGAGAGTGAAGTAAACGGCTTGCGCTCTGCGGCTGGTATTGCCGATCTAAGTGCGTTCTCAAAAATAGACATAACCGGCAAAGATGCAGAATCGTTTCTTGCCAGAGTCTGCTCAAACAAAGTGCCACAAAATCAGGGCTCCACCTTACTCAGTTATCTGGTGAACAAGAACGGTCGTCTCGAAGGCGAGGTGACTCTGATGAAGCTCGCTGCGAACCATTATTACCTGGTGTATGCCGCTGCGAAAGAAGCCTCAGTTCTGGATTGGCTGAACACCGAATGCGATGGTGAAGACATTCAGTTTGCTAATCGGTCAAATGAATACGGTGTGTTGGCAATCGCGGGCCCTAAATCACGGAAGATTCTTGCGGCACATACTGATACTCCCTTGGATAACAACAACTTCCGCTGGCTATCGGGCAAAGTGATGACGGTTGCCGGCGTTGACCATGTGCGAGCGGTACGTGTGTCGTATACCGGTGAACTTGGCTGGGAACTGCATGTGCCAATGGCAGGTATGCTTGCAGTCTACAACGCGCTGGCGGCTACTGGAGAGCCGATGGGCCTTGTGCATATCGGCTCCGCCTGTCTCAATTCGGCTCGCATGGAAAAAGGCTATTTATCAGGTCACGAAATCACCAGTGAAGTCACGCTGGCTGAAGCGTGTCTGCAGCGGTTTTCAAGCGGATTGCACACGCAAGGAAAAGAGCTCAGTTTGGCCAAGGCGACGAAATGGAAGCTGGCACTACTACTGCTTGAAGAACCCAATCTGAAAGGTGCGAACCCACAAAAATTATCCGATCCTTTGGGCGGAGAATCAGTTTGGCTTGGCCAACAGTGTATAGGATCTGTAACATCAGGCGCCTACGGCTATTCGGTAGGCGCCTTTATTGCCTGGTCCTATCTGAGACCTGAATACACTCATGCTGGAAACGAACTTGAAGTGATGGTGCTGGGTGAACGCCGGAAAGCGCGGGTACTGTATGGTCCAGTGTGGGATAGTGAGAACGCACGGCCGCGGGCAGACGCATGAAAATCACAAGAATAACTGTTTGGCAGCTGGACTTGCCACTCACAAAACCCTATTGGCTGTCGGGAGGGCGATTGCGGTTTGACACTCTAGATTCCACTTTCGTCCGCATTGATACAGACGATGGGCTGAGCGGGTGGGGAGAGGGCTGCCCCTGGGGCAATACTTATCTTCCTGCACACGGGCCAGGAACCCGCGCGGGGCTAGAGCTGTTGGCACCTTGCCTGATTGGTCAAGACCCGCGCAGCCTGCAGCACATCAATCGATTGATGGATACCAACCTGCCCGGTCATCCCTATGTGAAGTCACCACTTGATATTGCCTGTTGGGATATTCTTGGTCAGGTTGCCGGGCTACCAGTTTGGCAACTGATGGGGGGCAATGAACCGGCCAGCGTGTATGTGAATTCATCGATTCCCACTGGCACACCGGATGAAATGCTCACGTTGATAAGAGAAGCGCGCGCAAAAGGGTACCGTACGCACTCGGCAAAATTGGGCGGTAGTGATCCTCACATCGACATTGAACGGATTGAGAACATATCAGCGGGTTTGCTGGACGGCGAGTTCGTAACCTTTGATATTAACCGCGCCTGGGCTCCAGGCGTCGCCTTACAGGTGCTGAACTCGGTGTCGTCTATGAGTTGGATAGAGCAGCCGTGCGAAACATTAGAGCAATGCGCTTATGTCTCGCATAATGTCCGCCAACCAGTGTTGCTGGACGAGTGCTTGCACAGTTTCGATGATCATCTGCGGGCATGGAATACCTCGGCGTGTGCAGGCTTGAAAGTCAAACCGAATCGCCTGGGTGGTTTAACGAAAGCACTGCAAGTAAGAGACTTTGCTTTATCAGTTGGCTGGAAGATGCATATTGAAGACGTGGGCGGGTCAGCATTGGCTGATACCGCGGCAATACATCTTGCGTCGTCAACGCCGGCGGAATATCAAATGGATTCCTGGCTGTGCCACTATCATCTAGCCGTAGACCCGGTTGCAGGGCAAGGTGCCAGAAACCTCCACGGCAAGGTTACTCCGCCCTCAGAGCCTGGAGTCGGGGTAACTCCAGACGAGTATAATTTGGGTAAGCCTGTTGCGGTTTACGAATAGATTGACGCGTGCGAGCGCAGTAATCAGAGATTAAGGATAAAAATATGACTGATGAAGTAAGCGATACCATGCAAGCCTTAGTACTGACAGGCCACGGTGGAATGGATAGGCTGGTGTTCGAAGAAGAATGGCCAACGCCAAAACCCAGACCAAACGAAGTGCTGATCGAAGTGCGCGCTTGTGGGTTGAACAACACAGACATCAACACTCGTTCGGGTTGGTATTCCAAAACAGTAAACGACGCCACCACTGGCGATGCGTTTGACGAAGTGGGCGAAGATGACCCTACCTGGGGTTCAGCACCGCTTAGCTTTCCACGCATACAAGGCGCTGATGCGTGCGGAATCGTTGTACAGTGCGGGCAAAACGCCGATCAGGCCCTGCTGGGCAAGCGAGTTATCACCGACAACTGGCTTCGCGACTGGAGCGACCCATTCAATCTGCATGGGGTAGGGTACTTTGGTTCTGAGTGCGACGGTGGTTATGCGCAATACGCGGTTATTGATTATCGCAATGTAGGTGCCGTGAATTCTGAATTGACGGACGAAGAGCTGGCGACCTTTTCTTGTTCCTACACCACTGCCGAGGGAATGCTGTCGAGAGCAAAGGTAGCTGAGGGCGATCGTGTATTGATTACGGGTGCCTCTGGAGGCGTTGGTTCCGCCCTGATTCAATTGGCGAAGCGCCGTGGCGCATTGGTGATTGCAATGGCGTCTGAAGCCAAGCATGCCCAAGTAAACGCTTTATCGCCTGATGCCATTTTACCACGCGCACCTGAGGCGTTAGGTGAGGCACTTAAGCAAGCAACGGGGTACGACTCAGTGACTGTAGTGGCCGACGTTGTTGGTGGAGATTATTTTCCAGCCTTAATTGACGTGATGGATCGTGGCGGCAGGTACACATGTTCTGGTGCAATTGCAGGCCCGATCGTTGATTTGGACTTACGCACTTTGTATTTGAACGATCTCACGTTTATAGGCTCCACGATTGTTGAGCCGCATGTGTTCACCGATCTGATTTCTTACATCGAGCGCGGAGAGATTAGACCGATAGTGGCAAAGACCTATCCGCTCAGGGATTTTTATCAGGCGCAGCAAGCGTTCATAGATAAAAAACACGTAGGAAACATTGTCGTTCGTCCTTAAGAGCACCGCTATAGTTGCCCTTAAGAGCGTCTAGCAGTCTTATGCCGTTTCCCAGGGTACTGCTTTTTGCCAGATCGTGTGCCTGACGCCGAGGGTTTTTTTCGCTTGTAGCGCGGCTTGGCTGAGGGCAAACCTTTAAAGGCTTCGGCATTGGCGCTTTCACCCAATTGCACTAACTCTGTCAGCGTTTGCACTAATGGCTGCATAAAGCTCTGGTAGTTCGCCGCGCGTGCGCTTATCAATTCCAGATGATTTTCCCATTGGGCGGTCATGTCGGGTAGGCTTGCTGACTCTGGCAGGCAATCAATCAGTGCCCGGCCGGCCGGCGTACTGCTAATGCTCTTGCCGCTGCGCACCAGGAAATCGCGTTTGAACAGCAGTTCTATGATGCCCGCACGAGTTGCTTCTGTGCCCAAACCGTCAGTATCGCGCAGAATCTTGCGGACATCAGGGTCCTTAACGAATCGACTAATACCCGTCATTGCAGCCAACAAGCTTGCGTCACTGAACGGCAGCGGGGCTTGCGTAAGTTTGTCCTTGAGCTCTACTGAAGTGCAATCAACCGGAGCACCTTTTTTAAGAGTAGGAATGGACTGTTTACGGTCATTTGCAGTTTCCGCGTGCCTCTTAACTGGGAAAAGCGCTTTCCAGCCTGCGGACACTGTTTTTCTGTCGCTCGCTACAAACTGCTCGCCTTCGATGCGCAGAGACACTTTTATTTCATTAAAGCAGTGCGGCGGATAGAACTGAGCAAGGTATTGCCGCGCAATTAATTCATACAGTTGCGCTTGCGCACGCGCTAGCCTGGATGTGTCCAGTGCTTTGGCGGTGGGAATGATGGCATGGTGCGCAATCACTTTTTTGTCGTTCCATGCGCGACTATTGAGCGACAGATTGGCTTGCGAACCTGCTTCATTGAGCGTAGAACAACTTTCACTGATCGCGGTTACTACGCTTTGCGCCATGTTCGCCTGTTCTTGCGGTAAGTAACGACAGTCAGACCGTGGGTAGGTGATTAACTTGTGTTTTTCATACAGGTCCTGGCAGGCGTCCAATACAGTTTTAGCGGAAAGGCCGAAACGAATAGCCGCATCAATTTGCAGTGCCGACAGGTTATAAGGCAGCGGAGCAGCCTGAGAGCGCTTCTTGTGTTCAAAGTTGTCGACAACACCGCGTTTGCCATTCACCTTGTCGGCCACTTTTTTTGCTTGCGCTTTGTCTGTGATGCGGCCTTCCTCATCCTGATAGTTCTGGTAAGCCTCACCGGGTTTCCATTTCGCAAGAAACTCCGATTGGTCTTCACATTGCACGTTTGCCCACACCTCATAAAAGGGTATGGCTACAAAATTTTCTATCTCCCGGTCTCTTTTAACCACGAGGCCTAATACTGGGGTTTGCACTCTTCCTACCGACAACACACCTTTGAACCCGGCTTTTTTACCAGCGAGTGTGAAAGAACGCGTCATGTTGATCCCATACAACCAGTCTGCTCTGCTTCTGGCGAGTGCTGATGTGGCTAACGGTACGAAATCCCGATTACTTCTAAGCTGACTCAGAGCCCGCTTCACCGCCGCTGGATTCATATCGCTGATTAACAGACGTTGCGCAGCCAATTTTTTCGCGCTAGAGACACCTGCGTACTCAATTACTTCGTCTACCAATAGCTGACCTTCACGGTCCGGGTCACCGGCGTGAACCAACTGATCGGCTTGCTTGATGAGCTTTCGCAATACCGTGAATTGTTTGCGTGTACTGGTTTTGGTGTTGAGTTGCCACTGGCCTGGAATGATTGGCAGGTCAGCGTGATTCCAACGCTTATACGCCTCATCATATTGATGAGGTTCGGCTTGCTCGAGCAAATGGCCAATGCACCACGACACCACATCACCGTTGCCGGCCGTAATAAATCCCTCGGCCTTTTTCAATGGCTTTGGCAGAGCGTCTGCAATGGCTCTGCCCAGACTGGGTTTTTCAGCAATAAAGAGCTTCACGAGAGAACGATATACTGTATGAATAAACAGTATCATAGTACAAGCGGCAGGCCGGAACAAGCTTTTGATTTTGCTCAGGTCAGCGAGCCGGAACAGCTGCATTGCTCAAGCTAGCAGTCGTAATCTATTTGCCAGCGGATTGTTCATCGGCGTTGGAAACAGTTATCATTCTTCGTTTACACCCTGAATAGAACCTGCACTAATAGGTAAATCATGGAATTTGTTATTGGGCTGATACTGTTGGTATTGGCAGTAGTGTTGTATCAGCGATATTCAAACTCACAAGCCTCAGGAGAAAGTAATATGCAGGCAGGTCTGGATTTTTTGGCAGCGAACAAAGACAAAGAGGGCGTTAAAGTCACTGACTCTGGTTTGCAGTACCTGGTATTGAATGAAGGTGATGGCAGCGAACATCCTGGGCCGCGGGATAGGGTTAAAGTGCACTATCACGGCATACTGATTGACGGTAGCGTTTTTGACAGCTCGGTTGACCGAGGCGAGCCCATCTCATTTGGTCTGAATCAGGTAATTTCTGGTTGGACAGAAGGCTTGCAACTGATGGTTGTGGGTGAAAAAACACGTTTGTTTATTCCCAGCGAGCTGGCTTACGGCAGTCGTGGTGCAGGTGCGGCGATTGGTCCTGATGAGACTTTGATTTTTGATGTTGAGCTATTAGGCATCAACGAGTAACGCAACGCGCCGCTCTGGCGCGTGGTACCTACTGCACCCCTTTTAGCTAGAAATATGTTTTAGAACGTCGACCACCTGCTGTGGTGTGGTGGCCCATGCCATCGCAGCTGCGTCAACTTCTTTAAGTGGATGCACAATGTTCTCGTCATGCAATGTAATATACGGCGTGCCCATGGCGGCGCAGTAACCTGCATCGAATGCGGCGTTCCACTGTTTGTATTGGTCGCCGAAGCGAATAACGGCGATATCGCAGCTTTCAATCAAGGTCTTGATCCGAATGGCATTGACCTTGGCCGATTTGTGATCACGCCAAAAACTATTGTCTTCAGCGCCAAGACAATCACCCGCCGCATCGCTGGCCTCGTGATTTGTCACCGCCGATGAAAATGACATGGGTAGCCCAAGTTCCGTACAACCCTCTATGATTTGCTCGCGCCAATCAGTGTGGATCTCGCCGGAGAGATAAACGTCAAAATGCATAAATTAGCCCTTAATTGCTTTGCTTATGTCTGTGTTGGAATAGAATGGTGAGCATTATACTCGCTTGAGTAGGGTGCTAGTGTTCGGACTCTCCAGAAATTCACTGTGGGCTTTCAGTGTTCACTTATTAACGGCTTCAGGTGCGTTTTTTGCCTTCCTGGCCTTGGTTGCCGCGGCTGAAAATCGTTTTCCGGATATGTTTCTGTGGATGGCGATTGCATTATTCGTGGACGCTATTGATGGCCCTTTGGCGCGTAAGCTGGAAGTTAAAAAATGGTGGCCGCATTTTTCCGGTGACATTCTCGACGCGGTGATCGACTATTTTTCTTACGTGATGTTGCCGGCGTTTGCCTTGTATCAAAGCGGTTTGCTGGGCATGTACGCATCATTTATTGCGGCAGCGCTTATTGTGGTCACATCAGCCATCTATTACGCCGATACGCGCATGAAAAGCGAAGACTATGGATTCATCGGCTTTCCGGTCGTTTGGAATATGGTGGTGTTTGGTTTGTTCGTGCTGTCGCCCAATGAGTACTTTTCCATTGTCGTTGTGCTTGCTTGTACGGTGCTTACCTTTGTACCTATGTTATTCATTCATCCTGTAAGAGTGAAGGTCTGGCGAATACCAAGTCTGACCGTGTCGGCCTTATGGGTAGTGAGTGGGCTAATCGCGATCTATTACAAACTTGACCCGCCATTGCTGGTGGACGCGGTCATCTTGCTCTCGTCTGCGTATTTGTTTTTCGTAGGCTTGTTTTTGCAGCTTACAGGCAGGCTGAAGTGACCACGCACTAAGCTGGTTAATGCTACCAGGGAACGTTGCCAGCCGTATCTTTCAGCAGCCTGCGCGCTACTGTCATGCGGTGCACTTCGTCTGGACCATCATAGATGCGTGCAAATCTTGCTTCTCTATACATGAACTCCAGAGGCGTATCTTCCGTAACCCCCAGCGCACCGTGCACTTGAATGGCCCTGTCGATCACATTGTGCAGCATGCGCGCGCCCCAAAATTTTATTAAGGCTATTTCAACGCGCGCTTCGTCGCCGCTGTCCATTCGGCGCGCCGCATCTATGGTCATTAATCTGGCCGCGTGTATTTCGGCGGCTGACTCCGCTACAAAGCGTTGTATCTCACCTTTTTCGGCTAACAGCGAGCCATGTGCATAGCGTTTATTGGCGTAGTCGCACATTAACTCGAACGCACGCTGCGCCTGCCCAAGCCAGCGCATACAGTGAAATATTCGTCCGGGCCCAAGTCGTTTCTGCGCAATTAAAAAGCCTTTTCCGCGCTCGCCCAACAGGTTTTCGAACGGTACTCGTATGTTGTTAAGATTTACTTCGCAATGCCCGCCTTGCGTATCGCCCATGGTGCGCACTACGCGCTTTATGTCATACCCAGGGGTATTGGTGGGGACGATAATTGCCGAGAACTTGCTGTGTCTCTGCTGGTCTGGTTCAGTCTCGCAGAATACGGTTGTGAACGCCGCGCGATTGGCACCGGTGGTAAACCATTTGTGCCCATTGATAACCCACTCATCGCCGTCCAGGGTCGCCCTGGTTTGCATCAAGGTTGGATCAGAACCGGCGACTTCAGGTTCAGTAAGACCCACCGACGGATATATTTCACCGTCAACCAAAGGCGTTAACCATTGTTTTCGCTGCGACTCATTACCGTACAGGTGCAGCATGATGGAATCTTGCATAGAGATTGAGCCAACAGCCATTTGCCCGTAATGAGACCGGCCAATCACTTCGTTTAAATACGCGAAATCCATCAGTGACAGGCCACCGCCGCCAATCGACTCGGGGTGGCCCAGCGCCCAAAGGCCAAGCTGCCTGGCTTTCGCTTTCAAGCCAGTCATTGCTTGTTCGGCTGCATCGTCGTCCGCATGCAATACCGATTCCAGTGGTATCACTTCATTGTTGATGAAGGCCTGCATGTGCAGCTTGAGATCGGTAAGCTCGCTGTTCAATTCGATGTCGGTCATAGAGAATTCCTGCAGCTCTTATTTCGTATTACGTTGTTGAATTCACGGCGCGTGAACAGGCAACAGCCTGGCCAACAGTGCCGCAATGATAACAAACGCTGATGACACCAACAGGCATGCCGCTAAGCCATGGGATTGAAAAATCCAGCCAGATAAAACAGTACCCACAAGCCGCCCCATGGCATTGGCCATATAGTAAAAGCCCACATCCAGCGAAACACCGTCGGACTCGGCATAGCTGACCACCAGATAACTGTGCACCGCGGAGTTCACCGCAAACAACCCTCCAAAGACCAGCAGCCCAACGATCAATAACAACGTTGGTGTAGTGCTGGCCAGCAAGGCCACTGCAATTAACGCGGGTATGCCCGCCAATAAACTGGCCCATCTAAATGCGGTGCGACCATCAGGGGGTGATCCTGAAGCCATGCCGGTAATGCGCGGTGCATTGGCCTGAACCGCACCGTAGCCAATAATCCACAGCGCCAAAAAACCGCCCACTAATTCGTGGCGCCAGTCAAGTGTAGAGCTTAGATAGACCGGTAAGGCCACCACAAACCATACGTCGCGTGCCCCGAACAAGAACAATCGCGCTGCGGACAAGTAATTCAAAGCACGGCTTTTGGAAAACAACTGCGTGAATTTCGGTTTATGGCTGGCTTTGCCAAACTCTTTTCTCAACAGCAACACGCTCAGTACTGCAACCAGGGCCAACGCTACGGTCATTAGCAACACCGCACCGAAGAAGCCCAGGGTGGCCAATAATGCAGCACCCAAAAAGAAGCCCAGTCCCTTAAGCGCGTTTTTAGAGCCGGTTAACACGCTAACCCAATGATACAACTTGCCTTGCTGTTGCTCAGGCACCAACAGCTTGATCGCGCTCTTGGCGCTCATCTTATTGAGGTCTTTGGCAATACCGGATAAGGCCTGTGCCGCCATCACCCAGGCCGGTGTTAACACACTTGCCGGAACGAGCAACATGCTCAACGCCAGCACCTGCAAACACAGGCCTATATTCATGGTTTTGTTTAAACCCCAGCGCGCGCCCAGCCAGCCGCCCAGTAAATTCGTGACAACGCCGAATACTTCGTAGAACAAAAACAGCAGAGCGATTTGTAAGGCGTTGTAGCCCAGCTGATGGAAGTGCAGTACCACCAACATACGCAGTGCGCCATCGGTTAAGGTAAACGCCCAGTAGTTGCCAGTAACAATAAGATACTGACGAACATCCGGCGACATTTCTGCTGCGCTCATGCGTGCTGACTTCGCTATGCTTGCTGGCTTACCTTGTGCATGAGTTCGGCGGCGCGGTTGGCATACCCCCACTCATTGTCATACCACAAGTAAAGTTTTACCTGCGTTTCATTAACCACCATTGTCGATAGGGCATCAACAATCGCCGAACGAGGATCAGTTCTGTAGTCAATTGACACCAGTGGGCGTTCTTCGAAACCGAGAATATCTTTTAATTGCTTGCTAGCTGCGCTTTCCAGCAGGCCATTCACTTCTTCGACACTGGTAGGCCGTTGTACCTCAAACACACAGTCTGTTAGCGAGGCATTCGCAAGCGGCACACGCACTGCATGACCATTCAGTTTGCCCAGCAGCTCCGGAAAAATATTGGTGATGGCCGTGGCTGAACCGGTTGTGGTTGGAATCAGGCTCATTGAACAGGCTCTTGCTCGCCGTGGATCCTTGTGCGGTGCATCGAGAATGGTCTGTGTATTGGTGACCGAGTGAATTGTTGTCATTGACCCATGCTTGATGCCCAGATGTTCGTTAATAACTTTTACCACCGGTGCCAAACAATTGGTGGTGCAGGACGCCGCGGTAATAATTGGGTGAGAATCTGGGTCATACAAGTGGTCGTTCACGCCCATGACAACATTTAGAACCCCTTCTTCCTTAACCGGTGCGGTGACCACCACGCGTGTTACACCTTGGTCCAGGTAAGCCTGTAACAGCGCTTTGGTTTTCATTTTTCCGGATGCCTCAATGACCAGGTCGCACGCCGACCAGTCAGTGTCTTCAATGGCTCTATTACGACTGCAAAGCAAATTGGATGTGCCGATGAGCATTTTTTTGTCTTCTGCACTGACTTCGTAAGGCCACTGGCCGTGCACAGAATCAAATTTCAGCAAGTGCGCGAGCGTTTCGGCATCACCGCCTGGATCGTTAATCTGGACGAACTCTATGTTGTCCCATTGCCAGGCCGCTCTCAGAATAAGGCGCCCCATGCGGCCAAAGCCATTAATTCCTACTTTGGTAGTCATACTTTACGTTCCAAAAAAAGTGGTAAAAGTGGTTTCAATCTTGAGCGTTCTTGTCGGCCTCAGTTGTGAACATTGGCCCCTTGCGCAAATAATTGAGTAGATCCACTTTTGGGCCCGGTGTTCGTCGCGCGAAAAAATTATCCATTTCTTGGTCAGTGGGCAGGCCAGTGTTTGCCGGTGCCATTGCGTCCATCTCAGCGATAGCGGCGGCCCCTCGCTTAAATGAGGGTCGTTGATCCAATAAGTCGCGCCATTCAATGAGCTTGGGGTAGTCTTGCTCTTCTAACTGATGCCGCGTGATGTAGCCCATCCATGGATGCACCGCGATGTCGGCAATCGAGTAATCTCTGCCACCCAGGTATGGCGACACTGTCAATCGTTCATTTATGATTGTAAGCGCCCGATCAGCCTGGTCACGATAGCGGCCCGCTGCGTAACTGTTCTCCTCACTGGGTTGCAGCTGGAAATGATTCACTTGACCAAGCATCGGTCCAACCAGTGACATCTGAAACATAAGCCACTGGAGAATCTCCCAGCGCTGATTGCCGCTAGAGGGTAATAATGGTGAGTCGTAGGTTTCGGCGAGGTATATAAGGATGGCGCCAGACTCGAATATGGGTTGATCGGGTCCTGCGCCATCGTGGTCGATAATAACCGGCACCTTGGCAATGGGGTTTAGTTTCAAAAAGTCCGCTGAAAAATTTTCCCCATTCATCACGCCCACGCGATGACTGCGGTAATCCAGGCTCAGCTCTTCCAGAAGAATGGCCACTTTGAGCACGTTTGGGCTGCCCATCCCATAGAAGTCGATCATTGTTTGCCCGCGAGGTGTCTGATTGGGCACAGAGTTTAACAGCTCCTTTGTTGGCGGCGTAGAGATCCAATGGCGCTGCTGGCAGAGAAAATGGTACGCGGCAGCGGATTCAGCTTGCATCTGTTTGAGCTTAATCAGTTGATACGGGGTGAAGTGTTAAGCGCGGGCAGAGCCTGTGCGCCTATTCGATAGGCAACGCCGGCGTACCTGCCCGGCGGCCGGGTGCAATTGAACGGGCCTATTCGACAGGATTAATAGCGGAGTAGCCCGGTTGATCGATCCAAAGCTGCCCGGCAACGGTTTGTCGCAGATGTGCGGCAAGCGAGGGTGAGTCGAGAGGAAAGTTGGACCGCAACAGATTAACCAGTTGCCATTGAAGATCGTCCGCACTATTGTCTCGAAACAACTCACGCAATCGAGCGTTCTCCGCTGTGCGTAGGTCCGCACCGTATAGTAACTCGCGCTGCGCGATGCCCAGGGAATTGGCCGCGACCTTAGCAATAAAGCCGAAGTGATGTTGATCGCCACCGGCAATATCATGTTTGAGAAAGTGTCGAACACCTTCCAGTAATTCCGCAGGCATTGGTAATTGAGCGCCTTGGTTCTGCTCAATCTCGACAGGAAGAGTAAATTCACCAGGAATGATCAGGTTCACACAGTCCATTTGGGCTTCTGACGAACGCCTTCCAATAACGGGACGTTCAAGGCTTGGTGTTTCGCCAGTGCGCCAGGTTGCCGCCATGTTAAGCGTAGCGGCCGACCACCAGAACGAGCCGAATACTTGCCAAAAGCGTAAATCGTCTCTGTTTACGTTCAACCCGGACACCGATTCGTAAGCCGTCAGTAAATCTTCAACCTTGCCAAACCCGCCAACGGCTAACTCTTGATGCCCAAAGCGCCACGAGTTGACGCACAACCAGCCAAGATCACGCACCGGGTCGCCAATTTGTGCAAGTTCCCAATCCAACACTGCACAGACGCCCCTCTCGTCAACCATCAGGTTGCCGTTTCGAAAATCACCGTGCACCAGTGTTTGCCGTGATTGCTCAGGCAAATGATCAAGCAGCCAGCGAGCGGTGAAGTCGATCATGGGTTGCGGTACCTTCAAAGACTGGTACCAGTCCCAGGTTTCCCTAACCAGGCCCTCTGATGTGACATGGGGTAGTTGCTCACTGAGTTCGGCGCTCACATCGATCGCGTGCAAACGCGCAAGAATCTCGCCGCATTGTCTGGCCAGCATGGGCCTGACAGATGCCAGATGTTCAGATCGAATAATACGCTGGCCTCGAGTTTCCCCGTTCAGCCATTGCATAAGAAAGCCTTCACCAAGGCCATCGCTGTCCTGCAGTACGTAGATTATCTCAGGCGTTGGAATGTCAGCATCATGCGCAAGCTGCACCAACTGGGCTTCCGTTGCCAAACTGATTTGGCCTACTGTTGAGCTTGCCTGCTGTGAAGGTGGGCAACGTCTTAACGCCAGCTGACGCTCCCCGGTTTTGGTCTGAGCAACCACCCGATAGGTTTCCTGACTCGCACCGTTGGTAAGCTGCTGACATTTTTTCAGTGCTTCAAACCCAGCAAGCTGCCGTGCCAGCAAGGGCTCTAGATTATCCACCTGCTGGCGTACGCTCGGCTGAATTGGTGGCTATGCGCGCCATAGGTGCAGCAAAAAGAAGAAGGCAGTTTAGTGCCGCTGACAAAAAGTGTTTAGTTTAAAAATTCCGGCTCACGTGCAACCAGCTCATCCCAAAATGGCTGGAATTGAAACCATCCCGCAAGATCATGGCCTTGCACCTCAAAACCTTCTTCGCACAAACTCCTTGGAATTTCGACCGGGTCACCTGATGATTCTGCCAGTAGCTGGCTCTGGCAAACACGCTCAAGCGCAATAAACCACCACACGGCAGCATCCACTGATCCGCCGGTAGTAATCAGGCCGTGATTCTGATGAATCAGCGCTTTTTTCTGACCGAGGGCCACGCCCATTTTTTTCGATACATCGGTACTGGCAACCACAGCACCACTACCGTCGTCGCACAGCGCCACATCGTTGTAAAACATAGTAGCGTCTTGCGAAATCATTTTCAGAGGTTTGCCCAGCGTTGAAAAGGTGCGCCCATACATTGAGTGTGAGTGCGCCGCTGCCACCACGTCTGGTCGAGCTTTATGCAGTTCACTATGAATCGCAAAAGCCGCTGCATTGACAGGTCGGTCGCCAATTACCACCTCACCCGTGTGGTCAACACAGATCAGATCACTCACGGTCATCAGCTTAAAATTATGCCCAAATGGATTTACCCAAAAGCGGTCCGGAAACTCGGGGTCTCGCACCGTAACATGTCCGGCAACACCCTCAGCAAGATGAAGACGACCCATAGTGCGCAATCCCGCGGCCAGTCGCTGCTTGCGATGCAAACGCTCTGCCTCAACGTTTTCGAAACCAGCGGTTGCGCTTTCTTGAAACGCTGCAATATCGTCTTCGAATTTCTTTGACATGGGGACCACCAGGAGATTTCAACAAGCGCATTATACTGCAAAAGGCGCCGAATTCGGTAGCAGATTGTCGCACTGCACCGGTCTGGTGGTTAAATTATCGAGTAGTTTCAGTGGCGTTATAATCCTCTTTTGCAACTCAATAGCAGGCTGAAGCAATGTCTACCCTATATAGCGACGAGCGAGAAATTCTCAATAAACTCGGTGAATTTGCCCGAATTCTTGATGGGCGCCGTTGGCAGGATGTTCAGCAGGTATTTGATATCAATATCAGCTTTAACTACGGTGATGGCAAAGAACAACAGGGCATTGAGGCCTTAACCGCTAACTTTAAAACGTATCTCGACCCCTGCGGATCATCACAGCATCTGCTTGGCAGTATTCAGATTGAATTCAACGCCCACGAAGCAGTAACGCGCAGCTATGTGCAGGCTAGACATCAAGGTGCGGGCGACAAGTCAGACCGCTTTTTTGACAGTAATGGAGAGTATATAGACCGCTGGGCGCGCCAGGCGGATGGCTGGCGAATTGTGCGGCGTGATGTGCAGTGGGCGATGCTTAAAGGGGATATGAGTGTGTTATCGGCTGAATAATTGATTTTCTGGGTTCTGTAACGCATTGGGAATAAAGCTGAAGTGGTCCGCTTTGCTTAGCCAGATACAGATGCAGCAGGTACAATATGGCTTGGAGTAAAATATCTGCAAACTCGGTTTATCAGCGGTCTTGAATCTGGCACAAAATGTATTTATAGCCATTTTTTTTTGCGCTAGCTATCAATAAGCAAAATAAAACGATGGAAGTTCTACAAATACTAATCAGTGGCGTATCTCAGGGCTGTGTCTATGGTCTGATCGCCATGGGCTTTGTACTGATCTACAAAGCCACCGAAATGGTTAACTTCGCGCAAGGTGAGTTAATGATGCTGGGCGCTTATCTCGCCTACACCTTTATCAACATCCTTGGCATGAGCTACATCCCGGGTTTTATGGCCACTGTAATCAGCATGGCCATCATCGGCGTCATTATAGAACGCGGCGTACTTCGCCCAATGATTGGTGAGCCGCCATTCGCCGTTCTGATGATCACCATTGGTCTCGGATTCATCTTACGCGCATTAGCCGGTGCCGTTTGGGGTACTGAAACCAAAACACTGTCTAACCCATTTACCGGCAGCGTTGCCAGAATATTCGATCTATCTATAGGGTATGAAAACCTGGCCATAATCATCGGTACTCTAATTCTCTGCGGGACATTCTATGTGTTCTTTCGATTCACCCGTCTAGGCATTGCCATGCAAGCCGCGTCGCAAAACCAGCTGGCCGCTTACTACGTTGGCATTCCCGTTAAACGTATATATTCATTAGTTTGGGCATTATCGGCGTCGTTGGCCGCCGTTGCGGGTGTGTTGGTGGCGCCCGTGTCCTTGCTGGAACCAGTAATGGGATTCATCGGTATTAAAGCATTCTGTGCCGCCATTGTAGGTGGCTTTGGCAGCTTACCAGGTGCCATATTGGGCGGCTTGATTGTTGGCGTTGCAGAACAATTCGCCAACCTGTATTTACCCCCTGGAATAGCCGCCACCACGGCCTATGTGATGTTGCTGGTGATGCTGCTGGTCAGACCGCAAGGTTTATTTGCCAGCATTCAGCAGAAAAAAGTATAGAGCCTTAAAACTGCGATGCGATTCATACTTAAAACCCGCTACCAGCAAGACATTGATGTGTTTAAGCACAATGGTCAACGTTTTTGGTTTGGCCTACTTGCGATGGTAGTCGTCGTTGCACCGCTTTTTCTCGATACCTTTTATTTGGGCGAGTTGTCCCTAGTCTACATTTATTCCATCGCTGGCATTGGTCTAATGTTGTTGGTGGGTCATACTGGATTGGTCAGCCTGGGTCACGCCGCCTTTCTGGCAATTGGCGCTTACGCGCACTCCTGGTTTATTGGCAAGGGCATTCCACTGCCCATTTCTATGCTATTGGCAGGTTTGATCAGTGCATCAGCGGGCGCTATGGTCGGTAGACCAACGCTGCGAATGACAGGCATCTATCTGGCAATCGCCACGCTCGCCTTCGCGCACATTGTGGAACAAATTATTGCGCATTGGGAATCCGTGACCGGTGGCTTTCGTGGCCAGGTAGTTCCAGATGCGATGTTGATGGGCCTGGATCTTGGTCACGGTGCCCCATTTTATTATTTGTGTCTGGTTACCGTGTTGCTGTGTTTGTTAGCGGCGCTTAACTTGCTGCGCAGTCCAACCGGTAGGTCCATGGTGGCGATCAGGGACTCCGAAATTTCCGCGCAAAGCATGGGCATTAATTTAGCCCGCACAAAAACCGTCGCGTTTGCGGTGTCGGCCGGCTTTACCGGTATTGCTGGCGCACTGTTTGCGCACAAGCTGGGGTATTTAGCTCCTGACGCCTTCACCATGTTAACGTCGATACAACTATTGCTGATGGTGGTAGTTGGTGGCCTGGGGTCAATGCATGGCGTGTTTTACGGCGCCATATTCATTGTGGTACTGCCACAGTTTATTGCGATCATGCGCGATACCCTGCCAGCTGCAATCGGCCAGATACCAGGTCTTGAACCGGGTTTGTTCGGCTTGATACTGGTGTTGTTTCTCATCTTTGAGCCACTGGGGGTTTACGGTCGATGGTTGAAGATAAAACAATTCTTCGATGAATTTCCACTGTATCGCAAGGCAACTCACAAACGCCAGAAATCGTATTTGCGCACGGAGCGTTTACGGTGAGTGTGTTGCTAAGTGCGCAAAAACTCGCGTTGAGCTTCGGAGGTGTGCACGCCGTGCGAGACATCAGTTTTGATGTTGAGCAAGGAGAAGTGTTCAGTATTATTGGCCCGAACGGAGCCGGCAAAACCAGCATATTCAATTTGATCAGTCGCTTGTACGACGCAGATTCGGGTGACATTGTTTTTGCGGGAGAAAGCATACTATCTCAGCCTGCGCACTGCATTGCTTCCTTGGGTATTGCGCGTACCTTTCAGAATACGGAATTGTTCGAGCATGAAACCGTATTGAACAATATGCTGATTGGCCGGCATGTACACAGACGCAGTAATTTGCTCAGTGAACTATTGTTTTTGCCACCAGTGCGCGAGCAAGAGCTTGCTTTCAGGCGCACAGTTGAAGACGTAATTGATCTGCTGGATTTGCAAAGCCACAGGAATCAGGTGATTGGCAGCTTGCCGTATGGCGTTCGAAAGATGGTTGAGGTGGCACGCGCCTTGTGTATTCAACCAAAGCTGTTACTACTTGATGAACCGTCATCGGGCTTGAACCCTGAGGAAACCGAAGACGTTTCATTCTGGATTGAGGACATCACTAGAGACTATGGTGCGACCATCATTATGGTTGAGCACGATATGAATTTGGTCTCGAGATCGTCTGACCGAGTTCTGGCAATTGCGGATGGCGCGTTTGTGGCACTGGGCACACCGGCAGACATTCAAAACCATCCAGACGTGCAACGCGCGTATCTTGGCGATTGAGGCTTGTTGGCGATGGCTGGTTCTCTGATCGTTAAGAATATTGAAACCTACTATGGCCCGATTATGGCCATACGTGGCGTGAGCCTGGAAGTAAGAGCAGGGCAGATAGTGACCTTGCTCGGCGCGAACGGTGCGGGCAAAACTACGGTACTGAAAACCATTAGCGGTGCAATGGAGCCCCAGAAAGGCTCGGTGGACCTGGATGGCGAGCCCATTGTTAATCTGGACCCAGACGTAATCGCCAGGCGAGGTATTGCGCATGTGCCTGAAGGGCGTGAAGTGTTCCCGTTTCTGAATGTTGAAGAAAACCTCTTGACCGGAGCATACAGTCGCAAAGACAAAAAAGTTAAAAGCGACCTTGATGCTGTGTACCAATATTTTCCGGTGTTACTTGAGAAACGCGCACAGGCGGCGGGCTTTCTAAGCGGCGGCCAGCAACAAATGCTCGCGATTGGGCGGGCCCTGATGTTGGCACCGCGACTAATGTTATTGGATGAACCATCGCTTGGTTTGTCACCTAAGTACGTAGCTGAGATTGCCACAATTATTACTCGCTTGAATAAAGAACGTGGAATAACGGTGCTGTTGGTGGAACAGAACGCAAAGGTGGCGTTGGATATCAGCGAATACGGCTACGTGATGGAAAACGGCCGAATTGTGATGGAAGATACAACGGAGAGGCTTCGGCAAGCCACGGATATTCAGGAATTTTATCTTGGTATGAAAGACGAAGGCGTTCGCGGTGGCCGACGCTGGAAGCAACGGAAGACCTGGCGCTGATGAGTACGGACGCCGTCACTATAGACGTTGCTGGATGCAACACCATCAGCAGCTTATTCTGGAAACGCGTGCTTGACCTGCCTAATAAAGTGGCACTGCGTGAAAAGGACTTTGGCATTTGGAACGAATACACCTGGTCTGATTACGGCGAGCAAGCCAGTTTCGCTGGCCTGGGTTTGATCTCTCTGGGTTTGCAGCGCGGCGATGTCTGCTCCATCGCGTCAGAAATCAATAAGGAGTGGATGTTTGCGGATCTGGGTATTATCGGCGCGGGTGGTATCTGCAATGGTGTGTACCCCACCGACGTGGCGGAGCAGGTGGAGTACCTGATCACTGACAGCAAGACACGGTTTTATTTTGCTGAAGATGAAGAACAGTTGGATAAGGTGTTGGAAGTGCGTGAGCGCACTACATGCCTGGAAAAGATCATTATCTTCGACATGGACGGTTTGCAAACCCTGCGTGACCCTCAGTGCATTAGTTTTGCAGAGCTTCAGGCAATTGGCCGTGACTACGCAGCGCAAAACCCGGGGGATTGGGTGGATCAAATTGGAGCTGCTGAACCCGATGATGTGATGGTGCTCACTTATACCTCAGGCACAACAGGCCCACCCAAAGGCGCCATGATAAGCCAGCGCAACATGCTGTACATGTCTCAGGTGATTCAGGATGTATACAATATCACTCCCGATGATGAACAACTTTGCTTCTTGCCCTTGGCGCATATCGCCGGGCGTATGTTCTATACATTTTCGCCGATGGAGAGCTGTTCGATAGTCAATATTGTAGAAAGCCTTGAAACAGTGAATCAGGATCAGCAGGAAGTTTCTCCTTCGGTTCACTTTGCCGTACCGCGAGTATGGGAAAAACAATTTGCAAACATTGCGATCAAATTGAAGGATGCCACCGCGTTAGGTCGCTGGAGTTATGAAAAGGCTCTAGCAGTGGGCACAGAGCTGGCAGAATACCAGCAGAGCGATCGCAATGCGCCCATGTGGCTTCGCCTGAAAGGTTTACTGGCTCACTACGCCGTGCTGAAAAATTGTCGCAAGTACCTGGGTATTCACGATGCTAGATGGTTGTCAACAGCCGCTGCACCTATCGCGCCGGAGTTGATTGATTGGTTTTGGGCATTGGGTAAGCCCATGTATGAAGTGTATGGTCAGACCGAGTGCACAGGGCTTGCGACAGCAAATCTAGCCGGCGATAGCCGCGTTGGCAGTATCGGTAAAGCAGTACCAGGCACTGAGGTGCGTCTATCAGAAGAAGGCGAGCTTCTGATTCGTGGCCCTGGTGTGATACAAGGCTATTGGAATAATGCCCAAAAAACGGCATCCACCATAGTTGATGGGTGGCTACACACCGGCGATGTGGGTCGAATCGATGATGATGGTTACATCTATATTCTGGATCGACTAAAAGACATTATTATTACGGCTGGTGGTAAGAACATTACGCCCAGCGAGATCGAGAACCGCCTGAAATTCTCGGCCTATATATCGGATGCGGTCGTGGTGGGAGACAAGCGGCCTTATTTGAGCTGCCTGGTGATGATCGATGAAGAGAACGTGACCAAGTTTGCGCAAGACGCCAATGTACCGTTTACCAATTACACAAGCCTGTGTCACACTCGTGAAGTGCAGGATTTGATCTGGGAAGAGATCGAAGCTGTTAATACCAAGTTCGCACGCGTAGAAACCGTAAAGAAATTTCGATTAATAGATCAATTACTCGATCCGGAAGATGAAGAATTAACGCCTACCATGAAACTTAAGCGTAAAGTGGTAAACGTGAAATACGCTGAGCTCATTGATAGCATGTATTAAGGACCGTGTTATGACTGTTAGAACAATATCGATAGCCATTTTCCTGCTGCTTACGACTTGCGGCCTACTGAGTGCCTGCGGTGGGAAAAGCGAAGAGTCGGCTGATGGCTCATCCTCTGCGGTGCGTGGCGTCAGCGATACGGAAATTGTGCTTGGTTCGCATACTGATTTATCCGGCCCGATTGCGACACTGGGCGTTGACGGCGTGAACGGTGCACGCATGCGG
This sequence comes from Pseudomonadota bacterium, assembly GCA_039111475.1. Lineage (GTDB taxonomy): Bacteria > Pseudomonadota > Gammaproteobacteria > Pseudomonadales > JAUIET01 > JAUIET01. The sequence continues at coordinate 56,351 of JBCCIP010000015.1, read as the reverse complement.
TTTGACGAGGTGAACGCGGAAGGCGGAATTCACGGTCGCAAAATTCGCTATGTGGTTGAAGACACACAATATCAAGTGCCCAAGGCCATTCAGGCCGCCAACAAATTGATTCACAGAGACAAGATTTTTGCCATGGCCATCGCACTGGGTACGCCAACAACCAATGCCGTCCTAACCCAGCAGCTGAAAGAGGGTGTACCAAACTTGTTTCCTATTACGGGTGCTCGCACTATGGTCGACCCTTTCCATAGACTTAAGTTTAATGCCCGCGGTATGTATTACGACGAGATGCGTGCGGCAATGAAGTATTTTGTCAATGAACGCGGTGCCAAGTCCGTATGCGTCATTTATCAGGATACGGAGTATGGTGAAGAAACCTTGCAAGCTGCTAGTGATCAGTCTGCGGAGTTAGGCATTAACATCATCGCGACTAGCTCTCACAAGCCAACCGAAAGTGAATTTACGGCTGCAATTATCAAGCTGCGCGACGCGGCGTGTGATTTGGTCATGATGGGCACTGTTGTGCGCGATACTATTCTAGTGTTAGAGGCCGTTCGCAAGCTTGGCTGGGAAGGGGCGTCATTTGTTGGCAGCAACGCGGCGTACAATCAGGTGGTGGCCAGCCAGGAGAGTGGCGCCGGCGAAGGCTATTATGCATTTGTGCATATGGCGATGATGTATCGTGATGCGCCCCCCACTGAGGCGGCCGCCGCATGGTGGGACCGGTTTGTTGAACGCCATGGTCGAGACCCTGAATACGTGGCTATGGAGTCTTACAGGAATGCGGATGTCATCGTTGAAGCATTGCGCAGAGCAGGGCCTGAATTGACGGTAGATTCATTCATCACGGCTTTGGAGTCCATTGACAACTACATGGATATATTTGGCTACCCCTTGTCGTTTGCTGCCGATAAACACCAGGGTGTGAGCGAATCTACATTGTCGCAGGTTCGCGACGGCCGTTGGCATACTCTGGAAACATCGATCAGTTTCTAGGGGCGTTGCTAGAGTACACTGGCTGTTGCGGTGTGAGATTGGGCTGAAAGATGCATCGATTGCTGCTAAACCGCAATATCTATCTGGAGGTTATCCAGCAGAGACTCCCAAACGCGAAGGAGTATGTTTGGATTGTTACCGCGGATATCAAAGACATGTACGTCGAATACGGCTCAGGCTTTGTGCCCTTGCTCCAGTTGTTATCTGACCTGGTGGATGACGGCGTTGCCATTCGGCTGATACACGCCAAAGAACCAGGCCCGCGATTTCGCGAAGACTTTGATCGCTTTGACGCACTGATCAACAACGAATTGTTCGAGCGAATTTTATGTCCCAGAGTTCACACCAAAGCCATCATCATCGATGGCCGCGAAGCGTTTGTAGGCTCGCCTAACCTGACCGGAGCTGGATTGGGTAGCAAGCACGAGGACAAGCGTAATTTTGAAGCCGGTTTTTTGTTTGACGACCCCCAATCGTTGAAAGAGCTGACCGATTGGGTTGATGAGCTTTATCTCGGAGATTATTGCCACAGCTGTAGGCGCAGAGAATACTGCCCCGATCCCATCATTGACTTATAGCCATACCGCAAACTGTAACCATTCAGTCATGAGTGTTTGAACGTGGCATCTATTAAACTGGGAAACCTCTGTTGACGGAGAAATTATGAACGGGGACGCGGTAGTCGTTGGAATCGGCGAGTCGGAATATTACAAGCGTGGTGGCAGCGAGGAGACGGAGTTTCAACTGGCCATGAAGGCAATCAGTCGTGCGGCTGACGACGCCGGGCTTGAGCTGTCTGAAATTGATGGTCTTGTCTCATACATGGACAATCGCAATGACCCGTTGCGGCTGTCGAGTGCTATGGGCATGAAAGAGCTGCGCTGGGCCATGACGCCTTGGGCCGGCGGCGGAAATAATTCGGCTGCAGCTATTCAGTGCGCTGATGCTGCTGTTAGCGGAGGTTACGCAAACTACGTAGTGGCATTTCGCGCGCTTGCGCAAGGTCAGTTCTCACGCTTCGGGACGCACTTTTCCGGAATGACCAATGCCGCTGGCCCTCACGCCTGGACACACACCTATGGGCTTATTTCCCCCGCTCAGGAATGCGCTCTGCAGACCAAACGGTTTATGCATGACCATGGCATTACTCAACAAGCCTTGTGCGATATATCAATGGCCTGCTATGCAAATGCGCAGCGCAATCCGCGAGCAGTGCGGTATGGAAGCCCGCTTACCCGTGAAAAGTATCATGAATCGCGCTGGATCGTAGAGCCGTTTCATCTTTACGACTGCTGCCCTGAGAACGATGGGGCTGCAGCCGTGATCATCACAACACCGGAACGCGCAAAAGATCTGAAAGGCGAGGCAGTGCCTATTCTTGCCACCGCTCAGGGAATTGGTCCAAACATCGGTATCGATTCTTTTCAGGGGCGCTGGTTTCCCGGCATGTTTTATCAGGGCGTGGGTGAGGCAATTTGGCAACGCGCTGGTGTGCGCGCAACTGACGTTGATGTTTTGCAGATGTATGAGAATTTTACCGGGCCGGTGATGATGTCGCTGTGCGAGCTCGGTTACTGTGAGCCCGGTGAGTTGCAAGATTTTGTGGCCGATGGTGCGTTGGAAGGGCCAGATGCTCGCTTACCGTTTAACACCAGCGGTGGCAACATTGGTGAGGCGTACATTCACGGCTTCGAAATGATCAATGAAGCCGTGCGTCAGGTGCGTGGCGATTCCAGTTGTCAGGTGGACAAGGTGGACTTGTCGTTTGCTGTTGGTGGGCCTGGTTACGCGCCCGGCAGTGCTGTGTTGTTTGGACGGGATTGAGAAAATGACGAATAGATATTTAGGCGACAGTTTTCTTCTCCCCGCACTGGATCCAGACAATAAAGACTGGTTCACCAGCGGGCAATTGCATGTACAGTTCTGCAATCACTGCGATGCGGCAAGATACCCGGCAGAAGATGTGTGTTTTCAATGCCAGGGCAGCGACCTTGAATTTCGTGCCATTTCGGGCGAGGGCGTTATAGAGAGCGTGGTTGAGGTTCAGCACCCAGTGCATCCGCTGTTAGCGGACCGTGTACCTTATAACGTAGCCGTCATCTCGCTGAACGGTGCACCCGGTTGCAATGCGATTGGCAATATCGTCAACAGTGATGAAGTTGACGTGAGCATAGGCCAGAAGGTGCGTGCGATATTTGAAGAAGCGACGGATCCGGAAAGTGGTGAGCAGCTGTTGATACCCAATTGGAAAGCGATTTAACGCTCTGCTTTCAGTTCTCGGGCGCAGCAATCTGGTTCATTTCAAATACTGAGTTGATCACGTCAAATACCACTGGCTCAAGCGGCATCTCGCTATAGTTGTCGTCTTTAAAGTAGCTGGCAAATACGGCAACGACATCCTGTTCAGGGTTTATGATTAAGCCTTGCCCGGCCCACCCACCCTTATAAAGGGTGCCGTTGTGGTGAACCTGGTCCCATTGGTAAATGTTATGGCGAATGCCTTCTGGATTATCAGCTGCTAGACCTGCTTTCTGCAGCAATTCCGGGCGACCCTGAGTTTGCAAAAATCGTATGTGATCCTGGGAAATTATTGGCTTGGCGCTTACCTTTTTGTAGCTGGGTGTGAACAACAGTCCTAAACGCGCAAGATCTCTAGGGCGTGCAAGAAATCCACCGTGCGCCAATGGGATCCCTGAGTGATACGCCAGAAATGACGCATCAGCTTCAGCACCAATCTGCGACCAGATTTGCTGGCTTAATACGTCTTGCAGTGGCTGACCGGTCAACACTTCGACTAACCATCCTAACAGGAAAGTATTGACCCCTGAGTAAGAAAATTTCTCTCCTTGTGGTGCATGGCGTGCAGCTTTGAGCGTCTTCAGAAATTCGTAGGGATTCGCAGCGGACCGTTCGTCACGATAACTGTCACCAATCGCAGCAGAATATTGGTAATAGCAAGAGCTGCGATCGTCATACTCGTCTTCGCAATCAAGACCGCTGGCCATGTCCAGCACATTTCGAACCGTGGTACCTGAAAAGGCAGAGCCTGACAGCTCTGAAATATAGTGATCAATAGGTTTATCAACATCCAGTTTGCCGCGCTCTTCCATCATGCGCAGCAATGTTGCAGGCAGGATCTTAGCAACTGACCAATAGATAGGTTTTTCGTACGGCTGCATTCTTGGGTAACGCTCAAAAACGATTTTGCCTTTGTGCAGAATCACAACACCCATTGCAGTTGAATGATCGGACGCCAGAAAATCATCAAAGCCCATAATGCCATCTGGCGTCTTGACGGCGTGCTGTGCAATCGCTGGCATCAGCTGCTGCGCAAGAGGCTTGACTTGCCCTGAGCGATGGACAGTAACAGTGGGGAACATCTGTGGCAGGTTTTTATGCATCCAGGCCATGTCTTTGCCAGTTGCCGTCCACCAGATATCGTTATCTGGTATTCCTTTGAGGCGATTCTGCTGCCAATTTATTGTTGTCTTGGGGGCGAGATAATTCCCTTTTTCAGGTAACTGCATGTCAGCGATCTGTTCAACGTAGTCGGCAGGTTCAATATCACTGCGGTTGGCCAGAACAACGATACTCAAACCCTGTTCCGGGAAAGTCGCAAAGTGGGTTCTGAAGCCAACCCATGACCCGCCATGGCTAACGCGCTTATGGCCGCGGTAAGTGTCTGTGCTCCAGCCAAATCCATAGTCTACAAGCTCACCACTATTCAATGCGGTTCCCCGCCACGCATCGCTGAGTGTCTCGGGCTTGAGCACTTGCTGTTTGTGCAGTGCGTCAATCCAGGCGGAAAAGTCTTGCAGGCTCGCGTATACCCCGCCGGAACCCGTAATACCATTTAGTAAATCGTAGTCATTCAAGGTGTAGGCGTCGGCGTCAGGCGAGTACCCCAGTGCGCGATGTGGAATTGACGGCTGGGTGTGGTCATAAACCATGGCTGTGTTCATTCCAGAGGGAATGAATAACTGCTCGCGCATAAAGTGTCTGAAAGAGGTACCACTGACTCGCTCCACCAGTAGCGCGAGCATCTCGTATGCGGGGTTGCTGTATTCGAACTCATCGCCGGGGCGAAACTGAGGGGCCGCTAGCTCCTTTAGCGCCAACACAATATCACTGTTGGAGGGAACTGTTCCGGGATCAAATTGAAATTGATCGTAATAATCTGGCAAACCCGCAGTGTGATTCAACAGATGCCGAATGGTGGCACCTTTGTAGTCTATAAGCTCAGGCAGATACTTGCTAATGGAGTCATCCAGTGAAAGGCGGCCTTCTTCATTCAGTTTCAAAATAGCCGCTGCAGTAAATTGCTTGGACACAGACGCCAGGCGAAACAGTGTTTCAGCCGTTATTTTTTTACTCGCCGTGAGATCAGCAAAGCCGAACCCTCCTTCATAAACCACGCTGTCATTGTGCCTTACCAGAACAGCAACGCCTGGCTGCTTCCCAGCGTTGAACTTTGAGAATAGATTTTCAACCTCTGATTCAATAGTTTGATTGGCTACCGATGCTGACGAAAAACACAACAGCAGTGCGGCAAATACCAGCTTGTCTGGTTTAATAAAAAGCGTCATTGATATTGGAGCCAGAAATGAGTGATTGCTGGATTGTACCCACTTCACAAATCAAGGCAACGTTGCCAAAAATGTGTTGATAGATTAAGTGTCGAATAAACAAGTTGTCACGGGCAAAGCTCTTCACTAAAGCTACACTGCACTCAGGAAATGACGGCCTTGCATTGGTCACGACAAAGTAGGAATCAGTATGAGTGAGAAGAAGCGTGTTGCAGTGTGGGGAACCGGAAATGTGGGTCGACCGGCCATACGCGCAGTGGCAGCTCATCGCGAGCTCGATCTTGTTGCCGTTGTTGTATCCAACCCAGAGAAAATAGGCAAAGACGCTGGCAGCCTCGCGGGGATAGGGCCTCTGGGCGTAGCTGCCACCGATGATTGGCAAAGCGTGATCGCAGATAATATCGATGCTGTGGTTTACACCGCCAGTGGCGATACGCGCGGTGAAGCTGCGTTTATGGATTTGCTGTCGTGCTTGAGTGCGGGCGTGAATGTGGTGTCTACGTCGTTTTACCCCTTGCTGTACCCTGCCGGCCAGGGCGCGATCAAAGAGGCAATTGAGCCAGTACAAATGGTGTGCGAACAGAACGAATGCTCGGTGTTTGTGTCAGGTGTCGATCCAGGTTGGGCCATGGATATTCTTCCAGTACTGCTCAGTGGCGTGGTGTCTGATATTGAAGAAATTCGACTGCAGGAAGTATTCAACTACGCGCTGTACGATCAACCCGACGTGGTTCGCAATGTGATTGGCTTCGGTCAATCCATGGATACTTTACCGCAGATGCTGGAGGAGAGTGCATTAAAACTTGTTTGGGCGCCTATGGTAGAGATAGTAGCTGCTGCACTGGATTATCCACTGGATTTTATTGAAACCCATGTCGAGCGCTTACCGCTTGCCGAATCAGTGGATGTCCATGGGATGGGACATTTCGAGGCGGGTACTCAAGGTGCTTTTCGCTTTGAGGTACGAGGTATGGTGGCCGGTGAATCCAGAATTGTTGTGGAGCATATTACGCGTATCGATCAGTCCTGCGCGCCAGATTGGCCGTATCCAGCTGAAGGGGAAGGTTGCCATCAGGCGATTATCAAAGGCAATCCAGAGTTGAAGGTGAGTTTCCATGGGCATGATCCTGTCGAACCGGGCCCTGCTGGTGGCGGCAACTGCTCTGCGGCAAATCGTATTGTGAACGCGATACCTGCAGTATGTGCAGGCAAACCTGGCATACTAAGTCCGCTGGACTTGCCGTTGATTCATGGCGGCCCGCAATTGCGACGATGAAACTGATGGGGTGATTAGATAATGAAAACAGCGATTGTTATAGGGGTCGGTCCGGTTCAGGGTTTGGGGGCGCAACTGTGTATTCGATTCGCGCAAGAAGGCTTACATGTGATTGCGGCGGGTCGTACTCAGGAAAAATTGGACGCCGTTGTTGAACACATAGTCGAACAAGGCGACAGCGCTCAAGCCGTTGTGGCTGATTGTACGGATGAGTCAGCCGTTCAGGCCTTGTTTGACATAGCGGGTAACAATGTGGACCTGGCGATTTACAACGTTGGCAATAACACCCCAGGTCGAATTGATGATATGGAAGCCGCTCTGTTTGAGTACAGTTGGCGAGTTTGCTGTTTCGGAGGCTTTCTCTTTGGAAGAGAAGCGATAAGATCTATGAAAAGCAGTGGTGGTACTTTACTGTTTACTGGCGCTAGTGCCTCCTTGCGTGGTCGCGCAAATTTTGGCGCGTTCAATTCATCCAAGGGCGCAGTTCGCAATCTCGCACAAGCTATGGCCAAGGAATACGCAGATGACGGTATTCACGTTGGTCATGTCGTGATTGATGGTCCAATTCATGGTGAGAAAATTCTCACTTTAGTGCCGGATTATGCGGCTGCGATTGGCGAGGAGGGAATGATTTCTCTCGACGGCATCGTAGATGGATTTGTATATCTTTATAATCAAACACCAAGGGCCTGGTCGTTTGAACTTGACGTCCGTACCAGTAAAGAAAGCTGGTGAGTCAAACTGTCTTCAACTGATGGCGTCAGAATGGCTCAAAATTGGCTGTTTTGTTGCTTCATTACCAATTAAGCCGCACTAGCTGAGATTAACTTCACCAATTAAGTCACCGCCTTTTTGCTGGTTTGAGCAGAAGGCTTCATATACCATCCGCCGGGTTAACTTCATGAAGATGACAGGGTGGCACGGCTGATGTTACTTTTTTGCGATTTTCATCCGCCAATCTTTGAAAACAAGCCATGAAAGTTGCGGTAGTGATCGTCAATTGGAACAGTGGGGAATATCTTGAACGTTGCCTTTGCGCGCTGGAGAAACAGGAACTATTACCGTCCAAAGTAATCATTGTCGACAATTGCAGTAATGACGACTCCCTATTGGCGGCTGAGAATGCGCGCATAAGCACTGTTGTTTTAAGATTGCCTGAGAATGTCGGTTTTGCCAGAGCTAATAACCTGGCGTTATCAGAATGTAAAGATATCGACTGGGTTGCCACGCTGAACGCTGATGCATTTGCAGATCCTCGTTGGCTAATGGAATTGATGCAAGCGACTATAAACTGCCCTGAATATAGTTTTTTTGCCAGTTGCATGCTAAAGGACACCAATACTGATTTATATGATGGTGCCGGGGACAACTACTTTATTTCCGGGTTGGCAAAAAGACGCAATTATTTAAAGCGGTATGTGCCAGAAGAAAACCAATCCCGAGAGGTTTTTGCGCCTTGCGCGGCTGCGGCTCTTTATCGCAAAGACGCATGGCAAGAAGTTGGCGGGTTTGACGAAGATTTCTTTTGTTTTTTTGAAGATGTTGACCTTGGGTTTCGGTTGCGTCTGAAGGGTCATAAATGTCTTTACGTTGCCGATGCGATGGTACGCCATGTTGGTGGCGGCTTAACTGAGAATGTGAGTTCATCCGTGGTTATGTATGGTCACAGAAATCTCGTTTGGACATATTTTAAGAATATGCCATTGCCGCTGCTGCTTGCATTTCTACCCGTGCACGCGCTGGTGAATCTCGTATCGATTGCGTATTTTTTGACTACGCCCCAGCGCTCAGCAATATTGCAGAGTAAATGGCAGGCCCTGGCAGCGTTGCGGAAGTTTCTAGCGAAACGATCGGAAACACAACCTGGAAGGATATCCAGCATGACGCTGCTTAGTTCTATGACTTGGCGGTTATGGTAGTCGGTCTGTTTGCTCACACTCATCAGTGTTGCGATGTCTAGCACTGCACTGGATGGCGGCGGCGAGCCTTTCGGAGCGGGCTGGAAAAACTATTCTGTTGGCGTGTTGCTGGGAATATTGCTATTCGGCTTGGCTGCCTGGTCTGTCATCAAATCGTTAGCGGAAACCGAGGAATTGCAAGCGAGCTTTCCAAACGTATTATTGCTGGTCGCCGATGATCTTGGTTACAACGATGTGGGATCTTTTGGTGATGGAAATGCGCGCACACCCAACATCGACGCCCTTGCTGCGGAAGGTGTGAGCTTTACTCGCCACTATGCTGACACCACTTGTTCACCAAGCCGGGTTGCCCTTTTGACTGGCATGTTTCCTCAGCGCATGGGGTTTCGGCACAATGGTGTCCTCATTCCGGAAGAGTACTTCACGATTGCGGAAGTATTAAAATACAACGGATACAATACCACCGCTGTGGGTAAGTGGCATGCGGGATCTCAATATCAGGAGGGATGGCCGCTTCAGAAGGGGTTTAATTACTGGTTTGGTTTTCTCACTCAATTTCAGCTAGCGGAAATTGTGCCACATAACAGCAGTGTTCGATTGACACCGACCTACCTCAATCCTGCGCTGAGAGTCGGGAACAATGAGCCACAAATACACAAAGGGCATCTTACTGATTTGCTCTTAAAAAAATCGCTAGGTTTCGTGAAACAAAGTTCTGATAATAACAAGCCTTGGTTCTTATACCATGCGTTTTTTGCACCGCATACACCTATACAGCCTGAGCAGCGTTTCGCCGAACAATTTGATGACAGTGCAGAAGGAAGATACCAAGCGTTAGTGTATCAAATGGATGATGCGATCGGGCAATTAATAGCCGCATTGCGAGAATCCGGTCAATACAATAATACACTCATCGTCTTTCTGAGTGACAACGGAGGAACAAACCAAACGCGCGACAACAATGCGCCTTTTTTTGGTGCTAAGGCGGAGTATTATGAAGGGAGCTTTCGCACCCCAATGATCATAAGCTGGCCAGACCAGATTAGCTTAGGCGGAAAAATCGATTCCATTGCAATGAATGTGGATGTTATGCCAACAATAACTGATCTGATAGGCCTGCCAGGCAGTCTTGATTCTGATGGTCACAGCTACGCGCGCCAATTGCTACAGCTTGACTACGCGCCAGCTCCAAAGCGGTCCAGGCTATGGGAAGAGTATGCTTGGCGCATGAATGCGACGAGCTTCAGTTACCTTGATGGGATTCAGAACCAGCGCTTTAGTGGCTTGTGGGGCGTTGCAAACCACTGGTCTGACCTGAATGTAGATTCCAGTGGCAAGACTAGCTTAACTACTGACAATGGTGAAATTCATCAATCAATCGCCGCACGTTATTGGCAAGCAAGCAACGAGATGGCCACGCTTGTAGATAGTGACTTGGGTTCTCTGGACGGGAATTGGCATTTCGATAAATATGATTGGATGCGGACCCCAGGCCTCGGCGGGCTGAGTATGGGATTGGGCATTGGACCGATTGAAGTTGAAAAAGCCAAGGAAAATGATTTCCCAATGTTGGTGGCCGAACAACCTGGTGTTTGGAGCCTTGTTTTATCAAGCGATATGGTTCTTACCTGGAACGTCGGCGAGCATCAAGTCAGTACCGAGCCACTGGATTTGACTAACTGTAAAGAGATTGTGCTATCTAGTCATACTGTTTCAGAAGTCAGGCCCGTAAATGGCCCAGACCGCTCTGCGCCGCAAGGTAAGGGCACATTGGTGAAAATATACGTAGATGATGCTCTGCATGAATCAACATCTTTTCCTGACAAGAGGCTAAGTGTTGCGGAAATCAGGAACTCAACGGTTATCTTTGACCAACCGATACTGGCAAGAGGGCGCGTCTATATTCGGAACTTGCCTGCGAGTAGTAAGAATGAGAAATTTATTGCTTTGACTGATAATGCAGAATTACAACATGGTCTTGCTGAGCATCGTCGTGGTGATCAATTGTTTTACCCTTACATAAAGATGACCGGCACGCGATTATGCAATTGATCTGAAACGGCTGCCTAGCTACCAAAGCATTGGAAGTTGCCGCTGCGGATAATTCTCAGCACCCAAAAACCAACATTCTATCGCGTACCTTGGCTGACTATAGTGAAGCCCAGGTGACGTGCGATGCAGGTTAAAGTGATCGAAGAAAACCGCGTCGCCCTCATTAAATACTGGTGTAACAGGTGGGTTTCTGTGGAACGTAGCATCAACGAACTGGTCTCCAACGCTCCAGTCAAAGAATGCTCCATTTGTGCCAGTTTCTATGATGTTCTCCAGTCGCCCTGGTACGATGTCAATTCCAGGAGAGTCCGTACCATGCCCACAATTTGAAAGAGAAATCCAGAGATTTGCACTGCGGATACTCGAACCCATAAACGCACCGTCCTGGTGCCATCCTGTGAATTCCAAGGCTTCCGCCTTTCTCAATACCCACTTCTTAACCGATAGCATCGTTTCCTGGCCGATGTACTCATCAAGTATTGAGTGCAATCCGAGTGACTCATACAGCGCGAGAACAGTATTCATTGGCCTGGGTGCACAGGCCGCCCAAATCGCGCCACCACCACGCATTGATCTCTCGGGTGCGGCCTGTGGCACGTTGTACCACGCATCACCATCATGTTTGCCATCCACCAGCGCCTGGCGAGCTTCAAACGTTTTGTCTATATCTTCTCGTAATCCGGCACAACAGTTTTTGTCCAGCAAATTACGAACAATTAAAGCACCGTGATTAAGTATGCCACTGCAAATATGGTCGGCCGACAATTCCGATCTATGAATCTCCGGGATCGAATAGGGACCTGGAGGAAGTTCAAGCCTCGATTCGCGCTTCCAGACATTCTTCTCCGCTTGCGCTAAAACCAAAGGAGCGGCGAGGATCCGCAAGTCAATGAGCCTTTTTTCTATTGCTTCATCCCGCTGCAGTGCGTTTTGCTGCTGCAGACTCGCTATTTCGCGCCTGAGTTCTGCAAGAGTGGCAATCGTTTTATTTATTGCTTTGGCGTCTGAGTCAGGCATGCTCGCTTAAATTCAGTGGCAATTGAAGTCGCTAATTCTATCTCAGAACACTGGGTATAAACGAGCTTATTGCCCCACATTAATGCCCATCAAGCAACCGGTCGTGAATACCAGCAACGTCGGGTACTATGCCCCTTGTTTCATGCTAGCTGTGAATACAGTCTTGGTTGTAAGATAATACTGGAATTATGCAAATAGCTATGCAGCTCGATATTTCGTGAAACCCCAATTTTCTATTCTGCTTTTCCCTGATCAGCACACAAACCTTGAGAAGCTGTTAGAGAACGTATTGGCGTGCATCGCAAGCGGTGCGAAGCCGCTAAACGTTGAATGTCTTTTGGCATTGGATACGTCCAGCGGTAATGCTGCAGAGCATCGCGTGAGTTTTGACGCGTTTAAAATTAAGTCAACAGCGGCAAATCTACGGCTTTTCGAAGTAGATATGACGTCATTAAGGCTAGCGCAATTTTTACGTGACGCGATTGCGAAATGCAATGGAAACTATGTAGGAGTTTTGCCTCCGGGCGTTTCTTACTTCACGCCGAATATATTGTCCTTAGCCGCTGCTGGAATTGCTATGTATGAGCAGTCACTAGTGAGCGTTCCATGTTTCCAAGCGACACTAGGTCAAATCGATGAGCACATTGAGGACTACAGTTACTTTTCGAATGCCGAATTCCCCCCGTATGCCCCAGACGGTTATCTATCAAGTAGCGGCTTAAGTTGCGTATATTTTGCGCCTCGCTCTCATTGGATGGTGTTGGATTATGACCTTGAGTCAGAACCTGTAAGTAACATTTCGTTGCACCCGTTTCTGATAGGCGCTTATAGTTGTTTGACCAAGGTTACGAGCGAGCAACTTTTACTGGCTGGAGAGGGTGTTTTTTACCGGCATGGATACTTAACCGATGAAGTCACGACTGTAAAGTTATCAACCGAACTGATGCCAGATAAGGCTATAAAGAACGACGAAGAAAAAAACGTAACGTTGTTCGGCAGTTTCTCTTCAGCGGCGATGCATACGCTCGGTAAGAGCTGTGCTCGTGTGGATGGGCGTTATTTTGAACAATAAAAGTCAGCCAGTAGCCAAGCTACCTATCTTAAGTATCGTTGTGATTGTCTACAAAATGCGACGGCAGGCCATGAATACGCTGAAGAGCCTGACCAGCGAATACCAATTTGATACATCAGTTTGTGATTATGAAGTTTTGGTCGTCGAAAACAGTTCCCAGGAGAACTTGGACGAGGCGGAAGTACTAGCCTTGGGTGATAATTTTCACTATCAGTTGCGCGAGGAGCATCGACCTACGCCGGTTTACGCAGCCAACGAAGGCATGGCGACAGCCAGAGGACAGTACATCGCGCTGATGATTGATGGTGCGCGTATGTTGAGTCCCGGAGTTATAAAACACACGCTGGCGGCGCTCAGAGCTTATCCAGGAGGGATAGTTGCAACGCCGGGTTTTCATATTGGTGAGCAAGACCAACGCTATAGCGTTGATGCAGGACACGATGAGAACACTGAGCAAGCGATGCTGGATAGCATCGACTGGTTCGCCCATGGTTATAGATTGTTTGATATTTCCCTGTTCAGCCTCGCCAATGACAAAGGGTATTTTCATCCGCTGCTTGAGTCTAATTGTATTGTGTTCAGCCGAAAGCTGTATGAAGAGGTTGGCGGCATGCACGAGGGTTTTCAGAACCCCGGCGGAGGTTGTGTGAATCTCGATTTTTATCGGCAGCTCGCATTAGAGCCGGATTCGACTTTGATTGTGCTGGCGGGCGAAGGTTCGTTTCATCAATATCATGGTGGGGTAACCACAATGCAGCACGACGAGCTAGACAGCATGTTGCAGAGCCATCATGATGAACTCAAGAGGATTCGTGGCGAGTACTACAAGGCAGTGCGCAAAGAGCCAGTTATTTTTGGTGCTATTACAAGGCACAGCTTGTCCTATTTGGAGTACTCTAGTCGATTAGGGATAAAGCGAATGGCGCGGTTTGCCGGCATGGGCGAGTCTCCCTGGGATTTTAAGTTCAGCCAACAGCGCACCTAAGCTCACAAGCAGGCTCTTTGATATGTCTTCAAGTGTTTACTTTCCAAAGTCGGTTAATTTCACCGCGAAAAAATTAGCGATGAGCACCTGGGTTGATCATATGCCGTTTGGCTATGATTTGGTTGCCTGTTTGCAGCCGAAGCGAATTGTTGAACTAGGTACTCATAATGGCATTTCTTTTTTCACCTTTTGCCAGTCAATTGTCGAAAATGATGTGGAAGCGCTTTGCTTCGCCGTGGATACTTGGCAAGGCGATGACCATACCGGTGCCTACGGTGAGGATGTGTTCGAGGCAGTTAGATCGCATGCTCGTGAACACTATCGCGGCATTAGTTATTTGCTCAGAACAACGTTTGACGATGCGTTAGCACATTTCGATGACGATTCTATCGATCTACTGCATATCGACGGTTTGCACACCTATGAAGCTGTTAGTCATGATTTTGAGGTGTGGTTTCCTAAAGTACGTCCTGGTGGCGTGATCTTGTTCCATGACGTAGAAGCGCGAATGGAGGGCTTCGGCGTATGGAAGTTCTGGGAAGAAATCTGCAGCGAATATGAAACGTTTAAATTTCCATTTGGATTTGGTTTGGGAGTTTTGGTTAAGCCCGGCGCTGGCCGCCCCACGGGCGAACTTTTCGATATTATGTTTGCAGGCTCCAAGCAGGATCACCTGAAACTTCGTCAGATGTACACGGTTATTGGTCATTATCATGAGTTGCAACGCCAAACAAAAAGGGCCAAGGGCATCAAGTAATCGCGTTCTTGCCAAGTAATGTTAGTGCAATAGCTCTATGCGATTTTATGTGGCAATACGAAATTTCTTTGTCAATCCGGTACAAAGCGTCGCCGGTTTCTATCTATCTCCCTCAGATAGCCCTCTAGATTTGCACGACTAATGTCCCAGGGTTCAATCGGAGATTCACATTGCGTACCCGCGCCCCAAAGACAATTGACGATCTTTCTACCAGTTAATAGATTATAATGGATACCGTCTCTGAACCACTTTGGGTTCTCAATCGAATCATGAACGAGGTCGCGGTTGTGCTCAAAGCCGACGACACGCACATTCAAGCCATGGTTTTTGTATTTGGAAGAGATCCGAACTAGCTCTCTATGGTAGCCCAGATAGTCAGACCATCGGTCAGCATCGTTGATAACTTTCATTTGTTTGGCGTGGATGGGTGATACCAGGATATCCGTCCTAATGCCTTCGTTCAGACAAAATTCGAGTATTTTCGTGAATTGGTTAAAGTCGAGCTCGCGCCCCAGCTCTTTGAACTCCCGCCTCTTTTGATTTGCCAACCGTTCAAACAAAGTCTTGGAATCGACTGGGCCTGGAATGGACTCCCAATGGCCGGCTGGATAAAAGCGTCGGCTGCTGGTCTGACTGTTATTGTGTGCATAGTAACTCGCCAGTACTGCACTACGAGAAAACAGAATGCGCCAGTAATCAAAGAGTATCTGTTTGTAATGATGTACAAGTAGTCTTGTACCTGAATCAATGCGCGCAAGCCGGTCGTCCAAGTCTTTGAATAGTAGCTTCTCTTTGTCTCTGCGAAACATGTAGAAATCGAGGCCAATAATTACAGATTCGATCGAGCGTATCGCCTGACCATGCTCCAATTGACGTCGAATTTCATACAAAGTAGTGCCAGGGTGGGCGGCGTTGTAGATGACGGAGTTTACATCGCTTGAATCCGCGGGAATGCGCCCGCTTCTGGAGCTGCCCAATATTAAGTGGGAAGCCCTTACTTCCTGCATGCGATAGGGTTTATGCAGTCGCGTATGCCAAAATAAATCCAGGGGCTTCTCAGGGCTGATTCGCCACATACCATATGGGTCGCCAAGGTAATTCCATGAAGCAGCCAAGATGATCGAGATCAATAAAGTGAAGTAGGTAATTGCCAGGTATTTTCTGTCTCCTTTGTCCATAGTTACCATACCGTGCTTCTAGAATTGAAAATACAGAAAGGGGGAGACAGCGGTTAGAGACATGACGACTAGAAACAACAGTACGCCACAGAGTATCGCCCATGCAGAATTATTCTGCCAATTAAGTCTCTCTTGCAAGCTATCTGTGAGGGGATAAATGTTCTCGAACCCCCATCTTTCTCGCCCCAACAGTGCAAGGCTGTTGGGCAGGGTAGTAGCGATTACAAAGGCGAGGAGTGTAAAAGAAATGGCAAACGCATTGGTCCCGACTAACTCGGTCAATAGGTGAATAACATCGTGTTTAAGTGCTAAATCTATTTCTTGCAAATAGCTGGAGTCAATAGACGTAGGTAGGCTGGAGAGCATACTTCCCGCTATGAACAATGCGCTTTCGAAGGTTGTCGCTCTAAAGAAAATAAACGCAAACATAACGCAACTAAATGTCAGCATGAAGCACAAAGCTCGCCACACTCTGCCCTTTAGAGTATGGCTCAGCGAGCATTTCCTCCATGTGTGATTGACCACCAGGAAGAGGCCGTGCAAAGCGCCCCAGAACACAAATGTCCAGCCTGCACCATGCCAGAGCCCGCCTATCAGCATGGTGACAGTGAGATTGATCAATCTGCGAGTTTCTCCGTTTCTGTTCCCACCTAATGGAATATAAAGATAATCGCGCAAAAATTGACTAAGCGTCATATGCCAGCGCCGCCAAAAATCGATGATGTTGGTAGCCTTGAGTGGGGATTCGAAATTCAAAGGTAAGCGAATGCCGAACAACAAGGCACAACCTATGGCGATATCGCAATAGCCTGAAAAATCGAAGTACAATTGTAGTGTGTATGCGATGGAGCTGATCCATGCGGTACTGGCGTCCATCGTCGCGCCCAATTCTGCCATTGCAAATCCAGGATTCACAAGTACCGCTAGAGTGTCGGCCAAAAGTACCTTTTTGCTTAACCCCAATATGATCAATGTAATTGCGGGAGCGATAACAGAATTATCGTAAGGCCCAAAAAGTTTGGGTAGCTGGGGTAGAAGTGTTTTGTGGTGAACAATGGGGCCGGCGATTAACTGCGGGAAAAACGTGACAAACAGCAGATATCGCGGCAAGGATTGCTCTGCTTGTTGGAACTTGGAAACATCTATCAGATAGGCTATCTGTTGAAACGTAAAAAATGAAATAGCTAGTGGCAATAAGATACTATAAGTCGTTGTTTCGAACGGCAGTATCGCTGATGCGTTTTCCAATACAAAGTTTGTGTATTTGAATACGGCAAGAAGACCCAAGTTTACGCAAACGCCTAATGCGGTTAATCGAAAACGATCCTTTTGGTCGCCCCTGGATGCTATTAATAGAGCCAAATAATAGTTGGTGAGCGCAGAGCCAAGCAGCAATATCAGATATTTGGGCTCCCACCAACCATAGAAAAACAACGAAGCGCAGACCAGCCATCCAATAACGGCTTGCGGCATGAGGCGCGATAGAACACGAAAGCCAAAATAGCTTATTGGTAGAAACAGAAACAGGAATTCTATTGAATTGAAGATCATGCGAACGAATAGGTATTCCTAATGAGCCTTCAATTTCTATCGAAAGTCAGTGAAACAAACCCGCTGCTATTTAGCATTGGTGTCAACTTATAATTTTGCCGCAATGGTAACATCGATTTAAGCTCCTCGGCTTCCAAACGCAAGCGCGAGGAACCTTAACTTCAATCATTGATGAGCATTCTGAGATACTGTTTCACAGAGTAGCTGTTCACTATCACATTATAGAATTGGACTATTGACCAACAAGATATTTCGTGCGAAATCGCAAAAAAGGACTCTCAATGAAACGATAGCTCAAATAGCCGATTGGAATCATAATAAGAAAACACAAAGAGGAAAATACAATAGCTACGTGAATATTCGTTAGTTCAATCAGGTGGGTATCAATGGCATTAGAAACCTCGAAAACAACGAAAAAGTGGAGTAGGTAAATCGAATATGAATACGTTCCGATGGTTGATGCAATCCGCGATACCAGGCCGGTAGAGTGTTTAAAAGAACTGTCGTACCACGCGATTAGCAGGGCATATGCCAAGCCTTCTATTGCAGGTATGTAAACCCAAAACATACTTTTCGAAGGATAGGATGGATTCTTGTAGTAACCACCCATTGAATCAAAGTACCAATAGAAGACCAAGAATCCAATAAAGGCCGTGCCGGCAAGAGCGTTGTTGCCGCGTATTTTGTTCCTGAATCGAAATGTCAGAATACCCAATACGAATTGATCGATACGCCCTACGATGGTCAGATAGGAAAGTGTTTGCACTTGACCCAGCTCCTGATGCAGATAAGTCCGGAATGCGAGCGCCATCAGAACGATAACAAGAAGGGCGTACTTCCATTTTTCAGTAAGAAAGAGAAGTAGTGGAAGCATCAAATAGAAGTGAAATTCTACGGTAATTGACCACCCGCCATTTGGAAGCGTTGGCTTTATTGCGCCAGCTGCAATTTGCTGCAGATACTGGCCAATGTCGTTACCAGCGTAGTATTTTTGCACGCCCAAGGCAAAGATGACAAAAAACAACAATGGAGCGAGTCGCAAGAAGCGATTCCATAGAAACTGGCTGTAAATGATCTTCTTCCCATCCAGCAACTTGGCAAACAAATAGCCACTCAAGACCATGAATAAAGCCACACCTGTATGACCTTCAGTTAAAACTGACAGCGGGAATGCCGGTGGTGGCGTGAGATGTCCATTGTTTACATGGATGAAATGCCATGTGAATACAATATAGGCAGCTAAGGCCCGGACATGATCCAGGCCTATAAAATACGCCCCTGACGATGATTTCATTTTTGTCGCTTTGCCGTATTCACGTAAAGTGAGTTCTTTCCAAAACGGGCTTACCCAATTTCAAATGTATCTCGCTTTCTGGATTTTACTCGCTTGATCATAACTCAACGAGCGGTATCTGCGCGTTGATATAGTTACTAAAGCCAGAACCATATACAAACCGGTTTCCCGTCCTTCATCATTAATCAAGTTCAACCTCGACTCGTAATTCTTGCAATACAGATTTGTTGTTTATAGGTCTGATTTTGGGCATTATGCTGTTCGTATTTGAATTTTTTGGAATTTAGTATGCCAAGCATGTATGAACTTAAAAAAGCGCTGCTTTATCCGCGCACTTTGTATATGCGAAAAAAAGAAGCGCATCTTGATGGCTTTATCAGATCGGCATTGGATCTACACTACTACAGACCAACTTTCTACAATTTCATCGCTGCATCTGTCGAGAAACCAGATCTCTTGCATGATATCAACATTGATAAAGACTCTATCGTTCTGGATATAGGGGCGTACATTGGTGATTGGGCCCGAGTTATATTCGATCGTTACCAATGCAAGATACATGCTTTCGAGCCAAATCCTGAGACTTTGCCACGCTTGTTAGCCCGTGCAAACGGAGAGTGGGAATGTCATGACTATGGTGTTTCTGGGGCAACAGAAGAATTGCAGATGTCCATGAATGGAATGGGTTCCTCAGTTTTTGATTTGGGGAGCTCTGACAAGAACCCCGAGTACAAATCAGTACAACTGCGCGCGATAGATGAGGTCTGGTCTGATCTTGGTTATGGCGATGTCGATTTAATGAAAATCAACATTGAAGGTGGTGAATTTCCACTACTGGAGAAAATGATTACGACAGATTTGCTTCCAAAGGTCAGAATATTCATGATTCAATTCCACGAATGGCATCCAGGGGCTTATGTACGTCGCTGGAAAATCAGACGTGAGCTGCGCAAAACGCATGTTCAGCGCTGGGGCTATCATTTTATATGGGAGTATTGGGAACGCAAAGACAGCTAAGCGTTGTCATCAGGCCATATTGGTTTGTTATTTGCTTCTAATCTTTCAAAGCGGGTTTTTGCAAATTCACAGGAATTTGAAAGCGCAGAATTGGCTTCCTTGCTGATCGAGCCTAACAGTATTGGCTCGCGGCGCAGCGCTTGAAATCCATCTGGCCAACATTCGTTTAGCTGCTCCATGAATTGAGCCATTAAATTCTCACGTTGCTCGTCGTGAGAAGTTGTTGCTCCACCGTGGAACTGATGGAAGGATCCTTCGCCTGCTAGCACGAACAGTCTGCTGTCTTTCAGCATTCCTAAGCTTCGGTAGATATGGAGGTTAATCGCACCACCACCTGCCAACATAAACCGGTGATCGGCGAAACCGATTTTTTCGTAGCTTGCGTGAGCGGCGAAAACGCAGCTACATTCCATCATCGGCTGTAAAAACCCGCGACGATTTCCGTTGCTAAAAGTGGAAATTTCAAACAAACGATATCCATTAGTCTGCCAAAGAATAGAATCAAGCAGCTGTTGGTCTTGTTCAAAAGTGTAATTTTCGCTATGAAGGTGTTGTTCTTGTGTACCTATGTGGTAGCCGGGCACCATCGCTACGGCATTATTACTGGCGTTATACGCCATCAATGCATGCTCTATTACTCGGGGACTCAACATGCGAGCGCCATCGATAATCAGGCCAATAAAACTGCCTCGACATTTCTCGAAGGCAAAGTTTACTGCGGGCACAGGCGAGCTGGACTCCTCATTTCTGAGGTAATATCTAAACTGACCGGAAAGCTCACTGACGAAGCTCTTGCTCAAGCAATCATCCGAGCTGTTTTCAACAACGACAACTTCATAACTGTCTGGATCGCAATTGGATTGATAATCACATGACAGCGAATACAGGGTGTTTTCCAGCTGTCGAGACATTCGAAAGCCTATGACAATGATGGACAGCCTTGGCTTCGTTTCGCTTATACTCCGCATCGCAACTAACTACCGTTGTTTGTTCGAATACGGTGGGTTTGCTTGGCGGTTTCAATCGATTGCTCCAGGAAAGGGTACGTGGCTGGATGAAACTGTCCGAGTAGAAGAGGGTTTACCTCGGGTTGTTTAAAAGGTGATCCGCGCAGTGAAATGTATTGATCCAGTTGCGCTTGCATCAAGTCTTCCCTTTCTTTGCCGCGCTTTCCACCAGTAGTCGCACCGCCATGGAACTGATGAAATGTGCCTTCGCTTGCCAGAGTAATCAGCGTTGCGCCCGGAAGCTCACAAGCTCGCTTATACAAGTCCAGATTGGCAAGCCCGCCCCCTGTCGTTGTAAAACCCTGTTCAATGCCGCCAAGCGTCTGCCAAACTTCTTTGGAAACGGTTAAACAGTTGCTTTCACTGTTGGGTAAAAAGAACCCGGCTCTGCAGGAGCCACTAAAACAGCTGATTTCAAACAAGCGATATCCATCATTTGGCCAAGCAATACTGTCAAGTAACTCTTGTTCCTGTACTCGATTGTAGCCGGCTTCGCTTGCTTGTTGCTGCAGTTGGTCGCCTAGGTGGTAACCTGGCGCGGCAATGACTGGCATTTTGCACAAGCCGGTCGCCGCAATGATATTTTTGATGAGCCCGGGGGTTGCCATTCTGGCACCGTCGATCATGATGCTAATGTACTGCCCAATGCAAAGATCCGCTCCATAGCTTATGGCCGGCAGTGGCGTTGGCACCGTCTCTTCACGATAAAAATATCGAAAGTTGCCATCAAGCTCTTTAAGGTACTCATCACCCATAATCTCTGGTGATGAATTTTCTACCACTATTACCTCGTACTCGTCAGCAGTGACGCCTTGCTGGTACGCCATCGAAAGAGAGTACAGTGTTTTTCTTGCCTGTTCGGGCATGCGGTATACGATCAAGACAATGGACAGTTTTGGCCTAACGTTGTTAGTTGTGAATAGCCTCTGAATGATCGATCGCATAGCGATAAGCTACTTACACAGCTCTTGCAGGGCTTTGTACATTGTTAATATGTGCTCTGGCAGGCCTTCGTAGCTCTGGTTTCTATGCGTTCGCAAGTGACTGGAGAAAAAGTGCTCGTTAGTCTCGTCCACACGCAAGCCCAGAGTGTTCATTGCCTGCCCAAGCTCTTGATGAAACTTAGGCTCATCCCAGTCGAAGCTGATTAGCGGAAAGGGGTTTCGCTGATATTCGGCATAGAGTAGAGAATTGTAGTGGTACCAGAGACGCAAAGCATCGTCTCTGCACATGCCGCTGCGGTTTTTTAAAGACGCTGCGACGGAATCAGGATGCCTGAAAATACCGACAAATTTGATCGAAGGCACTATACTTTTCCAGCCTTCAAGGCAGAGTAGGGCTCTCGGGTCCTTAAATCCCCAGAAGGTGTGTTCCTGATACCTTTCGAGTATTCCTTTCGCGGCTTCAATATGGGCAGCATGCCAGCTGACAAGCTCGGGTGGAACATCCCAACTTCCTTCATTCGCTGCCAATATTTGATCATGCAAATCCACAATGTCCTGGTTTTCGCGATTACCCTTCTTGTTGTATGGGTTCTCTTCGTGGAATTTACCAAGAATAAGGCCGCTGGCCTGTAAGGAGCCGGTGAGGCAACTGGTACCGCTTCTATGCATGCCAATAACGCAGACGATATTTTCCGGTGCTGAGCTGCTCATTTCGTACTAAAACCCAAATGCAATTAGGCGACTAGCTTAACAGCCTCTGCCTGGCATCAGTAAACGTCAGATCGGCAATTTTACGAGAATAATTGGCAATCGAGAGTAACGCTGTCCATGAGTATGAGTCCCGAAACATGTAGCCAGAAACCCCAAAAATAATAGACAATTTGCTTTACATCTAGTGGAGAAACTTATGCACAATCATGTTGTCGAGCACCTTGGCGGACCTGTTGTGATTAATGGCAGAGAGCTGTCACTGAGTAAGGCTGTCCGCGCTGGCAATTTTTTGTTCCTTACCGGACAGATTCCCATGCAAGCAGGCAATCCAATGAGCCATGGAACGATCGAGGATCAGACGCGGAATTGCATAGAGCACATTCAAGAGACGCTCGTAGAATGTGGTAGCGATCTTAGCAAGGTCGTTAAATCAATGGTGTGGCTTAAGTCCAGGGATGACTTTCCGGGCTTCGATTCTGCCTACCGTGAGTATTTCTCAAGTAAACAACCTGCCCGATCAGCTTTGGTAAGCGACTTTCTTGTTGACGTAAAAGTTGAGATCGAATGTATCGCGTACATGGAGTAGGCTATCGTAATCCTACATTGAGCTGAATCGTTCTCTGACTATGAAAACAACACTCAAGCAATCAAAGACAATGACGGGCAGACTGGATCTGAGCCTGTTGTTTAAGCATTTCCGTGTTCGCATTCTGCTCACTTGGCTATTGGTTGCGATAGAGAATTTGCTCTGGGCTCTCGTTCCCTTGTTCATTGGTCGAGCAATAGACGCATTGCTGGAAAAACAAGAAGGTGCGTTGGTAGAAATTTCGCTCGTCATGTTTTCCCTTATTTTCGTGTCTGTTGGTAGACGCATTTACGACACACGCAGTTATGGCACGATGAGAGTGCACTTCGGATCAGAGCTCGTCAGTCGAACGACTGGGCAGGCAACCTCAAAAGTGAATGCACGTTTGGATATGAGTCGCGAAATGGTCGACTTTCTTGAAGAGCATGTACCAGAGCTACTCACCTCAGTAGTACAGGTTATTGTGGCGATTGTTATTCTCTGGAGTTTTGATCCAAAGCTCGGTATCAGTGCGCTAGCAGCGATTGTTGGTCTGGCATTGGTTTATGCGTTGTTTCACAAACGTTTCTTCGTTTTGAATGCAAATCTAAACTCTCAAATGGAGCGCCAGGTGTCGGTGTTGGAACAACGGCAAGCTACTTCGCTGTTTGCGCATCTCAAATTACTGCGCAAACATGAAATTCGCCTGTCAGACACCGAAGCGGTGCTCTTCGGTGCCATTTATGCTGGCATGTTTGCGTTTATGCTTACCAGCCTCTGGTTCGCGTCCAGTATTTCAGCGATTACTGCTGGCATGATGTTCGCGATTCTGAGTTACACCTGGGAATTGATTGATTCTGGTGTGATGTTGCCTGTCGTTTTGCAGCAGTGGTCTCGATTGAGTGAATTGCGCGAACGTTTTAATTCTGAATAGTTTACGCTAATCGTCCAAGAATTCGAAATTTGCGTCTCCGTAAGCGTCGTTTGCCATTTCCTTGCGAAGGTTTTCCATGGTCTTGAACGGCGAATCAACCAGCATCAGGTTGGTCACCCAGGCGGGTGTTGGGCCGGCAGGATCGATATGACCCTCGCTGGAGATCTCAAGTGTGCCGTCTGGCTTGGGTAGCATCATCCATCGCGTCACAGCGTTTTGCAACCGAACTGCTTTCTTTGTTACGGGAACCAGGTCTGAGTCTGTTGCTGTAGCGGTCATAGTCACCATGCCAGTATCCGCATTGCGTTCCCATTTCACGTGGGTAATAGCGTCTCGATCTTTGACTGGCCACGGAATGTCATTCAGGTTGTATACGTAGAATTCCGTGTCACTGATTGTATCTACAACGCGGGACTCTTTACAAAGGTCTGCCCAGCGCGGGCACGCCTCACCGTCCTGAATCAAGGCCACCACGCTTTGCAAACGAAAATCTGTTTGCATTACGCTGCGTACCTGTTTGAACTTGGAGCCTTCAACGTCACGGGTATAAACCTGTATGCCGTTCTTGTCTTTCTTCAATTCCCAACCGTCACCAGCGTCTTGCTGTGCGATCGCAATTGAAGCTACGGCCGACAAAATGCCGATAAGAAAAAAGTGTTTCATAATCAATCTCACTCGTTACGGAAATACGAATATCACCACAAGGCAACGGGGTTAATCATCATTTGCACCGCACCTTTCAATCGTGCTTGTCCGAGCACAAACATAAATTCACTGACGCCTTCTTCAGCGAGTCTTCCGGTATTCATTGTCTCTAAAATATAGATACCGTGATGCTTTAACATTGTGACATGGCCATAAAATTGCTTGTCACCAGCCGCCGGCGGAATGGCTTCCAGGCCCCATGTGTCGGCGCCAACCGCCATAGGTTTCTGTTCAGCAAGAAAAACAGCCGCATCATTGTTAAGCCCCGGCTCGGTTGAAACCCATTCTTGCGGAGCTGCTTCCAGTTTGCTGTCGGTCCAACCGGTATGCAGCAAAATGACGTCACCTTCGCGTAGTGTAATGTTCTGAGCCTTCATCGCTGCCTTAAGGTCGCTTCTGGATATTGCCTGGCCGCCTGGCAGTGAGTCCACACCAAAGTGCTGTGCCATGTTGATCAGCACGCCACGGCTTACCATGGGTGGAACTTGATGGATACCAAGACGGGTTAACCCGGTTACCTGGGAGATGTCAGTTGCTTTGTTGCAGTTGTAGTACTCGCCAATTTCACCCATGTGGCCCAATCCATCCAGCTGAGGACCAATTCCCCACCATAATTGCGCGAGATCATCGTTGTACACAGCGTCCCAGCCAAAGTCTTGCTTTAGTGATCGCCCATTTTGCTGATTAGGTTGAACCACCTGCAGCATCATTTTCCGCGGCAAGAACGCCGGCATGTCTGGATCAATAACAATACCCAAAGGATGGCTTATGCCTTTCTTGATCAGCTTGGCGGCTCTTAGCGTGTTTTCTGGTGTTACTCTGTTCGCAGCGCCAATCTGGTCATCTGCGCCCCAGTTGGACGGCTTGCATTCTGCAGTGCTCATCTGGCTTGCGAACAAGCTCGTTGAGAGGATGAAAGCGAAAGTCTTTACGCGGCCAAAGAACGGCATGCTGGGCTCCTGATTTGCGAGTTTATAGATTATTGAAAGACGCCTTAGCTATTGAGCATTTTCAACCCTAAGTCGAAGAATAACAAGCGCAAGTCCGCGATGGCTTAATTATTAAGGAAAGGTGTTTCGCGGTCAGTTGGCAAGCTGACATGAACGCTGAATCCATGCGGCGTCAGATTTCGCGCAAAAATTTCACCTTTGTGAAGCCGCACGTTCCGTTCTGCGATCGCCAGGCCCAAACCGTGGCCACCACTGTCGCGTTCGCGCGCCTCAGACGCTCGATAGAAAGGCGTGAACAGTTTTTCTATATGGTGCTCGTCAACGCCTGGGCCTTGGTCTTGTACTGTGATGTGATAGTGCTGGTTCTGCTCGATAAGTTGCACTTGCACCTGGCTGCTGTCTGGCGCGAAACGAATCGCGTTTTGTAGCAAGTTTTCGAACACGCTGTTTAATAAGCGCCCACGTGTTGTGACAACGGCCTCATCCAGATCGGTATCTAGTTCTATCGCCAGGTTTTTACCAGACGCATTCGCTGAGCAGTTTTCAATGCAATGCACGAGTAATCCCTTGATATCAATGGCATCGGTCAAAGCAATGTTCTGCTGTGGCAAGCTCAGTATTTGCTCAATTAGTTCGTCGATTGCCTGCACCTCAGACTCTATGCGATTTAGCTCGCTGCTAACATCATTGTTGTTGTTTTCGCCAGCGTTTTTCTGTTGAGCCAAGCCCAATGCCGCTTGCAAACGGGCCAACGGTGAACGCAATTCATGTGAAACATCTTTGATCAGCCGTGCCTGATTACCAAGTGTGTCCTGGACCGTTTCTGTCATTCGGTCGAAGTCTGAGGCGAGCAGTTTTAACTCGTCATTTCCCGCGTCATTGCCTGTCATTGTTCGAACGTTGTAGTCGCCGCCACTGACCTGGTTCATGGCAACTCGTAGCCGCCTTATGGGAACTGTGAAATACCGTGCTAAGAATAAGCAGAGCAAGCCACTGATTACTACTGAGATGCCGAAGCGAATACTGGCATTTCGAATAAATAAACGTTCGAACTCACTCTTTGGCGTTGGCACTTTCATCACGTAACGTGCAACATCATTTTGTGTTCTGTGGAACGCGCGATGGTGTGCGCTTCGGCTGAAGTATATATGCCTGCCTATTGGTAGAGTATTTCCGCGTGCTTTTTCTAAAGCCTGCAAAAATTCATGCCATTGCGCAACGGAGTACGGCGACTGACTGGCATCGAACAACGCAGTGCCGTCATGACCAAACAGAAAAAATTCCACGTGGTGTCGACGTTTAAGCTGCGCCGCCCACTGCTCAAATTCCTCAATCTTGCCACTTCTAATTAATCGGCGAGCCTCTCTTGCCAATGCTCTGGGCGGAGGGCCTTGTTCAAAGCTGTTGTTAACAGGGATGTATTGCGACAACCAGAATGCACCGCCAACCATCAGCAGCGTGCTAAGCCAAAACGCGAGGAAAATTTTCCAGTACAGGTTCAGCATGCAGCTAGATTCCAAATGAGAACAGTGAAATTATATGTGCTAATGGCGCCAATTCTTGCCGTGAATCTTAGTTTACTTAAACTTTACGCAGCCAGCTTACGGTAAAATGCGTCTTGAGCTACCAAGAGCACAAGAATCCATGCAGCGAAACATGTTGAGAAGGCAGTTTTCAATGTCTATTAGTTGTTGTGCTCTGGCTGCATGGTTAGTGGGTTGCTCAGACGTGAACAACGCTCAATTTCAGGAATATGTTGCGCCATCCTCAATCAGTATCTTGCCTTCTGCAATCCCAGAGGGCGCGCTGGGCGAGATGAGTACGCTCAGTTTCAGAGTGTTGATGACCGAACCTCAGCCCAACCCGGTGCTTTTGAGTTATCAAATCAACGCACTTACTGCTACAGAGAATCAGGATTTTTCAGCCGCTACCGGCGAAGTCGCGATCCAACCAGGAGCACTGGAAGCAACGATTGATGTGATGTTAATGGGTGACAGTGACGAGGAACCGGCGGAAACGTTTGAGCTGGTAGTTTCTAGTAGTGGCAACGCTGTGTTGGCAAACAGTACCGTTATTGGCACCATTGCCAATGATGACAGTGTCTGTGACTCGCCATATATCAAAGCGCTACCAAACCGCTGGCGGGTAAATGGTGCGGACCCGCTAAACTATGCGCATCGTGGTGGCGTCATCGATTTTCCCGAAAACACTTTGTATGCTTATGCTGAAGTGGCAAGAGCAGGCGCTGATGTGCTTGAAATGGATGTGTATCAAACCGCGGATAATGAGCTGGTCATACTCCACGACTTGGATGTCGATCGCACCACCAATGGGACCGGCAATGTGGTGGATTTAACCCTGGCAGAGTTGCGTATGCTTGATGCTGCGTACTGGTTTGTGCCTGGTGTAGGAACACCAAGAGACCGCGAGGAGGAAGATTACGTCTTTAGAGGTATTGCCACTGGCGAAAAAGCACCACCACCTGGATACTCCGCGGAAGATTTCCAAATACCCACGCTGGAGCAAGCTTTGCAGCGCTTTGCAGCCAACCTAATCAATGTTGAGCTAAAGCCCGATTTAGATGGTAGCGGAAATTACGAACAACAAATTGCGGACTTACTTCAGCGCTACGGACGTTTCAATGATGTCATTGCGGCGTCGTTTGTTGATGAAGCGGCGAATAATTTTAAGGCAGTCGCACCATGTGTGCATACTTCCGTCCCTTTGGATCAGGGCACGGGTATTGTCTTAGGAGCATTGGGCGCTGCTACTATGCCACCTGTGCCAGAACATGTTGCTTTTCAGGTGCCGCCAGATACAAGTCAGATTAGTCAAATACCTGATAATTTTTTCCTCGAGGTAGTGACGCCTGATTTCATTGCGGACGCGCATGCGGTTAATCTTGCGGTTCAAGTTTGGACGGTTAACACCTGCGAAGAAATGCTTAGGATGATAGATCTGGGTGTGGATGCGATCATGACGGACCGACCGATATTGCTGGAAGATATACTGAATACAGCTCGCGCTGATCGAAGCTGCAATTGAGAAGATCGGGAAAATCAGGAACAAGGTAATGATAAGCACCAGTAAAAACTGGTAACTGGCCACTGACGCTGTGTGCAATTCTGGTAAATAGGTTTCAGAAAATTGCGGGTTTAAGGCAGTTTATCTTCTGTATGACATGCCAAACATTCTCTAATAGGGCCGTGCTTCTCTCCCTCAGCTTGTTTATCTTCATGGCAGCCCATGCACAAGGCATGAAACTGCTCTTCCAGATCAAGTCGCAGACCCGCTGTGGCAACGTGACATTCCAGGCATAAGCCCTGGCCGGTTTTATCAACGTAATTGTGATGACAGGCAATGCATTGTTGTTTGCCGTGAGTTTGGTGGTCGAATGTCATTGCCAGGCGTGGTTGGTGCTTGATTTCCTGCGAGGCAAGGTACCGATCACTGGACAGATACGTCATGACCGTGATCGTTACCAATGCTAGACACAACAAAAACAGCGCAGTTTTTTTCAATTCTGCGGCCAGTTTAGTGTGACAGAGAGAAGGGCCGAAGCTGCGACACCGGCGGTGAGAAAACCCAGCGGCGAATACGTTGTTATATTTACGTGGTCATTAAATCGTGCAGGAATGAATAGTGGGCCTAGCAACAACGCAATCGCAAAATACTGCAATGGCGTGCGTATGTAAAACCCGGTTCCGACAATATGATAGGCAGCACAGGCGATCAATACCCAACTGAGCGGCTTATGCCAGCGTCGAAATGCGTATCCGTCATAAAAACTGCACTTTCGGTAGCCTGGCACCGCGCTGATAACGATGAACAGTAGAAGCAGCAGGGCAAGAACTCCAGACCACATGTACATTGGTGCACCAGGTAATACGTAATCCAGAACCAGAGAGTCTTTGAGTAGCAGTAAGATTACGTGCGCTGCCAATAGAACAATCACAGCGTAGCTAAAATCCTTGTGGGTAAGCTGCAAGTTGCTTTTCCTACCTTGCAGGCTTAAATAGATTAATCCACCGAATGCAGCAAAACCAAATCCATTCGCCCAATCCCATAGCCAACCTGCGGCGGCGCGTTCACCGAGCAGAACGCCAGCGACAGGCAGTAAAAGGCAATAGGCGGTAAATCGGTCGGGCACCACTCAATAGGCTTGCTGGCTATAGTACTCTGCCACGTCTTTCATCTGCTGTTCGTTTAGCTCATTGGCTATCACGTTCATGATGGGCGACTGGCGTGTGCCCTGTTGAAAAGCTTGAAGTTGCTTTAATAGATACTGAGCTTTCTGGCCGGCCAGGTTGGGCCACAATCCGTTTACTGTATAACCATGCACGCCGTGGCAAGATAGACAATTAGCACGAACGTTCATCCCAGCCTGATTTACCTCATCCGCTATTGGTTTACCGGGCTTTTCCATATTTGAATAGTAGCTGGCCAGCGCCGCTATCTGAGCATCGCTTAAGCTCTTCACAAAGGCCTGCATGGTTGGTTCCTTGCGAACGCCGTCGCGAAACGCCGTGATTTCCTTGAGCAGATATTCGCGTTTTTGGCCGGCAAGGTTTGGCCAGATAGCTGCGCCGGAGACGCCATTGACACCGTGGCAGGCAACGCAAGTTTGCGCCAGCGCCTCGCCTTCTTCGGCGAAGCTGAGCGGAGCGGCAAAGAGTAACAAGAGTACACTTACAGACGGAAATAAAGAAATTGGTTTCATGATTAGCCTCATTGTAGTTCCGACAGCAGCTGCTCGCGGTGCTTCAATACTTCAAGCAAAGGCTGCTTACGATATTCAGTGACTTCCTGTGCCGTGTATTCCAGCCATTGCTCTGGCAAGCTATCACCGGCAAATCGATACAAGGTCCAGTTCATTAAGTCTGCAAGTTGCGCATCGTTTATGGGGGCATTGGCCGCACCCGGTACTCTAACCAAATATTCACGACCCGCTTGTGAATTGAGGAACACGCCCATCTCTGAATGAATTCTCGGGACACCTTTGCGGCCATCGCCAGTTGGCCCGTGGCAACCCTGGCAAAAAAGCTGATAGTTGTAATGCGCGCGCTCAGGACCCTGCTCTGCCTGCACAGCCGCGGGTAGAGTCAAAAGCGCCAGAACTAGAATGCAAGTCTTCAATCTGCTCTTCAATCTTCTAGGGCCAGGCCAACAACAATAGCGGTAGAACAATGGTAAATGGAGCTGGATGAGCCCAAACACCAGTTTATGTCATTGGATTTATCGGCGCGGTATACCGGTCTATCGCGTTCGTCTCTTTGGCACAAGCAGTTTGCACATTGTGTGGCGCCACAACAGTCGTTATAGGAAATCACGTAGTTGCGACCATCGTCAGGGTTAGTACACGTACCTATCCACGTCAAAGTCGACATTTCGGTGCCCGGAGGACAACTGTTATACGTGCCGCCGCAGCATTCACAGAGGAATCCATCAATCGCGCAATAGCGCCAGTAGTCACAGGTGGTTGGGTCGCCAGTATCGACCGGCGCACTGGCTTGTGCGCTGCCCTCAGACGCACGAGCAACAGGCAATAGTGGGATGCTGGCGGCACCCACCATGGCCGTTCCTAATCCGCGCAGCAGTCCGCGCCGCGAGCTGCGCTGGGCAACATGTCGCGAAGACCTTTCCATGAATTTGTCGAGTATGTTCATAGTTTTTACCTATACCTTATGCCTGTACGTCTTAGTGATCGCGTGCGGCAATGTATTCCTGAATCGAAGCTACTTTGCGTTCTTTTGCTTCAAACAGACTTTCCAAATGCTCTCGTGAATTGACAATGCCCATTGACGCCACTTTACCCAGCTCATCAATAACAACCGCGTAAGGCAGTTTGGCAACACCGTAGCTCTTACCCAATACTTCCGAGACGATGTAGGGGAAATCTTCCAGGCCAAACTGCGTGATGTATGACTTGTGATCCAGCTCCATACCATCTGATGCAATAACCAGTTGTATCCAATCTGCTTCTGCCTTGGCTACGGACTTAAGCGTGGGCATCAGCGTTTTACAAACCGGGCAGTCCGGTGAGGCCCAAAACAGCAGCTGAGATTTGACCTGCTGACTCACGCCACCAATCTGTATCATTTCGGCCGATATACTTTGAAACGACATGGCGGGCGCATCTTGTCCTACGGTGATGTTTTGATTCACCGCCAGTGCGCCTGCCGGTGCAACACGTTCGTACAAGATGCCAATTTGTCGCGTTAAAGCAAAAATAACCACACCCAGGGCGACAACAACCAGCCATAACAGAATATTCGAGATTAATAAGGGTTCCATCAGGCGCCTCTGTTTCGCAGCAATTTCAATTTTTGACTGTTAGCGATTAACTGTTCGGCGCAGACATAAATCAACAAAGCGACAAGCGCGAAGGGCACGCTTAAAGCAGCGCTGACGAATAGCCCAATAAAGCTCGCCGGTTCAAGAAAACAGAAAATGGCAAACACAATGAACAAAGCGTTACGCAGTAACAGTGCCGGGCTTATCGTTGAGTGTCCAATAGGGCCTGCACAACCGCAATCAAGATCGCGTTTGCCTTGCACTAGCTGCAACGCCATCGCTGCGAAGTAAACACTGAACAAGGTGATGGCCAGCAGGGCACCAAGTGGCCTGGCTTGCGGAACAAGCAATGCAACGGCCGCAAATATTTCAAACACACCCAGCACAAGGCTGATAAGGTTCAATTGCGAATGGTAGCCAAGGCCATAACCTTCCAACACGCCACGATAATAATTCTGATTGGCAGGGTTGAGCTTATGCACCCCAGCCGCCAGCAGAATGACCATCAAGAAGACAGCTGTCGAGTCAGACAGTATTGCTAGCAGATTCATCAGTACGACTTATGCACTAGCAATGGTGTGACGTTGCCAAAGTCTGTAATGGTCTGGATCATTTCTCCAGACTTCGCGTCAATCACATCGAGTCCTAACATGCCATTGGTGACCACTAGTTTGGGCGATTTTCCGCGGCTGACTGCCAGCGAAATGGCATGGTTAGGTGCTTCAATAACCTTGACCCGCTTCTTCTTCTTAACGTCGAATACCCAAATCTTGGTGCCGCCATGCGATTGCGTCCCTTCGGCACCGTCTGGATGCATAATCACATAGGCCAAGCCAGCATCGTCTTTGTCTAACAAGCCCAGACCGCTGGGTCGCCAATTTGCTGCTTTTTCTTCATTGGTGAGCATGCTCCATGAGCCATTGTATTTGGCGATCTCACCACTCACATCAATATCATGCATGACGCCTTTGAAGCTTGGAAAATACGCATGGCCATCAACAATTGCGGGGCGCTCAAAGATCGGCGTTTTGTCGGTATCAAAAAAAGGCTCCATTCGTTGCTGCGATTTAACGGTACCGTCTTTGTTGACCACCGTGGTCAGCATGCCGCCATTACTGCACAAGGAAGCAACACTGCGTTTACCCACGGGGTAGGTCATCACACAACCCGGCGTACCTATGGTGTCTAGCAGTTCATAGTCGTCTAAGCGAACCACAGAGAAAGAGGCCGCCGGTGTGAAATTCGCGGCATACACATAGTCCCCATCGCCTGATACCGTCATTGCGTAGCGCTCGGGCAGTACCTGCATTCGGTCGGTAGGCCACACAATTTCTTTTTTAATCTTCAGCGTACTTCTATCGTAAACAACGAATACATCTGTTTTCTTGCCACGCCAACCGCGCTCGTGAAATGACTCAAGCACATAAAACTCTGAACGATTGGTGTGTTGACCAAAGTTGCCCAACAGGTTTTTGTGCACCATACCTTTGATGCGTTTGGCTGGATTGGTTTCCAGCACATCCATCACTATGACTTTGCCGCCATACATACTGAAAAAGCTGGCTTCATCAATCATCATCCAGGACTCTGGATAGCTGGCTGGCAGGGTTTCCACGCTACCGGTTTGCTCAATTTCCAGAGGGGGTGGCAACTCTGCACTAATAGCGCCCGCTGAGATTGCCAACGCCAACATACCGGTCGCAGCTTTTAATAGCATATGTGCTCTCCTGCCTATTTTTCTATCTACTGTTTGGCTACGTTCAAAGCCTGGATGGAGGTGTACTCCTCCAGGCCATAAGTTCCAAATTCTACGCCGACACCCGATTGCTTCACACCCCCAAATGGAACATTGGGCGCAAGGGACCCATGCTGGTTGACCCAGGCCGAGCCGCATTCCAGGCGTTGTGCCAACTCAATAGCCTTGTCTGTGTCGTTAGACCATATTGAGCCGCCCAGGCCTTGTGGATTGGCATTGGCGCGAGCAATGACATCGTCAATATCGGCGTATTTAATGATAGGTACAATGGGGCCAAAAGGCTCTTCGTCGACTAGCCGGGTACCATCGCTTAATCCGGCGACAATGGTGGGCTCATAGAAATAGCCGGGCTGATCCATTTGATTGCCGCCAGTTAGAAATTCCCCACCATCCTGGCGCGCAGAATCGGCCAGGTCCAACACAATATTCAGCTGTGCCTTATTTTGAATTGGACCCAGCTCAGTTGTTTCATCAAGGCCGTTACCTACTCTGACGGTTTTGGCTATTGCAGCGAGCTCAGCACCCATTTCATCGTATTGTGACTCATGCACGTATAAACGCTTTAGCGCAGCACAGGTTTGGCCATTGTTGTGGAACATGGCGCCGAACAACTTGGGCGCGACATCCTTTACATCAACGTCGGGAAGAACAATGCCGGCATCATTGCCACCCAGTTCCAGTGTTATACGCTTGAGACTGGCGGACGCTGATTCCATGATTCGCCGGCCAGTGCGTGTTGAACCGGTGAAAACAATCTTGGCAATATCCGGATGCGACGTTAATGCGCCACCGACTTCGCCTTCACCGTGCACCAGATTAAGAACGCCCTTAGGAAGCACTTCTTGAGCTAAATCAACAAAACGCGATGTAGCCGCTGGTGTATAAGGAGAAGGTTTGATCACCAGCGTGTTACCCGTTCGAATGCCGGGCAGGATATGCCAAATGGCAATCAATAGTGGCCAGTTCCACGGTGTAATCGAGGCGATAACACCCAACGGTTTCCGATGCACCTCAACACGTGCGGTGTCGTCGTCTTGTAGCACATCGACCGGAATTTCCAGGCCCGCGGTAAACTGCGCCCATGCGGCAGCACCGCCCACTTCCATACCTGAGCCAATACCATTCAGGCCACCCATAGGTTTGCCTGTTTCTCTGGTCACCAGCTCCATAAGCTCTGGCATATTCGCTTCAATTTTTGCAGCTAGTGCATTGCACGCGGCTTGACGTTCCTCATCTGGGGTTTTGCTCCAGCTTTGAAACGCCTGCTTGGCGGCGGCTACAGCCTGGTTCACGTGGTCGACCGTGCCCTTCTGTACTTCTGCAAACGGTGCGCCAGTGGCCGGGTCTATGACGTCAAAAGACTGGCCGGATTGAGCGGGTTCGCCATTGATGGTCATATTGAATTGCAACATGGTTGTTCACTCTTAAAAAATGTCTGATGATTGATTTGACCATTATGAGCAACGCAAATCTTGGTTGGCAGTGCAACGCTTTTTGGCTATAAGCGCATTCATTTTTCGTGGCCAATCTGATCACGTAACTGACCAGGTGTTACGTCGAATTGTGCTTTAAAACAGCGATAAAAATGCGATAGATCACCGAAGCCAAATTCCAGTGCAATGTCGGTGGTCGACAAATGTTGCATATCGCCATTGAGTAATGCCCTGTGGCATGCGGCGAGGCGCTGTTTTTGTATGTAACGTGACACCGAGATGCCTTCCGGTTTGAACAATAGATGCAAGTAGCGTTTGCTAATGCCGTGGGCGCTGGCAATGAGGTCAACGGATAACTGATAGTCCCGCAAATTAAGTCCAATAAAGCGCTTGATGTCTTCTAATTGATTGCCCGGCTTATCCTGCAATTTGTCTTTTTCCTGACGCGACTCTGCGAGCAGTGAAGTGACCAGTAAATCGAGAATATTAGCTTCCAGGCGTTGAACTATTTGCGGTTCCAATTGATCAATTCGGTTGATCAGGGAATTGATAAACTGGCTTAACAAGCCATGCACTGGTGACTGACCGCACATTTTTATGCCGAGATGATCTTCAGGCATTCTAAACATGGTATTGAGCACAGCGTGTGGGATGGCCAGAGTGGCTTGTTGGTAATGCGACGGAAAACGCAGTTGATAGGGCTCGCTGGTTGTGCACATCACGAAGTCGCCTTGCTGCAAATGCGCCTCGTGACCGCGGTGCAATACAAGACCTTCACCTGCTATCTGAAACTTCACTATATAGGTGGAATCGCCAGCCACTTTCGCAATGTCAGCTTTGCGTCGTTCCACATGCAGCGGCGAGGTACTGATACGGCTGAGATGAATTCGGTCCAGCCGGGTATTCAGCAATTCTGCCTGGAAGGCGTGTTCGGACCCTACCTGTTCGCAGATCATCGGGCAGAAAGTATTCACAACCGCCTGATTGAACTGCTCAAAATTCGAAGTAACAGTGGTGCTGACTAATTGACCACTTGTATTCATATTCTTATTCAACATGGTTGTCGAGCTCACACTGTATACACAGCGATTGTAGGGGTCAATCTCTGTTCAATACTGTAAGTTAGGTATCCTCGTACGCAAACACAACTTTACCGTCAAATTAGGTGGTGATTAGCGTCGTATCGCCTATCGCTTTGGGTTCATTCTCGAATAAATTTCCCGATAGCAAAATAAAATCCGCACTTTTTCCCATTCTTCTTCAACCACGCCCGTCATCTATCAAACTTACTTATGCGCTATGGCTGGCTAAGGAGCGCAGCACATCATGCAGTATCATCACCTAATGGAAATGGGTTGCCATTTTGAAGCCGAGAAGGCTATCCTCGCTGATGGCAGCGGCATGATCGATCAACTTAATTAATTTTGGCTGGGCAGGGGCACTGCGTGCTTGGTGTCGGTCTTATTGTTCATACCGCACCGATATAACACTAGCGTTGGGTCAATGTTGCAATCCAGCAGTTAACGGCGCAAATAAACGATAAAGCGCGGCGACAATTTGGCGTGAATTCGATTGGGTTCGCGAGCGGCCTTAATAGCGGCTAAAAACAATGCTCAGCCTAAGATGATCTTCTGGTCGGTACAAAAGAATGAGGACTTTTTGTGTCAGGAACCCATTTCAGACGTAGAGACATATTACGAAATACCGCAGTGCTAGGTGCAGTAGGTGCCCTCAATGCACAAGCGCTTGGTGCGACCGCAATGGGCAAGCCAGCCAGGGTTCGTGAAAACCCAATGTACTGGACTGCATTGCGATTGTCACAGGCTATAAATAAGCGAGAAGTCTCCTGCGTGGAAGTGATGACGGCCCATCTTTCACTGCGTGACACATTAAACCCTACATACAATGCGCTGGTATCACTGGCAGATCCCGAGCGCTTATTAACCCAGGCCAAAGAATGTGACGCTGAGTTAGCCCGCGGTGAGTATCGTGGCTGGATGCATGGGTTTCCTGTTGCGATCAAGGATCTGGCCAATGCAAAAGGCTTTGTTACCAGCAACGGCTCACCTATTTTTCGTGACAACGTTGCACAGGACGATTCCATTCATATTGCCCGTATGAAGCAGGCCGGGGCGATTGTTACGGGGAAAAGCAATGTACCCGAGTTTGGCCTGGGTTCGCAAAGCTACAATACCGTGTTTGGCGCGACAAAAAATGCCTACGACGGTAAAAGCACAGCCGGTGGAAGCAGTGGTGGAGCCGCCGCGGCCCTGGCTCTGAGATTGCAGCCTGTCGCAGACGGCAGCGATTTTATGGGCTCGCTGCGTAACCCTGCGGGATACAACAATGTGATTGGTTTCAGGCCCACACCGGGTCTTGTGCCATTGTCCCGATCGTTTATTGAAGAGTTGCCATGCAACGGACCAATGGCCAGGAATGTAAGCGATACGGCTCGCTTGCTTGCCACCATGGCTGGCCATGATGCGCGTTCGCCCAGCTCGCTACCAATGAGGGCCGCTGAATTTGAACAACCTTTGGGCCGAGACTTCAACGGAGCGCGCATAGGCTGGTTAGGTGATTTCTCCGGTTATCTTGCGATGGAGGCGGGTGTAATCGAGCTGTCTGAAAAGGCCTTGTCGGACTTCGAAGCGGTAGGGGCGACAGTGGAGCATGCGGCCGTGGATTTCTCCATGCCTGAGTTATGGCAAATTTGGCTGGTGTTCCGCCACTGGCTGAACCGAGGCAGAATGGGTGACTTGTATGAGAACAAGGAGTTGCGAAAGCAGCTGAAGCCGGAAGCTGTATGGGAAGCGGAAGGCGCGTCTGATCTTACGGCGCTGGATGTTTACGCCGCATCTGCCGGGCGAGCCCGCTGGTATGCCGCATTGCAGAAGGCGTTCGAACGCTACGATTTTCTTGTCTTGCCAAGCGCACAGGTTTTTCCTTTTGATGCGAGTATCCATTGGCCCAAAAGTATCGCTGGAAAAACCATGGACACTTACCACAGATGGATGGAAGTTGTTATTCCCGGCACGCTGGCAGGTTGCCCTGTCATTAATGTACCTGCCGGTTTTGGGTCTAACGGATTGCCAATGGGATTGCAAATCATTGGGTCAAGGTATAAGGACTTTGCTCTGCTGCAAATCGCCTATGCCTATGAGCAGACAGCGCGCTGGAATATTGATGTGATTCCGAATGCGCTAACAGGCAAGAAAATATGATGGTTGATGCCTTAACGCAGCCAGGTATCGCGCGTGGAATTATTTGTTATCAGTAAACCGAGTTATTTCAGAGAGGACGATCATGACAATGCAGGTAAATCTTGATGGCCGTGTCGTCATAGTGACGGGTTCCGGGCAAGGTATCGGCGAGGGAATTGCAAAGGTATTTGCACATTCTGGTGCAAAAGTAGTTGTGGCAACGCGAACGGAAGAAAATGGCCAGCGAACTGTGGACGACATCAATGCCGCCGGCGGCGAAGCAATGCTAGTGCAATGTGATGTTGGACAAAGGTCCGAGATTGAAAATTTGCTTGGCATCACCGTCAAAAAGTGGGGTCGGCTGGATATCGCTATTCACAACGCGGCTATCTTTCCCATGCACAGCGTTGCTGACATGCCCGACGATGTATTGGATCAGACCTTGGCCGTTAACATGAAAGCAGGTTTCTGGCTAACACAGGAATCTTTGCCGTACTTCCGTGAGCAAGGCGGTGGGCGTATTATCTTCACTTCTTCAGTCACTGGCCCAACGGTGGCCATGCCTGGCACCTCCAATTACGCGGCTTCAAAAGGCGGCATGAATGCGTTTATTCGAACGGCAGCACTGGAATTGGCGAGAGAAAATATTACTGTTAATGGGGTTGAGCCCGGTTACATAATGACCCAGGCCATGGGTATTCTGGCGGATGATGAAGAACTTAAAGAAATGGCCTCACTCATCCCAAAAGGGGAAATAGGTAAACCGGAGGAAATTGCGTATACCATGCTGTTTTTGGCCAGTGACGAGGCCTCGTATATTACCGGTCAGACCATCATTGTTGATGGTGGCTCAACGCTCCCAGAAAGCCCTGTGGTACTGCGTGCATTTTACGAAGAGCGGGGCCAGGGCTAAGCGAGGCATCGAATTGAGGATCTGTTTATGAGCAATGTTGTTTCGTTTACTCAAATGAAAGATGGCAGTAAGGAAGATTATTTACTGCTGCACGAATTCGAAGCGGACTACCACGCGCAGACCGCCGAGCGAATTCTGGAGGAGTTGCACCGACATGGTGAGAACACGCTGGAGGGGTATCGAGTTACCCGATTGGAGCATGCCTTGCAGTCAGCAACACGCGCTGAAGCCGATGGCGCCGACCTTGACTGGGTGGTGGGCGCATTGCTGCATGACATTGGCGATGGACTCGCGCCACAAAATCACGATCGATTTGCAGCCGAGGTTATTCGCCCGTTTGTTCGCTGGGATGTTTGCTGGGTGGTTGAGCACCATGGCATCTTTCAAATGATTTATTACGCTCATCATTATGGCTGGGACCGCAATGCACGGGACGAATTTAAGGACCATCCCTGTTTTGCTCAGTGCGAAACGTTTTGCGAGCGCTGGGATCAAGCGTCGTTCGATCCTGATTATTCCAGCAAAGACCTAGAGTACTTTGCACCTATGGTGAGAGAGGTGTTCTGCCGAAAGGCATATAGTACAGACGTAATACAAGAAGGCGTGGTGACCTCTTTACGATCGTAGCTTGGTCTGGCTAACTTTAAGCGAGCCGCAATGGCATATCTCGTAGCCGCTGCCCAGTTGCTCGGAACACAGCGTTTGCAACAGCCGGCCCAATTGGTGGAAGGCCTGGCTCGCCAACGCCAGTAGGGGCTTCGGCGCTGTCAATAATAATAACGTCTACCTCAGGTGCTTCGGTCATGCGCAAAATAGGGTAATCATGAAAATTGCTTTGCTTGACTGCGCCATTAACAATATCTATTTCGCCATAGAGTGCGGCGGTTAAACCAAACATGATCGCTCCGGACATCTGATCGCGCACAATTTGCGGATTCACTGCAACACCGCAATCAACAACACACGTTACTTTGTGTACCCTGATATCGTTGTTCGCCACTGACACCTCGGCGACCTGTGCGACGTGCGACTGAAACGATGTGTGAGCAGCGAACCCCAAAAACCTGGAATTCTCAGTGTCACCTTTCGAATACACTTCTCCAGCGCGACGGATGACGTTGGCCAGACGCGGATTATTCCTGCAATTTCGAAGTCGAAGTTCAATAGGATCAATGTTAGCTTGTAAAGCAAGCTCGTCTACCGCACATTCTTTAGCAAACGCGGTGTAGGAGTGACCCACGGAGCGCCAGAACAGGGTTGGAATGCCGTGGTTCACCGACTTGTGAATGATGCGTTTATTGGGCCAGTCATAGTCGTCGTACAAACCTTCCAGACTGCTGTGATCAACAATCCATCCGTCGTGAGCGCTTCTAGCGACACCGCTGGCGACGTTAACCACACCCTGGGGTACTGATGGCAACACCACTGGCATAATCTGCGCGACCATTTCTGGGGTGATATTGGCGCCAACGCGTTTTGCCTGCCAGTCATTAATAATTCCATCGCTATCCAAACTGGCCTTAATATTCACCAGGCTAGCGGGGCGGAACCATCCGTTTTGAGTATCCGTTTCTCTTGACCAAACAACTTGGATTGGTAGGCCAGTGATACGCGCGAGAGCTGCTGCCTCGCCTACGTGCGTGACATAGGCGCGACGACCAAAGCCTCCACCGGAAAACAAACCGTGCACCGTGACTTTATCGGCATCGATGCCGGCGTAACGTGTGACCATACCTTGCACAGTAATGGGGCCCTGACTGCCCGCCCAGGCCTCGGCTGTGTCACCCTGGATGCGCACTGTTCCATTCATTGGTTCCATGGGTGAATGGGAGAGGTAGGGGCTCCAGTAATCAGCTTCTAGAGTGTATTCCGCTGCGCCAGTGTCTGGTGCATCATTTGTCTCTACATACACCTCGCCTTCATCGCTGCGCATTGCCGCCTCATAGTCGGCACGAATGCTGGCAGACGATACACCGCTCAATTCTTTCGGTGAATCCCATTCAACATCAATCAGTGCAGCTGCTTTTTTCGCCGGCCAATAATGTTCAGCAACGACCGCGACACCTGTGTGAATTTCTATCACATCAACCACACCGGGCACTGCTTTAGCCTTGCTGGCATCAAAAGACTTTACCTTCCCACCGGGCACTGGCGAGTGGCGCACCACGGCTCTGTGCAGGTTTTCCATGTCGGCGTCAATGCCATATGGTGCCGTGCCTGTTGACTTTGCGATGGCGTCAATTCTGGGAATTTCCTTGCCAATGAACAGGAACTGGCCCGGTGACTTAAGTGCAGCATCATTCTGCAGTGGCAGGGCTTCGGCAGCATCGGCGAACTGACCTATGGAGTAGTCCTTGCTGCCATGAAGAATTCTAGCGTCTTGAAGACGTAATTTATCTGCGGCAACACCCAGGCTGGTGCCGGCCGCTTGCAGCAATAACTCACGGGCATTGGCCGCGGCCTGGCGCAGCGGCAGGTAGTGATCGCGAATACTGCCGCTACCACCGGTGGCCTGAAAACCTGAGCTCGGTGCGGCGTAATCCGGGTGCGCATCAACAATGACCACGTTTATTTTGTCAGGATGAGTATTTAACTCTTCCGCGATCAGTGTGGTTAGGCCCATATAGACACCCTGGCCCATTTCGTCACGCGGATTATGAAAATTTATAACCCCATCGCTGCTAATTTGCAGAAAGGCATTGGGTGTGAACTTGCCTTTGCTAGCGTCAATCGCAGGGCCAACGTCGCTGCAACTGCTTAACGACACACCAACAATCAAACCGCCACCCACAATGCCGGAGCGGCGCAAAAATTCGCGCCGGCTTGCGTTGCTCAGCAGAGCATCCACTTTTGTTTCCTGTAATGAATCAGTCATGCTCATGCTTCACGCTCATGGGATTTTGGCGTGTAGTACGCGACCGCTTCGTTCTCCGTAACAGACAGTTTGGCCACATCCATAATTGCCTGTTTGATGCCAGGATAACAGCCACAGCGGCAAATGTTACCTGCCATCGCTTGCTCAACTTGTTCTTCCGTTGGTTCAGAATTGGCACTGAGCAGTGCAGCCGCTGACATTATCTGGCCAGATTGACAATATCCACACTGCGGAACGCCCAATTCAGCCCATCGTTTCTGAAGAGGGTGCATTTCTTGCGGTGAACCCAAACCCTCTATCGTTGTAACTGCTTTTCCAGCAACAACTGATATGGGCAACACACAACTGCGTTGCGCCTTACCATCAATATGTAGGGTGCAAGCGCCACACAGACCAGCTCCACACCCAAATTTGGAGCCTTTTAGTTTGAATTCGTCACGAACCACCCACAGCAGAGGTGTGTCATCACTCACATCGCTTGATACTGCCTGCCCATTTAATGTAAACCTGATCATTGATCATTACCTTCAGTTTTGCTTATCAATATGCGTAAAATCGTAGGGCCTGTTGATTCAACACGTTAATGATATACGCAGTTGCAAGGCATCAACAGCTTTTGTGTCAAAGAGGATAATTAATGCCTTGAAACGTGCCAGCTAGCAATAAGTGGGCATTGTTTTCCCCGCACGATCATTTAGTATCTACCTCGATTCGTTCTCAGACTGATTGGTAGTTGACGCATGTCTTCAAAAAGTGAGCCCAAAATTCGTCGATCATGCCTGTACATGCCTGGTGCGAATGCGCGTGCGCTGGAGAAAGCCCGCACTTTGGCCGCTGACATGATTATTCTCGATCTTGAAGATTCCGTAGCACCTGACGCCAAGCAAGATGCGAGGGGTCTAGTGGAAGCCGCGCTGCAAGAAAACGCTTATGGTTACCGAGAAGTAGTAGTAAGAAGCAATGCGCTGGATACCCCATGGGGAAGGGCCGATATCGACATGGCTGTGCGCAGTCAGGCAGATGGCGTGTTGGTACCAAAAATCACAACAGCTGACGATATTATTGAGCTGAATGAAATATTAAATGACGCAAAAGCGCCAGCGACATTTTTGCTCTGGGTAATGATTGAAATGCCGCTGGCAATTCTGAATATCCAACGGATCGCGGCTAGCGCTTCAACAACGAGATTGGCCGGATTTATGCTGGGACCCAACGACTTGGTAAAAGAGTTGCGTGCCTTGCCTAGCCCCGACAGAGCGAATATGCAGCCAAGTCTGGGTCTTACTCTGCTAGCCGCACGTGCGTTCGATTTAGTGGCTCTTGATGGCGTGTATAACGAGATTGGGAATGAAGCAGGTCTTGAGGCAGAGTGTGCGCATGGAAGAGGTCTGGGTTTTGATGGGAAAACGCTAATACACCCATCTCAAATAGAAGCAGCCAACCGTGTGTTCGCACCTTCCGAAGAAGCCATCACCAATGCACACGAAATAATTGCTGCGTTTACGCTGCCTGAAAATAAGGGCAAAGGCGTAATTAAGTTGAATGGCACGATGGTTGAGTTGTTGCATCTGGAACAAGCGAAACAGCTGATCCAATTGCAGCACGCGATAGATCAAAGACAAGCAAGCTGATATTTGAGCTTAAGGTAGCACGGCACTTTGTCGTCGATGATTGATCAAAGGCACTAACATAAGCAGCCATGAAACGATAAACAAGATGATGCCCGCCGTAATTATTCGCGCGTAGTCAGCTCCCTCCAGCAATGTGGCCGCGAAGGCTGGCCCAACCGCCAGCCCTAGCATTTGTGCTGCGACCGCATAGACAACTACCCGGCCATGCTGGTCGAAGCTCGCCATAGCAGCCAGAAGAAAAGGGTGAGTCATATTCCAGAAAAAATTGTAAATGCAAACGGTAACTGCATATACCATTGCCGTGAACTCGCCGAATAATGCATACAGCACAATTGAGCCGCCAATTATTCCAATCGTTAGGGGGAAAATTCTTCCATAGCGATTGCCCAGAAGAGCGGGTACAAAAGCGCCGACGATACCAAGAAACTGCGATAACATTAATCCATTCGCAACACCTTGTGCGCTGACGCCGCCATTCGTGCCAATTAGAAACAAATAAGCCCAAATAACTCCTTGGGCAAAGAAGTAGGTGAACATGGCAATAATTGCGCACCAGCGAAACAGACCCGAAAGATCTAATGCATCAGCTTCAACTTGCCGTTGCTCTTTCCCAGAATCCGGCATGTGTGCAATGAATGGCCAACCACTGAACCCAAACATGGCGAAGAAAATAATCACGCCATGCATGCCTGCGATTTCCAGCGCCCAGGGCATAATCCACAGTCCCAGCGCGCCGTAGCTAAGAACCCCCATGATCAAATAGCCAAAATT
The DNA here is from genome assembly GCA_039111475.1 of Pseudomonadota bacterium. Taxonomy (GTDB): domain Bacteria; phylum Pseudomonadota; class Gammaproteobacteria; order Pseudomonadales; family JAUIET01; genus JAUIET01. The sequence goes on along the minus strand of JBCCIP010000015.1, from coordinate 11,962 downwards.
ATGATCTGCTCGTTGAGTCAGCCCTATGATAGTAAAGGTAAGCGACACCAAACCGCCCGAGCCCATGCCGGCGACAAAACGCATGCCGCTGAACAGCGTGAAGTCCTGGGTGAATACAGCGGCAACGTTGCCCAGAGCGAAAACAATGATCGACGTTTTCAGAACGCGACGCCAACGCACTCTGTGGCCTCCTAGCGCTAGCAAAACGGTTGTTAACGCCAGGCCCCAAATTTCAGCTGATGCGATGTAACCAGCCTGTTGCTCGGAGAAACCGTAAAATCCGACCAGCCCTTGTACAAAACCAGGCTGGACAATAAATACGGCCGCGCCGATCACGCCAAGGTAAATTGCAGCAGACAATGATCTAGGACTATTGACGTCTACGGTATTCGGCGACATGGCGTATTCCCACAATTATATTTTTGCGCGTGTGAGTATGCCTAAGGTGTGGAAATTATTCCATTCGAGCAGTGTGTGCGTGATTTCACTGGATAGTCTGCAATCACGGACTTTTTGCGACAAGAACGCACCGGCGGTTCTGCGTATTTATTGGCGGCTTATTGTGGAATTTCACTGATTTGCGGCGTAGTATCAAGCGATACAAGAGTGGGGACATTGTATGAGCCTATTAATTGCTGGTTTGCTTCTGTGGTCTTTCGTACACTTTATTCCGTCGCTGCTGCCGGGCCTAAAACAATCCTGGAAAGGAGCGCTGGGCGAAGGCGGTTACATGGGAAGTTTTTCTCTGTTGCTGCTGGCTTCCCTGACAATGATTGTATTCGGTTGGAGATCATCCACACCAACATTAGTATATCTGGCGGACCCGGTGTTCAGGCCGGTAGGGATCGGCTTGATGGTGGTGGCGCTGGTGTTGTTCGTTGCGTCCAAACCGCCAACATCCATAAAACGTTTTTTACGTCACCCGCAACTGACCAGTGTTGTTGTTTGGTCGATTGCCCATCTTTTAATGAATGGTGATAGTCGATCGGTGCTGCTGTTTGGCGGGCTCCTGGTGTGGGCCGTCTTGCAGATGCTTTTTATTAACCGACGGGAAGGCGCGTGGCAGAAACCGGAAGCCCCAGGATTGGTCGGTGACCTTAAAGTGATAGGTATCGGTATTGCGGTTTTTGGTGTTGTTGCCTGGCTGCATCCTTATCTCGCCGGGATGCCGGTTTTTTAGAATTTGAAAACCATCAAATGATGTATTTCTCGAAGCCGGCATCCACAAGTATTTGCTTTGCCTGCGTGTATTCTTGTTCTGGAACTTTTACGTAGTACGAATGATCTGCGCCAGCGATGGAAACATGCCCAGAACCACTGTAGTCTAACACTTCAATGCCTTCGCTAATCAGCGCGGCCTTCATAACGGCCGCGAGACCCATGTCGTAACATCTCGCCAAGTCCATAATTGCTAATCTTTTGAATGGCGGAATCAGAACTGCGTATCGGCAATAGTAGTGCGGTGAAGTAAGCGATCGTAACCGTCATAGCCTCCGGTAGCCGCGTGCAGAAGTGATCGGTTGTCCCACATTACCAGCATGTTCTTTTGCCATGGGTGCGAGTACACAAATTCTTCGCGACTTTGATGCGCGTAAAACTCTATCAAAAGCGCATCGCTGTCCGCTTTTTCCAATCCGGCAAAGCCTTGTATGTAAGCAGCGGAAGAAAATAATGCGTTCTTACCAGTCTCGTGATGAGTTCTTACAAAGGGGTGCTCACGTTTCTCTCTGGCGCGCTCACTGGGAAGGATTTTCATGCTGCGCCCGCCGTCCCGATCGTTCTCGCCATACGCACCATCCGGCGCATACCCAAGCTCGGCTGAATGAATAGCCGTGAGACTGTCCGCTGTTTCCCTAAGTGCATCGGGAAGGCTTTCGTAGGCGGCTACCTGATCGGCAAACAAGGTGTTGCCACCCATGGGTGGTATGGTGATTCCATACAGCATGGTTCCCGCCGGCGGTATGTCGAGAAAACTCCAATCGGAATGAAAAATTTCCGCAAATATTGGGGTTTTCTCATCGGCGTTGCGCTGAATTGCGGCGATGTGTTCATGGCCTTCAATGTGACCAAAAAACGGGTCTTCGCCAAATTCGCCAAAACACAGCGTGAACCTCTCGAGGTCATCATCACTTAAGTGCTGATCAGGAAATGCCAGTACTTTGTGCTCTGTCCAGTGCGACCGGATCTCGGCGATCAGGTCGTCGGATAATTCATGCGACAGATCCACGCCAGAGACCAGGGCGCCGCAGCTTGAGTTGGTGGGGGTGACGGCTAAAGGCATTGCGTTTCCTTTCTTGTTTCTAATTTAAAAGCTATATCGAGAGTGGGACAATATCTGCCGCAGTGATCATTCGCTCAGCAATACCGGCAAATCCGTCAGTACCGGTATATGTCTCTTCGCCTGTCAGCAATCCAGATTCGGCGTCTACCGGCCAGACTACACTCATTCTCGTCTGGTACAAGTAAAAGGCATCCGGGTCTTCCACCTGTACGCCCATGGCGGCGAGTGTCGCACCAGGATAGGCCATACGCATCACACCTTCGGTAACCACTGATTCATGATCAGCGATTACGCGATCACAATTCAGTTCCAGTTGATGCGCGCCGGTTTGAACAATCGTGAGGTCATAAAAAGCGCGCACAGCATCTTTGTCGCCGCTGGGATTCATGCTCGGCTCGTCGGGAACATCGTGCGTAACATACTTGGGGTTTTCACATAAGGTATCAACCACGCCTTCAATATCGCCTTGCGCTTCGCTCTTCATATGTTGCAATACAAGCTCCAGATTACGACGTGTCTTTGGGTCTTCTTCCTGCTCCATGCGTTCCTGTACAAGGCGCCAGGTGTTGTTGGGGTTCAGTTTCATACTAAAAGCCTGTGTTAAGAAATTTGTCCGACGTAGTAGGGTTTGAGGCTATCATACCGTTTCAGTAATTCATATTACGCGCCTGCCAGACCTGGCGTGGGTCAGGCTGAGAGGTAGTCACAGTAGGTATTGGTATGAACGAAGATTTGCTGCAGCGGCGTTTTAAAACGATTGGCAAGCATTCACCGCTTTTTTACGAACAGCCCTTACAGTTGGTAAAAGGGGAGGGCGTATGGGTATGGGATGCCAACGGCAAACGCTACCTGGATGTATACAATAACGTACCCCACGTAGGACATTGCCATCCTCGCATTGTAGAAGCTCTCACCAATCAAGCTTCGACTCTCAATACACACACCCGCTACCTGCATGAGAACATCGTGAACTACGCCGAGCGATTAACCTCATTGTTTGACGATTCTCTCTCTTCTGCCATGTTTATGTGCACCGGCAGCGAGGCCAATGAACAGGCCTTGCGCATGGCCCGATATCATACCTGTAAGCAAGGAATAATCGTAACCAACAGCGCCTACCATGGCAATACTGAAGCGGTGGCGGAATTAGGCACTGAGTTTATGCCGGATGCAGCAAGCACTAAACGGGTTAAGAGTATTCCAGTGCCTGATTCTTATAAGAGCATTGATGGCATTGCTGATAGTGAGTTGGCGGATTACTACGCTAATTGCGTTCAAGTTGCTATTGAAGAGTTTGAGGAGGAAGGTGTTGGTTTTGCCGGGCTATTACTGTGCCCGGAATTCGCCAATGAAGGCCTTGTGAATGTGCCTCAAGGGTTTATGGAAAAAGCCGTTGCTAACGTACGAGCAGCGGGCGGGGTGTTTATTGCGGACGAAGTACAAGGCGGGTTTGGTCGCACCGGGCATCATTGGTGGTCGCATCAGGGCGAAAACGTTGTGCCTGATATTGTTACGCTGGGTAAGCCCATGGGCAACGGACACCCGTTAGCGGGCGTTATTGTCAGTTCAGAATTGTTGGATTCGTTTGGCGAATGGAGCATGTACTTCAATACATTTGGTGGTAATCCAGTCTCATGCGCGGTCGGTATGGCGGTTCTCAATGTGCTGCAAGAAGAGAAACTGCTGGAAAACGCTGTGGAAACAGGTCGCTTCGTAGCAAATGGCCTGAAGGAGCTGCAGAGCCGATACGAGATCATTGGTGATGTACGTGATAAGGGTTTGTTTTTCGCCTTGGAGCTGGTCGAGGATCGCGAAACAAAAGCGCCGATTCAGCACGTCGCCGGTCGGTTGATAAATATGATGTGTAAACGTGGCGTATTGATAAGCAAGATTGGCAGTAACGACAATATCCTCAAACTGCGCCCGCCCATGCCGTTTGGTAAAGACAATGCCGCGCAGCTTCTGGCTACTCTGGACGAATGCTTTGCTGCACTTTGATGAGAGAAATGATTAATGCGAGCTTGTTATGACTGATTTTTATCAATTAGACGACGATGGTCAGGCCCATGCTATGGGTGAATTAGCGAACGCTGCTCTGACTCACTGGGGATTGCAGGGCAGTGCACTGGGCTTGATCAAGTACCGCGAAAACGCTGTGTTCAAACTCACCACACCTGAAGGAGAGCGTTTTGCTCTGCGGATACATCGCCATGAATATCATACGGATACTGAGTTGCGCTCTGAACTGCAATGGATGAGTGCGCTGGCAGATGCAGGCATATTGGTACCCAGTTTGGTACCAACCAGCACAGGAGAACCCTTTGTAGTGCTGAAGGCAGGCGGTGTGCCTGAACCCAGGCAAATCGATTTGTTTGAGTGGGTGGATGGCGAACAACTCGGTGCCGTAGAGGAAAACACCGAAGACACAGAAGCGCTTGTAAATGCTTACCGCACCATCGGAAGCCTGATGGCCAGGCTACATAACCAAGCTGTTGATTGGTCGTTGCCCAAGGGGTTTGCACGTCATTCCTGGGATGTGGAAGGGCTGGTGGGTGAGCAGCCGTTCTGGGGCCCATTTTGGCAGCTTGGATCGCTAAACTCGCCACAGCGGGCGCTGCTATTAGAAGCAAGAGACGCAGTGTATCGGGACCTAACAGCCTACCATGCAGACTCAGACAATACAGACCGCTACAGCATGATTCATGCTGACTGCGTTTCTGAAAACGTGTTGGTGGATGGCAACTCAGTTCGCCTGATCGATTTCGATGATGCGGGTTTCGGTTGGCACCTTTTTGATATTGCGACAGCGCTTTACTTCGACATGGATGAAGACCACTTTTCCAGCGTACAAGATGCTTTGATTGCCGGCTATCAGGAAAACCGCACACTGCCGCAAGTTCAAATTGATGCCTTGCCGCTGTTTTTCCTGGCGCGAGGTTTCACTTATTTAGGGTGGGTACATACCCGTTCTGAAACCCAGACAGCGAAAGAACTAACGCCTATGTTGGTGGAAAAGGCCTGCAAGCGTGCCACTGACTATTTGCGGCGTTAGTAAGGTCGCCTACTGAACAGCTTCTGCTTTAGCGGGTGTTCTGACAAACTTCGCCGTCGCATAAAATATTCCTGCAGTACCAATCACCGTTGGAGCCAACCAGGGAATAGTTACCCAGTTGCCTGAGAAAATTGATGCCGTGAATTGACTGGCGCCAAAAGCAAAGAATGCGGTGTGCGCGGCAATGCCGCCAATAATCATGTCGCGTATGTGCCCCCTCAGCCAGTCGGAACTGTCGTGTTTTGACCCGATTATTGCGAGCAAATCGCGCAACCCCAGCATTCCAAGCCCACCAAAGGTGATCATCAGATAGGATACCGTTTCGCCAAGCAGTGACAGTCCGTAGGCAATCATCGCCAAACCGCAGGCCAGCAATAGACTATTCAGAGTAAATGCTGTGCGTCTAAACGCTGGGTGAAGCACCTTTTTGTTTTTAAGAATCGCAATACCCAGCCACAGCGGCTTGGCCGTAAGCAAGGCAAGAAAGCCAAGAAATATGGCCTGAACAATTCGATCACTGAAAAGGTTTATCAAACTCATCAGGGCTGCACTGAAGACTACCAGCCACATCAGCTTTACATACAAGGCGCCAATCTTCCGGTGGTTCAGGCCTCCTTTTTTGGCCAGTACGGGTATCCAGAATAAGATCAAGCTTAGTGATCCGGCGACGATGTGCACCATCAGGAATACTTTGAAAGCAAGCTCACTCATTGCGCGTTCTCCTCGTTTATCTGCGGCTTTTAAATTAGCCCGAATGACAAAAAAGAAAAACGCATTTGGGATGGATTACACGCTTGCGTGACGAATCGAGTTCTTTGGGACCAACTGCACGCCGGCAATTGCAGGTGGGCTGTAAGTTATTCGAGAATCTGCTTCAGATCAGTGATGTATGGCCGCGATACCGGAATCTCTGTATCACTGATGTCATTCAATGTGAGTTTGAGGCCTTGCGCGTTGCCCTGAACGGATCTAATGCACTCTGTATTGACCAGAAAAGAACGATGGCATCGGATTACGCCGCTGCTTTGGCATTGCTCTAGAGTTGCAGACAAGGTTTGGCGTATCAAATGCCTGCTGAGCTTGCCGTTGCTTATATGACAGACTGATACATAGTTTTGCATTGCTTCTACATAGCGAATGTTGTGTGAGTTAATTTCCAGGCCGTCAGAGCGCGGGTCACCAATGAGCACGTTGCTTGCCTCAGAATTGATCAGCGACGCTTCGGCCTGCGCCGAGTTGCTGACAGGCGAAGCCTCTATTTCTGCGGCGCTGTGCACGTTTGCTTGTGCAGCCCTTAATTGTACGATCAGGCCAAAGGCAATGGTAGGGAACAGACCAACGAAGAATGTATTGAGAATCATGCGGCCGAGAGCGCCAGGATAAAAGTAGCTCCAGTTATGGCTGTAGTTGAAATAAAAAAAGTTCGCGATCGCAATGCATATGATCAGTCCGGTGACTCGAACTATCCATTTCCAGAGCGTCCAGGATTCGACGTCTGTTTTTAGCCTAAGTACTCTTTCGCAGAATGCATCGTAGCCCACATTCACGGTGAATGTAACGAACCCATAGGCCAAACTGTGCCATAACGGTGGAATGCCTGAACGAGTCATATCGAATGGCTGCAGAATATACAGGAACACAGCGACAAACAGCGCCGTAGCTGCAGTGTCAAGTAGTGCTTTTCTCCCGCTATTTCGTTGCGGAAAAGGTTGGCTTAGCTGCCGTAAGAAAGAGAAATTCAATAGTGTTTTATTCCGCCAGTGCGACTGCCATGGCACTCTCTAGCGCGGCATTTACCAGTTGAGCTTTCATTGTTTTTGCCTGATTCTTGCCGCCGATCATTAGCATTAAGCCCTCAATCATAGCAGCAATCATCGTAGATATTTCCATCAATCTCGTGTTTGACAGTTCGGGTCGCAGTGCCGCTAGATGTTCGTTGATTTGCTGTACATCAAAGGCATAAAGATCTCTCAGGTACTCGCCCTCAAAATCATCCATGGAGCCCGCCAGTGCCCAATACTGAATAAAGAATTGGCGCGTCTCTTTGAGCGTAATGTCTTCCAGCTGGTAGCGAAGAACCGCTTTAAATCGCTCAAGCGGCGAATTGATATCGATGTCTGCGAGCACGTTCTTTTGCGCCTGTCGGTATCTTTGGTCGAGGTCAATCGACATGGCGTGAACCAGATCTTCGCGCTTCGGAAAATAGTATTGGAGATTGGCCAGACTTACGCCGGCGCTTTCAGCAATATTGCGCATGCTAAATCGTGCAAGCGGTTCGGTCTCTAGCAAATCATGCGCAGTCGCAATGAGCTTTGCGGCGGTTTCGGCGCCAGCGCGGCGAGTAGCTGTTCCCTTTCTGGCAAGTGACTGCATGAATACATCCCGGAAAACACAAAAATTGCTTGTGACTATAAAGTCTTTGATATATTTTGTCGAATGACAAATAATAGGTCGACCGACCAATAATAATTCGATAATCTCAGGAAAATGCTCATGCCAAATCTCTCTTTCATTCTTGTGCTGGCCATTGCCTTGGTCGCTTGCGCAGAGACCCCAATCCAGCAGTCCGCGGAATCGGCAGCCGATCCGCTGGTCGATTTCAAAACGGCCATTCGCAGTAAATACGATATGAAAGAAGCGGCGTTTGCCGCAAATAATGTAGAACCGATACTCACTCGCTTCTACTCCGAACAGGCCATTTCAACTGGGCCTGATGGCACGACCAAAATTGGCCGTGCGGAATTGCGGCCCGTCTATGAAGAAGTTATCGGTGGGAACGTTCGGATTGAGTCATTTGAAACAGTGCTTAACGGTGATGCAGGTTGGGACTGGGTTAACTTCCACGTAACACCATCCGCCGAATCCGGAGAAAAGCCGTTCACATTCAAGATGCTGTTCGTATGGGAAAATATCGACGGCGAGTGGTGGTCTCACGGTGAGATGTACGTGTTTGGTAAATTTGATATGGAATAAGGAGCGCGAACATGGCTAAGCAAGACTCGGATAAAACGATAAACAAGCCCATTAGCCGCAGAGACTTCGTAGGTAGCACGCTGGTTGGAAGCGGAGCAGCATTGCTATCAACCGCCGCACCCGGCGCGTCCGCTGCTGCACCTAAACCCAGTACGTTCAAACTTGGCAATACTATGCCGTTGCCGCTCACCGGTCTTGATGAAAAGTGGACGGGTCCTGGCGGTATTGGCGACTACGCAGACGCGAATGGTAATACGCATGCTGAAGTGAATGCAGCGCATACATTTCGCAACGACGATTTTGCAGGTCGACTTAAAAACGCAAAAGACAGTGATCAAGAATACGATTTAGTGGTGGTAGGCGCAGGCTTTGCGGGCTGCACAGCGGCGTATACCTATCGCAAGCAGAACCCTGACGCACGCGTACTGATTCTCGATAACCACGACATGTTTGGCGGCGAAGCGAGACAAAACGAAATGGAAGTGGAAGGTTATAAGCTTTGGGCGCCTCAAGGATCAACCGGCGCGGTATGGCCACTTCCAGCTGCGAAAAAAATTGGCATGTTTTCCCCAATCTGGGATGAGTTGAAACTGCCACAGCATTTTGAATGGCAACAGGCCACCAATTCAGATCTGAAAATTCCGCAGGACAATTACACACCCATGCATCTGGCCTGGGAAAAAACCGATCTGGGTTGGTATCACACGGGGTGCATTGGGGAGCACCATGAGTTCTTTTTGCGTAACCACCTCTTTAGTCTGCAATGCATAAGCGAGATCAGCATCATGCGTTAGGACTTGTAACTTCCAGCTGGTCAGTGATTCCGGGCTTTTGAACTTCAGTACTACTTTACCATTCTCATCTGTGGCCAGCTGTGGATAAAAGAAGGCCGTTTCTGCCAAATTTGTGCGGACTGCAGCAGGTGGATTCTCTTGATTAGTTTGTTCCTCATTAGCCTTTTTGCTAAGGTCTCCATCATCTTCTGACATGACACCGGCAGTGGTAGCAGCCATAGCATTAACGTTTCTGGTAGGCAATCCTGCAATATCTGCCGCATCAATTGTGTTCGCTTCCGACTCCAGTACCGCCCCCCTTGGTGCATTGGCAGAATAGGTGCGCGGAGCTCCTCTACCGCCACCATAACCCAAACTCCCCATATTTTGCAGACGAGGGTATACTTTCTGATGAGCTCTTATTGACTCATTATCATGCTGCACTGCTATGTAAATAGTCCGCTGTTGGAAACCAAGTGGTAAAACACTCACGCCATTGACACCAGACCCAAATGGACGAAAACGCCAAGTGAATGGCAGAATTTGGTCCAAACTGGCATCATACATACTTGCCAAGACTTCGGCTGAAACAGCATCCTTGTCTGGGCCATCGATCCGTAAGGTCCATTCCTCATCCTGACCAGGATAAAGTTTGCTGCGGAAGGTCTCAAACTGAATATCAAGTTTCTTATTGGACCATGGTACTAACCATCTGTGGTCTAGTGAATAATAACGGTTATTCCAAACGTAGAAACCTTGCCAGGCAAGGCCGCCACGCTCTCGTTCCGTCAAATCAAAATGCAATGGAGCTTCGCTACTTTGCCATCCCTGAGCAAGTCCGCTATGCATATTTCTCCATCGGCCCCAAACGCTTACTGGTCCTTCATTGTTCGCTAGCATTAGGCGAGCCTGCTGTCCTGGTTCTAGTTTTCTTTCTGATACCGCTCTGAGCTGAATTGGTGTTCCTGTTGCGAATTCCTTCCTCCTCCAATCATCTAAGCGAAATTTTGTTTCTGTTCGAAGGGTATCACCTTCTTCTGTTACCACAAGTAACACCGCTTTGTAATGGCCTACCTGCCAACCAACTGTGGCGAGCCGTATTGTATCTGTTCCTGTTAGTTCGAAGGTGCGTTGGTCAATTGATCCTGCATCAGGCCAATATCCTGCCAGTTCGTTTTTCGCGTATGCAAATTGTGGTAATCGTTTCCGAAAAGTACGCTCGGAGATACTCACAGTATCCGGAAAGTTCCAGTACCGTCGGTTGTAATTTTGGGTAGGCGTTTGAAGACGAATTACGCTTAAGCTTACTGTTTTGGTAAGTTCTGCACCAGCTAAGTTTTTACATGCCGCACTTAACTCCACACCCGCTAAGCGATCAGCGGCCTCCGGTGAAGATAATTGCAGCATAAACGGATGCTTTGTTAACGGAATTAGCTTATTTGTTGAACGAGTTTCACCAGTGCCATCAACGACTTCCACATTAACTCTAAAGGTGTAGTCCGGCACAAAATCGGCCGAAATGTCTGCATCTGCCTCAGCCATAAATTCGAAGTCAAAAGCTCCGGCAGCATCGGTACGGGTCGTACCTACTGTGACCGTCTGTTCTGGCATTCTTTCAAAAGAAAAACGCCGCCAGGCATAACCGCTGTACCATGGTCTGCGAACCGAACGCATGACCGTATACTTAACCTCCGCATCTTCAATCGCAGGGCCGGCATAGGACAGCGCGGTTCCTTTGATTGTAATCGTCTTATTTAATGCCGGTTCATCTTCCAAATCGGAAACTTCTACCGCAAAACGTGGGCGTTTATACTCTTCTACTCTAAGTGAATACCAGGTGCCCATTGGTTTGGCATACAAACTCATCCTTCCGAGAAGTCCACCTTGAGGTAGCGTAAACTGCCCGCTGATGCTGCCAAAGCGATTGGTAGTAAGCGTGAGCGTTTCCACTTCCTGACGATTGGCATCCATAAGGCTGACCTCCACTTTTTCATTGGGAACAATGCGTGGAATGCGAGATTCGTTAACCGTAACTAAACCTTTGAAATATACCGTCTGCCCTGGTCGATACAATCCACGATCCGTGAAGAACTGTATTTGCTGCACTTCCTTTTCCTGACGATTTCCCACCCTGAGATATCGCCGATCTCGCAGGAAGAGTTGATCCTCTCCAGATATGACTTGGATCATAATGTCCTGAAGCTCCTTTTGCTCGAATACTACACGGCCTTCTGTATCCGTAATGAATCGACGTGTGCGAACAAGCTGGCGACGACCACGATCTCTTTGGCTTTCCCAAAGGTAGATTTGGGCATTGGGTACAGAGCTACCATTTGCACGATCAATTACCATTACGGAAAGCTCTCCAGCTGCTTGATCCGTTTCATAAACTGTTGACAATTGCGACACCCAAAACTCAAGAAGAACAGTATGGTTTCCTCCTGCGGGAAAGTCTGGATCGGCAGAAGCAATCAGATAATATCTTCCTAAGTCAAGAGCAGGCAAGATAAACTCAGTGGTGTGCTGCTGATGATCACCAGCATTGGGTAGTTCTACTGACCACTGCTCCGCCGCAGTCTGGCGAAGCAAGTCTGGTATCACCTCTACCACTGGCCGGTTAAAATCTCGTTCTGGATCCACTTCAACAATACGAAAATAGACCTCCTCCACATTTCGAAAACTCACATGTCCTAAGGCATGCTTTTTCGGTAATTGAACCTGCTCGATTGCCAGATTTAAACTAGGAGTCATAATCTGTGCTTTGAGCGCTTTAGCATTCTGAGCAGACGGTGTATCAGCAAAATTATTTTCAATCTCAGTTGCGAGGCGGAAAGCCTCACGGAAGTTCCATCTCAAGTGATCAGTACTTGCCACTGATTATTT